>JADZDN010000305.1 GCA_020851015.1 Alphaproteobacteria bacterium | reverse complement strand
TGGGCTGGTGCATCGACGGCATGTGGTGGGTGCGCAGCGATCCCCTGGGGCCCGAGCGCACGCGCATCGTCGCGGGAAGCTGCTTCCCGCGCAAGACGCGCGAGCGCAACGACTTCAGCGAGGTTGTGGAGAGCTACTACAAGCGCCTCGACATCACGATCCCCGAGGACATCAAGGCCGCGGAGGATCAGCAGATCGGACTGCGGTCGCCCTATTACCAGCCCGGCCGGCTGTCCTATCTGGAGCAACTGGTGCACACGATCGACAACTGGGTGCTGGACCGGGTTCTCGACAAGTAGGAGGCCACCGATGGCGCGCAAGACGGATTGGGCGGGCGTATTCGTCGTATCGGTCACGCCGTTCGACGCCGAGGGCCGCGTCGACGAGGCGGCCTTCCGCCGGCTGATGGACCAGTTCGTCGCCGACGGCGTGGCCGGCGTCATCGTCGCCGGCAGCACCGGCGAGTGGTACACGATGGCGAACGACGAGCGCGTGCGCCTGTTCGAGGTCGCCAGGGAGCAGCTCAAGGGCCGCGCGAAGCTGATTGCCGGCACGGCCGCGATTGCCACGAAGGACGCGGTGCACCTGACGCGGGAGGCAAAGCGCGCGGGCTGCGACGGCGCGATGGTGCTGGCGCCGCCCTATGCGCTGCCGAACGAGCGCGAGCTGCTGGGGCATTTCCAGGCGATCAGCGACGTCGGCCTGCCGATCATGGCCTACAACAATCCGGGTCGCACGCAGGTGACGATGACCGCGCCGCTGGTCGAGAAACTGGCGGCCATGCCGTCCATCGTGTCGCTGAAGGACTCCTCCAAGGATCTGTACGAGCTCGCGCGGACGATCCGCGTGGTCGGCGACCGCCTGGCGGTATTCTGCGGGCTCGAGCCTTATGCAATGGCGATGATCGGGCGCGGCGCGGTCGGCACCGTGTCGATGGCGACCAACATCGTGGGCGCACCCGCCGTGCGGTTCGTCGACGACATCCTGGCCGGCCGCACGGCCGAGGCGGGCCGCATGGAAGCGGTGATGGACCGGCTCTACGAGGCATTCTACATCGGCGGCTACGGCGCCTATGTCGTCATCAAGGCCTGCATGAACCTGCTCGGCCGCCCGGCCGGCCTGCCGCGCCTGCCGCACTTGCCGGTTGACGAGCCCGGCTTGGCGCGGCTGCGGCAGATCCTGACGGAGATCGGCGTAATGGCCCCCGGACGCTCCCGCGCGGCCGAATGAACCCGGGCGGGCCATCGGCGTTGCCGCGCCGGGCCGAAATCGCCGTCATTGGCGCGGGCGTGGCCGGGCTATGCACCGCGCTGTTCCTGGCCCGCGCCGGGCGCGAGGTCGTGGTGATCGAGCGCGGCGCGGCCTGGGGCGAGTCATCGGGCGCCAATGCCGGCACGCTGTCGCTACAGATCAAGCGCAACGAGGTGCTGCAGGTCAGCCGCCGCGCGATCGAACTGTGGCGGGACTTCCAGGCGGTCGACGGCATCGAGGTCGGCTTCGCGCAGATCGGCGGCTTGCGCGTCGCCACCAGCGAGCGCGAGGTCGCGATGCTTCGCCGCTCGCAGGGCGAGCAGGCCGGACTCGGCGTCGAGACCGACTGGCTCGACGGCAACCGCCTGCGCGACATGGCGCCCTGGCTGGGGCCCGATGTGTGCGCCGCGACGTTCTGCGGCTGGGACAGCATGTCGGTGCCGCTGACCAGCGGCCCGGGCCTCGCGCGCGCGGTCGAGCGCACCGGCGCAACGCTGCTCGCCGGCACGAATGTCGTCGCGATCCGCCAGGAAGGGGGCCGGTTCCGGATCGGCGCGGGCGACGCATCCATCGAGTCCGACCGGCTGGTGATCGCCGCGGGGGCGTGGACCGGCCAGGTCTCGGCGATGCTGGGCGTGGACCTGCCGGTCGCGGCCGACGTGAACATGCTGACCATCACCGAGCCGGCGCCCCGCCTGATCGACCGCGTCATCACGCATATCGGCGGCATCCTGTCGATAAAGCAGTATCCGAACGGCACCTGCCTGATCGGGGGCGGCTGGCAGGGCAGGGGAACACTCGCCGCAGGCACGCGCGAGACCGAGCATGTGAACCTGATGCACAACCTGCGCGTCGCGATGCAGGTCGTGCCCGATCTCGCGAAGCTGCGCATGGTGCGAAGCTGGGCCGGCTTCGAAGGCGTGGCGGCGGATGCATTGCCGCTGTTCGGCGCCCTGCCCGGCGTGGCGGGCGCCTATGTGAACGCCTGCGCGCGCGGCGGCTACCATCAGGGCCCGGCCCTGGGCGAGGAGATGGCGCGGCTGATGCTGGAAGGTAGAACCGAGCTCGACATGCGGGCCTTCGACCCGGCGCGGTTCGCGGCATGACCCGCCGGCGCATCGACCAGGGCATCGACCGCGGCGCGGCGTTCCGCTTCGATTTCGACGGGCAGCCGGTGACGGCCTATCCCGGCGAGACGGTCGCCGCCGCGCTGCTGGCCGCGGGCATCGCGCGGTTTCGTTCGACCGCGCGCGGCGCGATGCCGCGCGGCCTCTATTGCGGCATGGGGATGTGCTGGGAATGCCTGGTGGCGATCGACGGACGGCCGTCGAACCGTGCCTGCATGACCGAAGCCAAGCCGGGCATGCGCGTCGAGACGCAGCAGGGCCTCGGCGGGCCGGTTCGATCATGAGGACCTGCGATCTCGCGATCGTCGGGGCCGGCCCGGCCGGCCTTGCCGCCGCGACCGAGGCTGCCGCGCACGGGCTGGAGGTGGTGGTCGTCGACGAGAATGCGCGTCCGGGCGGGCAGTATTTCCGCCACCCGCCCGCGGGATTCCGCCATACGGCCGAGACGCCGTGGGACAAGGATCGCCGGCGCGGCCAGGCGTTGTTCCCGGTGCTGGATCACCCGCGCGTCAGCTATCTGCCCGACGCCGTGGTCTGGGACATGCCGGAGCCGGGCGTGCTGTCGGTCGCCGCCGGGCCGCGCTCGGGCCGCGTGCAGGCACGGGCGGTGATCCTGGCGCCGGGCGCGCAGGACCGGCCCGTGCCGTTTCCCGGCTGGACCCTGCCGGGCGTCATCAGCGCGGGCGGCGTCCAGAACCTGCTGAAGGGCCAACGCATCGTGCCCGGCACGCGCGCGGTCGTGGTCGGCAACGGGCCGCTGCTGATGCTGGTGGGCGCCAACCTCGTGCGCGCCGGCCTCAAGGTCGCGGCGATCGTCGAGGCCGCTCCGATCTGGCGCCGCCTGCCGGCGGAACTGGCGCGCCTGGCCGCCGCGCCCGAGATCCTGGCTCAGGCGCTGCGCTATCAGGCGATCCTGGCGCGCGCCGGCGTGCCGGTGCTCGCCGGCTGGACCGCGGTCGAGGCTTCTGGGTCGCAAGCGGTGGATCAGGCGATCATCGCGCCGATCGACGAAACCGGCATTGTCGATCACGCACGCCGGCGCCGGATCGATTGCGATCTCCTGGTCACCGGCTTCGGTATCTCGCCCGCGGTCGAATTGCCCCGGCTGCTGGGCGCGCGCCTGAAATTCGACGCGCTACGCGGCGGCTGGACGGTCGAACGCAGCGCGGATTTCGAGACATCGGTGCCGAACCTGTTCGCCGCCGGCGACGGCGCGGCCATCGGCGGGGTCGAGCTGGCGCTGGCCGAGGGGCACCTGGCGGCCCAGGCGGTCGCGCGGCGGCTGGGCCGGTCGCAGGGAGACGGGCCGGCGGCAAGCCCGTGGCGAACGCGCTGGACGCGGCTGGATCGCTTCCGGCGCGGTCTCGAATCCCTTTACCGCCCGCCGCGAAGCTGGCGCGCGCTGATCACGCCCGAGACGATCGTGTGCCGCTGCGAGGACGTGACGCGGGCCGAGATCGAGCGGCGGCGCGGCGAGGGCGCGACGAGCGCCGTGCAACTGAAGGCGGCGACGCGCATGACGATGGGGCGCTGCCAGGGACGCAACTGCCTGCCCACGCTCGCGACGCTGCTGGCGGACGGGACGGGGGTCGACCCGGCGACGATCGCGATGCCGCGCTCGCGTCCGCCGATCCGTCCGATCCCGATCGGCGACCTGGCCTTCGAGGACCTGCCGCCGCCCGACCTGCCGGCCGACCCGCATCTGCCGCGGGCGAAAGCCTAGGCTCAGGCGCGGCGGCGCTGCAGCTTGTAGCCTGACTTCTCGAGGTCGAAGCAGCGCGCCGTGTCGCGCGACAGGGCATCCTTGCGGATGCGCTCGCTCGGCGTCTTCGGGAACTCGTCGATGAAATCGACGAAGCGCGGGACCTGGAAATAGGCCATGCGGGTTTCGCACCACTTCACGAAGTCGAGCGGTTCCACCGTGGTGCCGGGCTTCAGGCGCAGGAACACCTTGATGTCCTCGTCGCCCAGCTCGTTGCCCACGCCGACGATGCCGCTCTCCGCCACCGAGGGATGCTCGTTGATCATGCGCTCGACTTCGTACGACGCGATGTTCTCGCCGCGCCGGCGGATGCTGTCCTTCTTGCGGCCGGCGTAGTAGTAGTCGCCGTCCGCGTCGAAATAGCCGAGATCGCCGGTCAGGAACCATTCGTCGCGCTTCGAGGCAGCCGTCGCTTCGGGGTTTTTGAAGTATCCCCCCGTGATCAGCCCCGGGAACTTCTCGCGCACCCAGATTTCGCCGCGCTGGTTGGCGCCCAGCGCGTTGCCCGCGTCGTCGGCGATGCGGACCTCGAAGAAGGGCAGCACCTTGCCGGTCGAGCCCAGCTTGCCGGTCAGGTTCTGCGTGGTGAAGGACGAGCACTCGGTCATGCCGTAGCACTCGCGGACCTGCACGCCGAAGCGCTCCTCGAACGCGCGCCAGATCGTGACCGGGCATCCGCCGCCCCAGGCGACGCGAACCTTGTGGTCGCGGTCGCGCGTACCGGCCGGTTCCTTCAGCAGCATGGCCAGCACGCCGCCCAGAAAATGGATGTGCGTGCAGCCGAACTGGCGCACCTGGCTCCAGAATTGCGAGACGCTGAAGCGCTCGACCATGCCGAGCGTGATGGGCTCCATCAGCCCGAGGATCATCACCTCGACCCCGCCGATGTGGTAGAGCGGCTCCCACACATGGAACACGTCGCCCGGCTTCACCTCGGCCAAGCGGCAGCTCGCGCGCGCGGCCACGCGCAGCATGCGGTCGGTCACCATCACGCCCTTGGGCAGGCCGGTGGTGCCCGAGGTGTACATGATCGACACGACCTTGTCGGGCGTCGGCGCGAAGGGCGGCTCGCTCGTCTCCGCATGCTGCGCCAGGGAGTCGAAGCCGACATTGCGCGCGCCCTCGACCGGCTGCGCCGCGCCGCGCCAGATCATCAGCGGCGGATGCTGCTTGGCCAGTACCGGCAGGACCGCGTCGGCATAGCGTTCGTCGACGATCATCGCGCGCGGTGCCGCATGACCCAGCAGATAGGCCAAGCCTTCGCCCTTCAGATGGACGTTGATCGGCACCTGGCACACGCCCAGCTTGAGCAGCGCGAGGAACGCGACGAAGTAGTCGGGATGGTTGGGCAGCATCAGCGCCACCCGGTCGTCCGGCCCGATGCCCGCCGCAATCAGCGCATTGGCGAAGCGGTTGACGCGCCGGTCGAGCGTGCGGAAATCGATCGCCTGCGTCTCGAACCGCGCATAGACGAATTCCGGCGTTTCGCGCGCCCGATCGGTCAGAATCCGCCCGATCGTCCGGTCGTCGTGGCCCCATGGAAACGGGTCGTCGAAGGTCATCCGCGCGCTCGAAATACACAGTTGTCCGGACAAGGCGCGTGAGACTTGCTCATGTCCTCATTGCAGGCAAGCCCGATATTGCACACGGCCCGACTCCATGTAGCGTCATTCGATACGGCGTTGCATGATTTGACGTGGCACGCGTCGGCGTCCTTCATTCGCGCGCGTGCAGCGATCTCGAGCGGGAGGCAACGGGGTGGAAACGGCGATTCAATCGAACTTCGATACGCTACTTTTGTCGCAACCCGCCGCCGAGGTGCTGCTGGTGACCTTGAACCGGCCGCGGGCCGCGAACGCGATGGATACCCGGATGATGCGCGACCTGCTGGCGCTATTCGGCGGACTGGCGGCAACGCCCGACGCGCATCGCTGCATCGTGCTCACCGGATCAGGCGATCGCGTCTTCTGCGCCGGCGCGGACCTCAAGGAGCGCGACGGCATGGACGATCGCCAATGGCAGGCGCAGCACCTGATCGTCGAGCGGATGATCCGCGCGGTGATCGACTGCCCGATCCCGATCATCGCCGCGGTGAACGGCGCGGCCTATGCGGGGGGCTGCGAGCTGGCCTTGGGCTGCGATTTCATCTACGCGTCCACGGAGGCGCGCTTCGCGCTGACCGAGGTGACCCTGGGCATCATGCCCGGCGCGGGCGGCACGCAGTCGCTGCCGCGCGCGGTGGGCGAACGGCGCGCGAAGGAGATCATCCTGACCGGCCGACCGATCTCGGCGACGGAGGCCGCGCAGTGGGGAATGGTCAACCGCCTGTTGCCGGCGGATGCCTTGCTGCCGGAAGCGCTGGCGACGGCGAAGACGATCGCGGCCAATGCGCCGGTCTCGATCAAGCAGGTGAAGAAGTCGATCCATCACGGTCTGCAGATGAGCCTGGCGGACGGCATGATGCTCGAGATCGAGGCCTACAACCGCACCGTCCCCACCGAGGACCGGCGCGAGGGCATCAGGTCCTTCAACGAGAAGCGCAAGCCGGCGTTCAAGGGCCGATAACAGGGGCGTGAAAGCGGTGGCGGAATACGATTGCAGCCCTTTGGCCGCTCGCCCGGTATCATAGCGCATGGCCCGTCCGGCACCCGTTTCCCGCCTCGATCCCGGCGCCGGCGCTCCGGAATCGGGGCGGCCGGCCATGCTGGTGCCGCTGATCGTCGCCTGCGCGCTGTTCATGGAGAACCTGGACGGCACGGTCATCGCGACCGCCTTGCCGCAGATCGCCCGGTCCCTCGACGTCAGCCCGATCCGCCTCAGCCTGGCGATCACGTCCTACCTGCTCAGCCTGGCCATCTTCATCCCGGTCAGCGGCTGGCTGGCCGACCGTTTCGGCGCGCGGACGATCTTCCGCAGCGCCATCGTGGTGTTCACCCTCGGCTCGATCCTGTGCGGCATCAGCACCAGCCTGGTCGAGCTGACGGCCTCGCGGTTCCTGCAGGGGGTGGGCGGGGCGATGATGGTGCCGGTCGGCCGCCTGGTGATGGTTCGCAGCGTGAACAAGGCCGAGCTGGTGCGCGCGATGGCCTACCTCACGGCGCCGGCCCTGCTCGGTCCCGTGCTGGGTCCGCCGGTCGGCGGGTTCCTGGTCACCTACGCCTCGTGGCGCTGGATATTCTTCCTCAACGTGCCGATCGGCCTGATCGGCATCGTGCTGGTCTCGATCTTCATCGAGAACCGCAAGGAGCCGGACACGCCGCCGCTCGACCGCGTCGGCTTCGCGCTGAGCGGATTGGCGCTGGCGGGGATCATGATCGGCTGCGAGACGCTGGGGCGCGAGGGCGTGCCGTTGCCGGTCGCCGCGGGGCTGCTGGCGGCCGGCGCCGTGCTGGGCGCACTCTACCTGTGGCACGCCAGCGTGCGCGAATTCCCGATCCTCGACCTGCGGCTGTTCCGCGTGCCGACCTTCGCCATCGCCGTGGGCGGCGGCATGCCGTTCCGGATCGGCGTCGGCGCGCTGCCCTTCCTGCTGCCGCTGATGCTGCAGGTCGGCTTCGGGATGACCGCCTTTGCCTCGGGGTTGCTGACTTTCACGGCGGCGGTGGGCGCGATGTTCATGAAGCTGACCGCGCGGCCGATCCTGCATCGCCTTGGGTTTCGGCCGGTGCTGACGGCGAATGCGGTGCTTTGCGGCGCCTTCTTCGTTTCCTACGGCATGTTCCAGCCCTCGACGCCGGCTGCGGCGATCGTGGCGCTGCTGCTCGCCGGTGGTTTCTTCCGCTCGCTGCAGTTCACCGCGATCAACGCGCTCACTTTCGCCGATCTCGATTCGAACCGTATGAGCCGCGCGACCAGCCTGTCCAGCACGGTGCAGCAGGTGTCGCTGAGCATCGGCGTGGCGGTCGGCGCCGGGCTGCTGCATGCAACGCTGGCATTGCGCACCGGCGGGGGCGAAGCGGCGCTGGCGGCCGCCGATTTCTGGCCGGCCTTCGCCGGCATCGGCGTCCTGACCGCGGCCTCGGCGCTGGCCTTCGCCCGGCTTCGGCCCGATGCGGGCGCCGAGGTGGCAGGGCGCATCGCCGCGCCGAAACCGTCAGTGCCGGCGCCGGCGGCGAAGCAGCCGGCCGTCGGCGAGTAGCGTCGCAGCCCTGCTAGGCAGGCAGGTTCGGGTTGAAGGCCCGCGCCAGCCGCTCGGTTCCGCGCGCGACGATGCCGGCATCGCCACCCACCGCGACCATCTGGAAGCCGGCGGCGATCAGCTTGTGGGCGTTGTCCTCGCGGAACTCCAGCACGCCCGCCGCCTTGCCGCCTTTCTTTATGAGCTCGCAGCCCTTGATCAGCGCGGCCTGCACCTCGGGGCCGGCGGCATTGCCGAGATGGCCCATGGTCGAGGCCAGGTCGTTCGGGCCGATAAACAGGCAGTCGACGCCGTCGACCCTGGCGATCTCGGTCGAGGCCGCGAGCGCCTTCGGCGTCTCGATCTGCACGGTGACGCAAATTTCGGACGCGGCGCGCCTGGGGTAGTCCTTGATGCGGCCATAGGCGGTGGCGCGCGTCGTGCCGGCGAAGCCGCGCATGCCGTGCTCGTAAGTGCCGGGGTAGCGGGTCGCGGCCACGGCGGCCTTCGCCTCCTCGACCGACTGCACGTAGGGGAACATCAGCGAGCGCACGCCGATATCGAGCAGGCGCTTGACCATCACCGCGTCGTTCCACGGCACGCGCACCATCGGCTCGGCCGTGCCGCCCATCGCCGCGCGCAGGTGGTCGATCACGTCGGTCAGGTCGTTGGGCGAATGCTCCATGTCGATCAGGAGCCAGTCGAAGCCGGCGCCGGCGGCGATCTCGGTCACGGTGGTGCTGGCGGTGGTCAGCCAGAATCCGGACTGGGTCTTGCCGGCGGCAAGCGCGCGTTTCAGCTTGTTCTCGGGAAGATCGACGGGCATCGCGAAGTCTCCGGGTTGTTTGACTACTTGGTGCCGAACAGACGGTCGCCGGCGTCGCCGAGGCCGGGCACGATATAGGCATGGTCGTTCAGGCGCTCGTCCACGGCGGCCGTGTAGATCGGCACGTCGGGATGCGTCTCGACCAGGTGCTTCAGCCCCTCCGGCGCCGCCAGCAGCGACACCAGGCGGACCTGCCGCGCGCCCGCGTCCTTCAGACGCTGGCAGGCGGCGGCGGCGGAATGGCCGGTGGCCAGCATCGGGTCGACCGCGACGGTCAGCCGCTCGGCGATGTCGTGCGGCACCTTCAGATAGTACTCGACCGGCACCAGCGTCGCCGGATCGCGGTAGAGGCCGATATGGCCGACGCGGGCCGAGGGGATCAGGTCGAGAAACCCGTCGAGGATGCCGTTGCCCGCGCGCAGGATCGAGATGATGCAGAGCTTCTTGCCCGCCAGCACCGGCGCGTCCATCGGGGCGATCGGCGTTTCGATGCGTTCGGTCGTGAGCGGCAGATCGCGCGTGACCTCGTAGGCCAGCAGCGTGCTGATCTCGCGCAGCAGGCGGCGGAACTCGGCCGTCGGCGTCTCCTTTCGGCGCATCAGGGTCAGCTTGTGCTGGATCAGCGGATGATTGGCCACGTGGACGTTCGGATGCATCGGCAGATCCCCCTCGCTCCTAGAACGTCGTGCCATCGGTGGCGACCGCCAGCGGCGGCGCGCCGTCCGCGCGCTTCTCGCGCGCGATCCTGCGCCCGGCGGTCCAGGTGCCGCCTTGCAGGACTTTTGCCAGCGGCAGGCGCGCCGCGTCCAGGCCCAACAGCGCGCGCACCCTGACGGCGATGTCGTCGAGCAGCACGACCGTCAGCGCCCGCCATTCCACCACCAGCTCGGATCGCGGGTCGGCCGGCACGTCGGCCGCTGGCGGGTCGATCGGCTCCAGCACGCCGGCATCGATGAACAGCCCGCCATTGCGGTATTCCGGCAGGCCGGTCAGGTCGTCGAGCCCGGTCACAACAGCGCCCGCCCATTCCAGCGGTTCGAGCAGCGAATAGGCGAGCCACTGGGATAGTTTATGGAATGGCACCAACCCGTCCGTGGCGTCGCCGGACCGCGCCAGGGGATGGCGCGCGACGTCGCCCAGGTAGGTGCCGTGGAACATCAGGCCGCTCGGCCAGATCGGTCCCAGGGTTTCGAGCAGGACATCGAGCAGCTCGCGCGCCGGGACCATCGGCCGCGTGCCATCGCGGGTCAGGTAGGGGACGAGGTTGCCGAAGCGCGCGTCGCGCCCGAACACGTCGGGCCGCGCGCGCAGCGCCGCGCCGAGGCGGCGCAGCAATTCCACGCGGGCGGCAAGCCCGACGAGCGGGTTCGCGGCATTTACCTGGAAGCCATGTGATAACGTTGCTTCGGTCAGCGCTTCCAAGCCCGGCGCATCGGTGCGGAAGGGTCGTGCCGGGTCGCCGGAGAACAGCCCGCCGCGGAACATCGCCAGGCTGGCCACGGCGAGCCCCTCGGAGCGTCCCAGCCGCGCGCCGGACCCCGCCTCGCTGTACCCCCAGCCGGGACCGGCGCCCGCATCCAGCAGCACGCTGACGCCCGCCAGATCGGCCGCGGCGCGGGGCAGGTCGCCTGGGTCGATCGCGCGCGACAGGGCGCCCCAGCGGTCGATGCCGCCGACGTCGAAATGCCGCCAGCGGCTGTGATACGGAATATCGTAACGCGGGTACGACTCGCGGATCACCTCGGCGACATAGGCGGCCGTCCGGTCCAGGCGACCGGCATGCAGGCGGAAATGACGCAGCTCGCCGCGTCGCGCCGCCGCATGGAGCAGGCCGCAGCGCTGGCGGATCGCGTCGGTCGAGCGCAGCCAGCGGACGGAGGCGGCGATGTCGGGCGCTGGCGCGGGCGCGTTCATTCCTTCAGGCCGCGGCCCTTCGCCTGGGTCAGCTCCGCGCGATCGGGCGCCTTGGCGGTGAAGTAGCCGGCGGCCTTCTTGGCATCCATCTCGACCTTGGCATCGGCGGGGATCAGCTCGATCGGAATCTCCACGCGCTCGACGACGCGGATGCCGCTTTCGACCAGCGGCGCGAACTTCATGTCGCTCATCGACACGAAGCGGTCGATGCGGTTGACCCCCAGCCAGTGCAGAACGTCGGGCATCAGCTCCTGGAAGCGCAGGTCCTGGACGCCGGCCACGCATTCCGTGCGCTCGAAATAGGTCTCCGCGCGGTCGCCGCCGGCCTGGCGCTTGCGCGCGTTGTAGACCAGGAACTTGGTCACCTCGCCCAGCGCGCGGCCTTCCTTGCGGTTGTAGACGACGATGCCGCAGCCGCCTTCCTGGGCGGTGCGGATGCAGACTTCTATCCCATGAGCCAAATATGGCCTGCAGGTGCAGATGTCCGAGCCGAACACGTCCGAGCCGTTGCACTCGTCGTGCACGCGGCAGGCGACCTTGCGCTCTGGATCGGCGATCGCGGCCGGGTCGCCGATCAGGTAGACCGTGGTGCCGCCGATCGGCGGCAGGAAGACGTGCAGGTCCGAGCGCGTCACCAGCTCGGGGAACATGCCGCCGCAATGCTCGAACAGCGAGCGGCGCAGGTCGGTCTCCGAGATGCCGAAGCGCTTGGCGATTCCCGGCAGGTACCAGACCGGCTCGATCGCGACCTTGGTCACGCGCACGTCGCCGGTCGGCACCAGGATGGCGTCGTCGGCCTTCAGGCGTCCCGCCGCCATGGCGTCGCGCAGCTCGGGCATGTTGATGCGCGCCTTGGTGACGGCGATCGACGGGCGGATGTCGAGGCCCGCCTTGATCTGCTCGGCGAATACCTCGCCGACCATGTGCCCCCAGGGATCGAGCGAGACGATCCGCGCCGGGTCGAGCCATTGCGGGTGCGGCCCGATCGGCTCGGCCGGGGCGGTGTCGGTAAGGTCGGGCCGGTGCAGCGGGCTCAGCTTGTGCGCCGCGATGGCGAGCGCGCGGTAGAGACCGTAGGAGCCGGAATGCGTGCCGATCGCGTTGCGCCGCGCCGGCTCCGAGGTGGTCGCCACGATCGGGCCGCGCTCGGCCGGCGTCGCCGCCCCCCAGTGGATCGGCAAGGGCTTCTGCTGCCCGCCGGTGGGATGGGAGGTCAGGATGATATGGCGGCGCTGCTTGGGTTCGCTCGAGTCCATCGTGCAATCATCGGCCCTGGCGGCGGGACGCTTGAATCCGGCAGGGGCAATTCTACGCGAGGGATAGGCAAAAGCCATGGCCCTGCGGGCCGGCGCCCGGTTCCAAGCGGCCAGCCAAGGTGCTAGGTTTCGCGAAATTGTCAAATTCCGCGGCCGGCGGGCGCTGGCCGTGGAGATGGGACGAGGGTCAACGAGCAGTGGAGGGACACACGCATGCTCATTGGGAATAGGGCCGGCCGCAAGGGCTGGCGTGCGGCCATGGTGCTGGCGCTGGGCGCCGGCCTTGCGCTGGCCCAGCCGGCCTTCGCGCAGGACGGCAACGCGCGCGCGGACCTGATCAACGCCACGCTGTGGATGCAGAAGTCGGTAGAATACAAGGCGGCGACCCTGGCCGCCTTCGCCCTGGCCAAGATGCGGCTGAACCAGGCCTTGGCCGACAAGAAATGGACCGGCGCGCCCGACGAGCAGAAGGGGAATTTCGGTCATCTGCCGCCGGCCGTGGTCTTGGACCTCGACGAGACATTGCTCGACAATTCGGGCTACCAGGCTTGGATGGCGGCCAAGGGCACCAGCTTCACGGGCCCCACCTGGACCGCCTTCGTCAATTCGGAAACCGCCAAGGCCATTCCGGGCGCGGTCGAGTTCTGCAAGTACGCCGAGTCCAAGGGCGTGAAAGTCTTCTACATCTCCAACCGCACGGCCGAGGAGGAACCGGCGACGCGCCGCAACATGGAGAAGCTGGGCTTTCCGATGGGCGGCAATGTCGACACCGTCCTGACCTCGCGCGAGCAGCAGGACTGGACCTCGGCCAAGAGCACGCGGCGCGCCTATGTCGCCAAGAGCTATCGCGTTCTCCTGAACCTGGGCGACAATTTCGGCGACTTCACCGATGCCTATCGCGGCACGGAGGCCGAGCGGCTGAAGGTGTTCGAGGCGAACAAGGACCGCTGGGGCCGCGAGTGGATCATGCTGCCGAACCCGACCTACGGCTCGTTCGAATCGGCCGCCTTCAACCACGATTTCAAGAAATCCCAGGCCGAGCAGAACAAGGCGAAGGTCGAGGCGCTGGAGCCTTGGAAGGGCCAATAAGCCGCCGAGCGGCATTGTCGATGCAGCCCGGGCGGCTTCGGCCGCCCGGTCCCTTCTGGGCGAGAATGGATGAGCCCTATTGCGGCGCCCGATGAGATTTGCTTCGGGTGCGGCCGCGCCGTTTGTGTGCTATCACCTTGAACTGCGGCGGAAAATCGCCCCACCTTGAATAGTTCCGGTTTTACATGCCCCCCAGTTCGTCCGACCAGGTCCTCGCTGTCCCGCGCGTCGCATCGGGACCGGCGCCGCACGACGCGGCGCGCCACCGCCTGGGCCTTCTGCTGGTTGCGGGGGCATCGATCATCTGGAGCACGGGCGGGCTGATCGCGCGCTTCATCGAGGCGGGGCCCTGGACCATCGTGTTCTGGCGCGGCGTGGCCTGCGCCAGCTTCCTGCTGCTGTTCCTGGCGGTGCGCGAGCGCGGCGCGGTGTGGCCGCTGTTCCGCGCGGCGGGGGTGCCGGGCATCATCACCGCGC
>JADZDN010000304.1 GCA_020851015.1 Alphaproteobacteria bacterium | reverse complement strand
GGCTGGCGTCGTCGCCGCCGCCCATCTTGCCGTCGCCGATCGCGCTGACCAGCCGCGTCATCACCGGCTTCAGCTCGAGCTGGCTTTCGGCCAGCCGCAGCATCAGCTGCCGCTCGGTGCGCATCTGCTCGGTGAAGGCGCTGAGCCGCTCGTTCAGCGCGAGCAGGTTCTGCGTAACCTGGCCGCGGTTGTCCTCGGCCGTCGACACGATCCGCGTGAGGTGGTCCAGGCTGTCGGCCGTCTGCTCGAGCAGCGCCTGGATGTACGCCGGCACGGACTGGTCGTCGCCGCCCGGCCCGCCGCTGGAAAGGCGCGTAAGCCCGCTCAGCCATTCCTCGAGGTCGTTGTAGAAGCGGTTCTGCGCCTGGCCGGCCTGCAGTTCGAGGAATCCAAGCACGAGCGAGCCCGCGAGGCCGAACAGCGAGGCGCTGAAGGCCGTGCCCATGCCGCCCAGCGGCGCCTCGAGCCCCGACTTGAGCTGCGCGAAGCTGGCCGCCATGTCGGCGTCGCCGCTGATGCTCAAGCTCCCGATCACCTTGGCGACCTCGTTGACCGTGTGCAGCAGGCCCCAGAACGTGCCCAGCAGGCCAAGGAACACCAGCAGCCCGATCATGTAGCGCGCGGTGTCGCGGCTTTCCTCGAGCCGGGCGCCGACGCCGTCGAGGATGGTGCGCATGGACGGCGCGGACAGCATCAAGCGGCCCTTCTTGTCGCCCAGCATCT
Source organism: Alphaproteobacteria bacterium (assembly GCA_020851015.1). Next base: position 17,841 of record JADZDN010000304.1, on the reverse strand, counting down.
TCGCCATCGGCGCCAACAGCCGCGGCGGCGGCCCCTCGGGTCCGGAATCGCCCCCGGCCTGGTCGCGCTTGAACCCCTCGATCCACGAGGATTCGGGATAGAGGCGGATCACGGTGCGGAAATTGTAGAGGATGCCGACGAGCAGAACGCCCAGGATCACGCCGTTCAGCCACGGATTGGCCTGGAACGCCAGCATCAACGGCTTGATCAGCGCGGCAACGCCCACGGCGACGATCGCCAGGAACAGCGCCATGCGCATCAGATAGCGCCGCGGGCGGTTCATTCGGGAGAGTACCCTTTCGATGGCCGGCCGTCCGGTTGGCCGGTCTATTCTTACCGTCGTTTGGGCCGGCTAGGCTAGCGGTCGACGATGACAACGTCGACGCGGTCGGCGGGCTCCTCTTCGTACTTGTTGCCCAGGGCGCGCACGTCCATGCGCGTGCTGCGGATGCCCTGCTCGATCAGGTAGGACCGCACGGCGAGCGCGCGGAACAGCGACAGGCGGCGCGCCTGGCTGGCGGTGTCCTCGCGCGGGCCGGCATAGGCCAGGAGCTGCACGCGCATGTCGGCGTCGCGGTTCATGCGCTCGGCCATGGATTTCAACGCGGCCTTGGCGCCTTCCGGCAGGTCGGAGGAGCCGGTGGGGAACTGCACGCGCGCCGCCGCCTTGCCGGCGGCGATCGGGCCGGCGGCGACGGCGGCGGCCGGTTCGGCCTGCCCCACGGGCGGCGGCGGCGGCGGGCTGGGCGCCGCGGCCAAGCTCGTGGCGCCGCGCCCGGGCAGCGACGGCGCCGTCGCCGACAAGGGCGGCCTGGCCGCAGGCGGCGCGGCGGCAGCCGGCGCTGCGGCGGTCGACGCGGCTGGCGGGGCCGGCGGTACGCGCACCCGCATCTGCGGCGCGGCCGCTGGCGGCGCGGCCGCGGGCGGCGTTGCGGCAGGTGGCGTCGCGGCTGGCGGCGTTGCGGCTGGCGGCGTTGCGGCTGGCGGCGTTGCGGCTGGCGGCGTTGCGGCGGCGACGGGGGCCGGCGCGGGCGGTGCCGGCGCCGGCTCGGCCTGGGCCGGAGCAGCGGCGGCGGTCGCGCCGGCGGCGCCCGGGACCGGCGGCAAGGGCGGGGTCGACGGCGCCGTCGCCGCGACGGCGGGCGCAGGCGGTGCGGGTGCGGGCGACTGAGGCGATGGCGCAGGTGGTACGACCGCGGGCGAAGGCTGATAGGCAGGTTCGGCGGTGCGGGCCGGCACCGCCGGCGCGGGCGGCGCGGCGACGGCCGGACGCGGCGTACGCGGTGGCCAAGCGGCAGACGGCGGAGCGTTCGTAGCTGCCGTCGCCAGCGCCTTGGCAGCGGGCTTGGACTCGGTGGGCTTGGACTCGGCGGGCTTGGACTCGGCCGGCTTGGCGGCGGGTGCCTTGGCCGCGGGCTTGGCGGCGGCCTGCTTGGGCGTCTTGGCGGGCTTGGCCTGGGCGGGCTTGGCCTGGGCCTGCTTCGGCGCGGACCTGGTCGCGGCCTTCGGCTGCCCCGGCTCGGCCGGCGCTTGCGCGGTGGGCGAAACCCGGCTCACCGCCGCGTTGATTTCCGCCTGGCGCTTCTGCAGCTCGCCCGGACCTGGCGGCGGCAGCAGCCCCCCGGCTTGCACGGGCTGGGTCGGCGCCGCCACCGGCCGGGTCGCCGGCATCGTCGCCGCCCCCGTTCCGTAGCCGGTCGCGCGCCCGTAGGGGTCGCGGCCGAGCTGGTCCAGCACCGAGGTGTCGACGATCACCTGGCCGCGATAGGCGCCGTAGCCCTGGCGCGGGTCGATCTGCGCCCGGGCGGACGGAATCCCGATGGACGCGGCAAGCACAATCGCGAGCAGCGGCGGCGCGAAGCCGGAATGGTTCATGCGTCGGCAGCCTTTCGGACGCCGCGGCCAGCCGCCCGACCCAGCGGCGGCGCGTCCGCGGGCGAACATAGCGAAATGGGGATAACCGTACAACAGCCTTGAGTCTGAGTGGCTTAGAATGGACGCGCTGCGCGATTATACGGGCTTGGCCTGGCGCAGGATCTGGCTCAATTCCTGATGCAGCCGGTCGTTCGACGCGAGAATCGCGCCGCTATCCAGCATCCGGTTGCCGCCGTCGACCTCGCTGACGAACCCGCCCGCCTCGCGCACCAGAACGATGCCCGCCGCCATGTCCCAGGGCGACAGGTGCATCTCCCAGAAACCGTCGAACCGGCCGGCCGCGACATAGGCGAGGTCGAGCGAGGCCGTGCCCCAGCGGCGGATGCCCGCCACCTGTCCCATCACCGCCGACATCTGTGCCAGGTAGCGGCGATGGCCGGGGTCGCTGCCCTTGCCCATGAAGGGAATGCCGGTGGCGATCACCGCGTCGCGCATCTGCTCGCGCGCCGACACGCGCAGGCGGCGGTCGTTCAGATGCGCGCCCTGCCCCTTCTCGGCCCAGAACATCTCGTCGTGCGTCGGTTCGTAGACCACGCCGGCGATCAGCTCGCCGTCGCGCTCGGCGCCGATCGAGATCGCGTAATGCGGCAGGCCGTGCAGGAAATTCGTCGTGCCGTCGAGCGGATCGACGATGAAGCGGTGGCGCCCGTCGCCCGATTTCGCGGCGCCGCTCTCCTCCATCAGGAAGCCGAAATCGGGGCGCGCTCGCTCCAGCTCCTCGCGCAAGGTCTTCTCGGCCTTGAGGTCGGCATTGGACACGAAATCGGCCGGGCCCTTGCGCGAGACCTGCAGCTGCTCGACCTCGCCGAAGTCGCGGACGAGACCGCGCGCGGCCTTGCGCGCGGCGCGGACCATGACCGTGATGAGGGCGGATTGCGTGGACATTCAAGGCCTTGCGCGGTCGGGGCGGAATCGGCGGCGGAAGCTAGCAGCTTGAGATTGGCGAGTCCATGACGCCCGCCCGGCGCCATTGCCCGATGCTGGCCCATCCCTATAATGCGGCGCTTCGCGAAACCCGGAGCAAGCCCAGCGCATGGCCAGGAAGAATCCCGTCGTCGGCATCATCATGGGCAGCCAGTCCGACTGGGAGACGATGCGCCACGCCGCCGCCACGCTGGACGAGCTGGGCGTGCCCTACGAGGCGCGCATCGTGTCGGCGCATCGCACGCCGCGCCGGATGGTGCGCTATGCCGAGAGCGCGCGCGAGCGCGGCCTTCGGGCGATCGTGGCGGGCGCGGGCGGCGCGGCGCACCTGCCCGGCATGACCGCGTCGCTGACCACGCTGCCGGTCTTCGGCGTGCCGGTGGAAAGCGCGGCGCTGAAGGGCATGGACAGCCTGCTGTCGATCGTGCAGATGCCGGCCGGCGTGCCGGTCGGAACGCTGGCGATCGGCAAGCCGGGCGCGATCAACGCGGCGCTGCTGGCGGCTTCGGTCGTGGCGCTCGGCGACGCGGCGGTGCAGAAGAAGCTCGACGCCTGGCGCAAGGCGCGCACCGAGGCGGTCGCCGACGCGCCGGCGGACGCGCCGAAGGGCAAGCGGTGAAGCATTCGACGGCGCCGCTGCCGCCCAACAGCACGATCGGCATCTTCGGCGGCGGACAACTTGGCCGCATGACCGCGCTGGCCGCCGCGCGCCTCGGCTATCGCTGCCACGTCTTCACGCCGGAGCGCGACAGCCCGGCCGAGCAGGTCTGCGCGGGGGCGACGATCGCGCCCTACGACGACCGCGCCGCGCTCGACCGCTTCGCGGCAGAGGTGCAGGTGGTCACGTCGGAGTTCGAGAACGTCTCGGCCGACGCGCTGCGCCATCTGGAAACGCGCGTGCCGGTACGGCCGGGGCCGCAGGTGCTGGCCATCGCGCAGGACCGCATCAAGGAAAAGACCTTCGGCAATTCGGTCGGCGCGCCGACCACGCCGTTCCATGGCGTCCGCGGCCCGCAGGACGTAGCGCGCGCGCTGGCCGACCTTGGCGCGCCGGCCGTCTTGAAGACCGCGCGCATGGGCTACGACGGCAAGGGCCAGGTGAAGCTGGACCGCGACGCGCGGCCCGACGCGGCGTGGCGCGCGATGAAAGCCGACGAAGGCATCGTCGAGGCGTGGGTCCAATTCGAGCGCGAGATCTCGGTCATCGTCGCGCGCGGCGTGGACGGCACGATGCTCGCCTACCCCGCCGTGGAGAACCGCCACAAGCATCACATCCTGGACGAAACCATCGCGCCCGCGGCGATCGCCGCGCCCGTCGCCGCCGAAGCCGAGCGCCTGGCGAAGCTGCTGGCCGAGAGGCTCGACGTGGTCGGTCTGCTGGCCGTGGAGATGTTCGTCACGCGCGCGGGCGCGGTGCTGGTCAACGAGATCGCCCCGCGCCCGCACAACTCGGGCCATTGGACGCTCGACGCCTGCGTCACCAGCCAGTTCGAGCAGTGCGTGCGCGCGGTCGCCGGCCTGCCGCTCGGCTCGGTCGCGCACCACGCGCCGGCAGTGATGAAAAACCTGATCGGCGACGACGCCGAGACCTGGCTCGATGTGCTGAAGGACCCGACCGCGAAGCTGCACCTCTACGGCAAGGCCGAGGCGCGCCCCGGCCGCAAGATGGGGCACGTGACCTGGGCGAGGAAGATCTCTCCCTAAAACGTCATGCTCGGGCTTGACCCACGGCTGTCCGGTTCGCCAACCGCCGTCGAGTCGACTTCCTGTCATGGTCCCCCCTCCCCGTGCGGGAGGGGGGTAGGGGGAGGGGGAGGGGGGAACCGCGCCACCGCCCGGCAAGCATGGCCCGCCTGGCAATCACGGAAACCACCAAGGCACCAAGACACCAAGGTAGGCAAGAAGGACGCACGCCACGAGATGACGAGCACCACGCCGGAGAGAGCGAATTCGCGCTCCGGCCTCGTGCCGTGGTGCGGTCGCGGTTCGGTTCCATTTCGTGGTGGCATGGCGTCTCGGTGATTTCCGACTGGACGAAGAAGTCGCGCGCGGCCCCCTCCCCCTATCCCCCTCCCGCGAGGGGAGGGGGGACCCGAAATCGGCGTCTCGGTTCGCGCGAAACTCGCCAAACGCCCGATCGGCGCCGGTTTCCATGAAATTCGTCAAATGCTCGACCGGACAGCCGGGGGCTTGACCCGGGCATCCACGCCGGGCGGCGCGGCACATTGAAGCGTGGATGGCCGGGTCAAGCCCGGCCAGGACGATACCGAGAGGATTGATCGGCCGGCTTCAATTCTCCCCGCGCCGCGCCGGGATCGCGCGCGTCTCGCCGATCTTCATCACCCACAGGTCCTGCGCCGCGTAGCCCGCCGCGCGGCCGGCGGCGAGGAAGCGGTCGGGCGGCTCGAAGGGCGGTTCGTCGGTCAGCTTGATCGTGCCCCAGTGCATGCCGACGAGCGCGCGGCAGCCGAGGTCGCGGCCGAGGCTCACCGCCTCCTCGGGGCTGGTGTGGCTTGCCACCATCAGCGCGCGCGGCGCGTAGGCGCCGATGCCCACGAGGCCGAGGTCGAACCCGCCCAGGCGCTCGCCCCACTCGGCGAAGACCGGGCCATAGGCGCTGTCGCCGGCGAAGTAGACGCGCCGGCCGCCGCCCTCGATCGCGAAGCCGGCCCACAGCGTGCGGTTGCGGTCCCATGGCGTGCGCTTCGAGAAATGCACGGCCGGCACCGCCGTCACCGTCACCCCGTCGCGCGCCGTCCGCCGGCCCCAGTCCAGCTCGCGCACGTCGCGGTAGCCGCGCCGCGCGAAGTAGCTGCCGAGGCCGAGCGGCACCACCACCGTCATGCGCCGCTTGCCGCGCAGCCGGCGGATCGCCGGCAGATCAAGATGGTCGTAGTGGTTGTGCGACACCGCGAGCACGTCGACCGGCGGCAGGCGGTCGGCCGAAAGTGCGGGCGGCACGAAGCGCCTTGGCCCCAGGCCGCGCGGGCCCGCCACCGCGCTCAAGTAGGGATCGAGCAGAACCGTCACGCCGCCGAGCCGCAGCAGGAAGCAGGCATGGCCGATCCAGGTGATCGAATCGGTCCCGTCATGCGCGCGCAGTCCCGCCACGGTCTGTTCGTGGGTCAGCGCGTGGCCGGCGGGAATGTCGGGGACCGTGCGGTCGCCCATGCGCCGCTTCATGAAGGCGCGCCAGGCCTTCTCGTCCTCGGGCCGGCGCGGGCTGCCCGGCGGATTGCGGAAGCGGCGCGTGCCGGGATCGAACGGCGCGCCAGGACCGACTCGCGGCGTGCCGTCGCCCAGGTTGTCGCGCCCCGCTGTCAATGCCGGTGGCTGCGACCATCGCGTGCGCAGAAAGTCGAACCAGGGCATCGTGCCGCCTTTTTGAAACCCGGTCAGCCGTGCCGCCGCATTGCCTTCCACGGCCAGGGCAGGGCTTCGCCGAGTTTGCCGATCCGGCCGAGCAGCTTCGGCACTTCCATCACCTCGGCGATGCGGCGGTCGAGGAATTGCCGCGTGTCGGCCTGGCCCGCGCTGTCGTCGTTGAGCCAGTAGAGCGTGGTGGCCGAGACGACGCCGGCCAGCAGGCCGCGCTTGGTGTAGAAGTTGAAGTCGGTCGCCGTGTCGCCGGCCGCATGCCACATCGCGTCGACCGTGCGATAGAGCAAGCCCAGCGCCACCGGCGCGTTGTGCGGCAGCGCCAGCACCGCCAGCGAGCGGCGCACCGCCTCGCGGTGGGGCTGGGCCAGCTCGAGCCGCGTCATGACCGCCGCGGCGATGCGCTGGCGTATTTTCATCCCCTTAAGGTCGCGCTGGGCCAGCGCGTCGAGCATGCGCTGGTCGAGACGCTGGCTGAAATGGCGGATCGCCTCGATCGTGCCGTTGGGGAAGGCGAGCTCGGCCCGCGCGGCGTCGAGACCCGCGTCGCGCGCGCCGGCCGCCAGCGCGGTCACCGTCCAGCCGTCGAAGGCCACGTGCGGCAGCGCCTTGTCGATGATCGTGTCGCGGATATCGTCGCCGGGTTCGCGCTCGGTCATGACGCGGTCTCCTTCGCTGCCTCGGCCGCCGCCTCGGCCGCTGCTTCGCCCGGCACGGCATCGCGCGGCTGCGGCGCGCCGTGCTTCAGCTCCTCGGTAAAGACCAGCAGCGACAGGTCGTCCATGCGCTGCGGATAGAGCATGCCGTCGAGGTGGTCGCATTCGTGCTGCACCACGCGGGCATGGAAGCCCTCGGCCTCGCGCTCCACCCGATCGCCGTCGAGCGTCTGGAAGCGGTAGCGGATGCGCTCGGAGCGCGGCACCATGCCGGCCAGGCCCGGCACGCTGAGGCAGCCCTCCCAGCCGAGCGAGCGCGCGTCGTCCAGCGGCTCGATCACCGGGTTGACCATCACCGTCAGCGGCACGGATTGCGACTTCTCGCGCTCGGCGCGCGCCTCCGCCACCTCGAAGATGACGAGGCGCAGCGGCACGTGCACCTGCGGCGCCGCCAGGCCGGTGCCCGGCGCGTCCCGCATCGTCTCCAGCATGTCCTCGGCCAAGCGGCGGATCTCGGGCGCGGTCGGGTCGGCAACCTCGTCGGCGCGCCGGCGCAGGACGGGGTGGCCCATGCGGGCAATTTTCAGGATGGCCATATCGTCAATATGGAGTGGCCGGGGGTGAGGGTAAAGCCGGGCGCGGTCTCTCATCCCCGCCGCGGGCGCTGCGCGATCCAGAAGGCGCCCTGGGCCAATATGCCGGCCGTCGCCAGCACCAGCGCGGTCGACAGGGCCGGGTCGTCGCCGAGCCCCGCGAGCGCGGTGCAGATCGCCCCGACCGTCATCTGGGTGAAGCCGTAGAGGCCCGAGGCCGATCCGATCGCCTGCGGATTGACGCTGATCGCCTGGCCGAGCGCGGTCGGCGCCGCCACGCCGACGCCGACCGAGTAGACGAACAGGCAGCCCACCACCGCGACGACGCTCAGTCCCACCCAACCCGCCAGCGCCAGGAACGCGAAAGCCGCCGCCACGCTGACCAGGTTCGACTGCACCAGCAGCTGCGCGATCGGGCGGCGCGGGATCAGGCAGCTCGCCAGCATGCTGCCCAGCCACACGCCGGCGATCAGGACGCTCAGATAGATTCCGACCTCCTCGGTCGGGCGGTGGAGCTGGTGCATGAAGATGAAGGGCGCCGAGGCGACGAAGGCGAACATCGACGTCGTGGCGAAGCCGCCGCCGATCACATAGCCGAGGAAGCTCGGCGAGGTCAGCAGCTGGCGGTAATGGCGCGTCAGGCTGCGCAGGTCGGCGGTCGACGCGCCCTGGCCGGTCTCGGGCAGCAGCCGCCAGGTAAGCAGGAAATTGACCAAGCCCAGCAGCGTCAGGAACACCAGGATCGACCGCCATCCCAACGTCGTCGTCAGCGCGCCGCCGACCATCGGCGCCAGGCCCGGCCCCACCGTCGTCATCAGGTTCATCAGCGCGATGCGCCGCGCCGCCTCGCCGGGCGCGGCAAGGTCGCGCACGATGGCGCGGCCCAGCACCAGCCCCGCGCAGCCGCCGAGCGCCTGGAACAGCCTGGCCGCGATCAGCGCATTCACCCCGGGCGCCAGCGCGGCGGCCAGGCCGGCGGCCGCGTAGAGGATCAGCCCCGCCATCAGCGTGGGGCGCCGGCCGAAGCGGTCGGAGATCGGGCCGTAGACGAGCTGGCCTACCGCCAGGCCGAAAATGTAGAGGCTGACCGTCATCTGGATGGCGCCGATCCCGGCGCCCAGGTCGGCCGCCGCCTGCGGCAGGGCCGGCACGAAGATGTGCATGGCCAGCGTCCCGCTGAAGGTCAGCAGGGTCAAGAGCCACAGCGGGACAACAGGAGGCGGGGCGAATTGGGACATGGGCCGCCGGCGATGATACGGCATGCCGGCGCGCCCATCCCAATGCCGGGTTCGACTGCCAGCCCGGCGGGACTGCGGGGATGCGCCGAAACCGAGGCCAATCCCGCATTTGCATCAGCCGCTTGGCTGTGCTATCCACCGCGCCAACGCGCCGGCAGAGGTCGGCGTGAAGCGTTTGTTTCAGCTTGATGAAAGCTGATCGGGGAACCGCAAGGAGACGTGTCGACCGTGCAAGTACTGGTTCGCGACAATAACGTCGATCAGGCCCTGCGCGCGCTGAAGAAGAAGATGCAGCGCGAGGGCATTTTCCGGGAAATGAAGCTGCGCCGCAATTTCGAGAAGCCCTCGGAACGCCGCGCGCGCGAGAAGGCGGAAGCGGTACGCCGCTACCGCAAGCTGCTGCGCAAGCGCATGGAGCGCGAGGGCTATTAGGCCCGGCGCCACCGCCGGCCCGGCCGGCGGCCAGATCGGCACCGAAAAGCCGCGCAAGGGACCACCCGGCGCGGCTTTTGTGTTGCTTGGTCCTCATGCTTCGAGAGGCTCACCACGAGGACTCGATTTTTCACCTCATCCTGAGCCTGTCGAAGGATGAGCCTGGCGAGGGATGAGGCCACGGACGGATCGGGGGAGTAACGCCGATGAGCATGTTCGACCTTAAGGGCCGGGTGGCGATCGTCACCGGCGGCAATGGCGGCATCGGGCTTGGCATGGCCAAGGGCCTGGCCGAGGCGGGGGCGGCGATCGCGGTCGCCGGCCGCGACAAGGACAAGAACGCGGCGGCGGTGAAGGCGATCGAGAAGCTGGGCGGCAAGGCCGTGGCCTTCGGCGTCGACGTCACCAAGGAGCATTCCTGCCGCGCCCTGGTCGCCGATGCGGTCAAGCAGTTCGGGCGCCTCGATATCCTGATCAACAACGCCGGCATGAACATCCGCAAGCAGCCGCAGGAATACGTGCTGTCGGAATGGGAAATGGTGCTGACGACCAACCTGACCAGCGCCTTCGTGCTGAGCCAGGCGGCCTACCCCGCGATGGTCAAGGCGGGCGGCGGCAAGATCATCAATATCGGCTCGATGATGTCGATCTTCGGCGCCTCCTTCACCACCGCCTATGCCGCCAGCAAGGGCGGCATCGTGCAGATGAGCCGCGCCATGGCCTGCGCCTGGGCCAAGGACAACATCCAGGTCAACGCCGTGCTGCCGGGCTGGATCGACACCGACCTCACCAAGCGCGCGCGCAAGGAAGTAAGCGGGCTCGAGGATCGCGTGACCGCCCGCACCCCCGCCGGGCGCTGGGGCACGCCCGCCGACATGGCGGGCATCGCGGTGTTCCTGGCCTCGCCCGCGTCGGATTTCGTGACGGGCACCGCCATCCCGGTGGATGGCGGATACGCGGTGCAGGGATAATCGCGAAGGATCAGGCGCGCGCGCGATCCGCGCCGTCGTCGACCACTACGTTGGCATGGACCGCCGAAAGCGGCGCATCGAGCCCGATGCTGTCCAGGGTCAGACGCGCCGCCTCGTCGCGCAGCAGGTCGACCAGCCAGCGCCCGTCGCCCTGGCGGCGGTGTACCTCGACATAGCGGCGCTGCGAATCGACCAGCAGGATTTCCTGCACCGATGCCACCTGGCGATAGTCCGGCAGCTTGGTCTTGCGATCCTTGTCCTCTGTGCCGGGCGACAGCACCTCGACGATCAGCAGCGGCTCGTCGACATAGGGGGTGTTGGTACTCGCCTTCGGGCCGCAGGCGACCACGATGTCCGGCTGGTAGTAGGTATCGTCGCGATCCCGCACCAGGATGCCCGCTTCCGGTCGCATGACGCAGTGCGGCTTCTTGCGCAGCGTCGCGTGAATGGCACCGGCAAGGTTGCCGCAAATCAACTGGTGATTGCCCGTCGCCGGTGCCATAGCCATGGGAACGCCGGCCAAGAGCTCGTATTTCCGGTCGGGAAGCCCGTCCCAGACCAGGAACTCCTTGACCGTCATGCGCCGAACCGCGGCTGCCGTCACCACGCCATCTCCGCCCGTGCGATGGGTGCAGTATAGCCCCGGCATTGCCCCGGGCGAAACGCGGCACCGATCCGTATCGAGCTGAGCGGCGCCGCGGTCGATCGTCCGGGTGGTGGCGGCCCGAGGCGTCAGGACGCGGTCAGCGGCACGACCGGCAGGTCGCGTCCGATCACCTGGTCGAGACGCAGCCACGCGCCCAGGCGGCGCACCACCTCGCGCTCGCCGTCGATCTTCAGCGCGCGGCCCGCGACCGCGGCCCAGCGCTGGTGGCCGAGATAGACCCCGACCAGCGCGTCGATGCGCCCGGCCACGGTCGCGTCGACCGGGAAGCCGGGATCCTTGCGGCACACGTCGACCTCGTGGGGCTCCAGCACCAGCCACCACAGGCGCATGCGCGCGCGGTTGGCCGGCAGGGCGGAGAATTCGAAGCGGATGGTCACCCGGCGCGGCGGCAGCGCGCCGCGGTCGGCGCGCCGGCGCAGGCCCCACATCAGCACCATCGGGTCGTTCTCCGCCGGCGCCAGCCGGTCGCGCCCGTGCACCAGGCCCCAGCGGCCAAGCTGGTCCACGATCGGCCGCAGCGCATCGCCCGCCCGGGTCAACACGTATTCGTGACCGGCGGCATCGGACCGCGTCTTGCGCGTGACCAGCCCGTTCTCTTCAAGCTGGCGCAGCCGCTCGACCAGCAGTGCGCGCGACATCAGCGGCACCCCGCGATGGATGTCGTTGAAGCTGCGTTCGCCCGACATCAGCTCGCGCAGCACCAGCGGCGTCCATCGCGTCGCGAACATTTCGGCCGCCTTCGCAACCGGGCAGAACTGTCCGTATCCCGCGCTCATGACGCCATCGAAGCACAGAAGCGGGTCTCCAGCCAGTTCAGTTATTGAACTTGAGAGCCCGGCGCCGATGCGGGCATATCGCCCATCCCCGAACGCCCCAGCGCAAGAGGAGGAGCGACATGACATCCACCGCCAAGACTCTGCAGACCCCGCAGGAACGCCTGGCCGCGCTGCTGCCCGGCTTCGCCGAGCGCGCGGCCGCGCATGACGCCGAGGACTGCTTCGTCGCCGAGAACTTCGCGGCGCTGAAGGCCGCGCGCCTGATGTCCGCCGCCGTCCCGGGCGATCTGGGCGGCGACGGGCTTTCCATCGCCGAGCTCGCCCTGCTGCTGCGCCAGCTCGCCGGGGCCTGCCCGTCGACCGCGCTGGCCTTCGCAATGCATACGCATGTCGTGGCGCTGCTCGCCTGGCGCCGCCAGCACCAGAAGGCGCCGGTCGACGCGGTGCTGGCCCGCATCGCGCGCGAGCAGCTGACCCTGATCTCCAGCGGGGGCTCCGACTGGCTCGACAGCGCGGGCACGGCCCGGCGCGCCGAAGGCGGCTTTACGATCGAGGCGGTCAAGGCCTTCGCCAGCGGATCGCCGGCCGGCGACCTGCTCAACACCAGCGCGATCTACCAGGACCCCCAGGCCGGCGCGACCGTGCTGCACTTCATGGTGCCGCTGACCGCCAAGGAGGTCACGGTCGAGCAGTCCTGGCGCGCGATGGGCATGCGCGGCACCGGGTCGGGCGCGATCCGCATCGACGGCTTCTTCGTCGCCGACGCGGCGGTCGGCGCCAAGCGCCCGCGCGGCAAGTGGCACCCGCTGTTCCACATGGTGTCGATGGTGGCGATCCCGCTGGTCTACGCGGTCTACTACGCCGTCGCCGAGACGATGCGCGACGTGGCCGTCGGGGCGGCGCGGCTGAAAACCGCCGGGCCGGCCCTGATCGACCAGGTCGGCGAGGTGGAGACCGAGCTTGCCGCCGCGCGCATGGCGCTGGCCGACATGCTGCAGGCGGCCGAGGGCCCGCCCTGCCCCGAGACCACCAATCGCGTCTTCCTCGGCCGCGCCAACGTGGTGCGCGCGCTGATGGCGGTGGCCGAGCGGGCGCTCGAGCTGGGCGGCGGCCAGGCCTATCAGCGGCCGCACCGGCTGGAGCAGCTCTTCCGCGACCTGCAGGCCGCGCGGTTCCATCCGCTGCCCGCGCGCCAGCAGCGCGAGCTGGCCGGCAAGCTCGCCCTCGGCCTCGAGATCGACTGAGGGCGCGATACGGGCGGCCGGCCAGGACGGTCGGCCGCTGCCCCTTCCGACGCAACGCGATCCGGGAGGCGCCGGTTTGCCCGCCGCACTCCCAGGTGGGAGTATTGGCCTCGCGCGGCCCCGCCCTAGGGTCGGTTCGTCGCGCAAGCCATGGCATACGAAAACGCAATAGACCGGTTTTTCAGCGCCGCCCTCAATCCCGACGACTGGCCGTCGGCCCTGGACGATATTGCCCGCGCCCTGGGGGCCGACGGCGCCACGCTGGTGTTCGGCGCCTCGACGCGCCCGACCGTTGCCGAAAGCCTGTCCATCCAGCCGATCGTGGCCGAGTATTTCGCGCGCGGCGCGCCGATCGATCCGCGCGAGGGACGGGTGCGCCCGACCACGGCCGAGGGTTTCCAGGACGACTTCCGCCATTTCACGGCCGACGAGATCGCCCACAGCCCGTTCTATCAGGAGTTCCTGCGGCCGGTCGGCTTCGGCTGGCATGCCGCCGCCTGCCTGGCGGACGGCGACGATGACGTGATCCTGAGCTTGAAACGCCGCGCCCGCGGCGGGCCGTTCGCGCGCCAGGAGATCGAGGCGCTGGACCGCGTTCTGCCGCATCTGCGCTGGGCGGCGGTCGCGGCGCGCCACGCCTGGGCGCTGGCGCTGCACGACCAGGTGGCGACGCTGGAGCGGCTCGGCCATCGCGGCCTGCTGATCGATCGGCATGGGCACGTGGCCAGCGTCGGCCCGGATGTTGCGCTCGGCGACGGGCTGACGGTGAAGGCCGGCGTGCTCTGCGCCGCGTTCGCCGCCGACCAGAAGGGCCTGGATCTGCTCGTCGCCGTCGCCACGGCCGCCGACGCTCCCTCGCAACTGCCGCCGCCGCCCGCGATTGCGCTGCATCGCCCGTCCGGCAAGCGGCCGCTCGTCCTGCGCGCCATGCCGCTGGACGGGGCGCGGCGAAGCCTGCTGGCGCCCGCGGTCGCGATCCTGCTGGTGACCGATCTCGAAGCGATGCGCCGGCCGGCGCAGGAGACGCTGCGCGCGGCCTTCGGGCTGACGCCGAAGGAAGCCGAGCTCGCGCTGCGCCTCGCGGCCGGCGATACCGTCGAGCAGGCGGCCGACGCGCTTTCCATCACGGTGGCCCATGCCCGCCAGCGGCTGAAGATCATCTTCGACAAGTCCGATACGCACCGCCAGAGCGAGCTGATCGCCTTGCTGCAGCGCATTGCCGAGGCCGAGCCGCCGGGCTGACCGCCGCGCCGGCCCTACCAAATGGGAGTGCCACGGCCCCGCGGAGCCGCGCAGGCTGCCGCGCCGGAACGAAGATGATACGCGACACGGCTATCGACCGGTTTTTCGACGCGGCGCTTCATCCCGAGGAATGGCCCTCGGCGCTGGAGGCTATCGCCGGGTCGCTGGACGCCGACGGCGCCACGCTGATCTTCGGGCCGGCGACGCGCGACACGCTGGTCGAGAGCGTCGGCATCCGCGACTACGTCGCGGATTATTTCGCCAACGGCCTCAACTTCGACCCGCGCGAGCAGCGGGTGCGCGCGGGCGTCGCCGAGGGATTCCTGGCCGACGCGCGCCATTTCACCGAAGACGAGATCCGCCGCGATCCCTTCTACCAGTATCTGCGCAAGCACAAGCTGGGCTGGCATGCGGTCGCGTGCCTCGCCGAGCGCCCGGCGCCGATCGTCCTCAGCCTGAAGCGCGGACATCGCGGGCCGTTCGAGCGCAGCGAGGTCGAGATGCTGGACACGATGCTGCCCCATCTGCGCGCGGCGACCAACGCGGCGCGGCTGACCTGGTCGATGGCGCTGGACGACCAGATGGCCACGCTGGCGCGGGTCGGGCATCACGCCATCCTGCTCGACCGCCAGGGCAGGGCCACCGCGACGAGTCCCGGCTTCGTGCACGGCGACGGGCTGCAGGTGCGCGGCCGGCACTTGATCGCCTCCTACGCCGCCGACCAGGCCATGCTGGACCGCGTCGTCGGCATCGCCACCTCGGGCGAGCGTCCCTCGGGCCTGCCCGCGCCGACGGTCGCCGTCCTGCACCGGCCGTCGGGCCGGCACGCGCTGCTGGCGCGCGCCATGCCGCTGGACCGCGCGCGGCAGAGCATGATGGCGCCGTCGGTCGCGATCCTGCTGGTCACCGATCTCGACCGCGCGGCGCGTCCCGATGCGGCGGCGATCCGCAGCGTGTTCGGCCTGACCCCACGCGAAGCCGAGCTGGCGGCCGCGCTGAGCGCCGGCAAGACGGTTGAGGAAGCCGCCGAGATCTTGAACATCTCCACCGCGCATGCGCGCCAGCGCCTGAAGATCATCCTCGGCAAGACCCAGACCCACCGCCAGAGCGAGCTGATCGCGCTCCTGGCGCGCCTCGCCTAGGGGACGACTGTAAAGCCGGGCGACAGCCGCTTTACACCGCGCGTCAAATCGACCGACAGTGCCGTCTTGGAGTGTCGGTATCCGTCGAAATCCCTAGCCTCTCACCCTGACGCGCATAGAAGCGCATTCACTCAGGGAGAGAGGTCATGACCAAGACGAAGGTATTTTGGGCAGCGGCGGCCGTGGTGGCGTTCGCCGCAATGCCCGCAAGGGCGGCGCTGATCGACGTGACATGGACGGGCACGGTCAGCTCGGGCGATGTCGACGCTGCCGGCGCCTTCGGCGTCCAGGACACGTTCGCCGGCAACGAGCTTGCCGGCTTGTCGTTCACCGCGTCCTATCGGTTCGACACGACCATCGGTTCGCTGGTCAGCGGCACCGGCTTCGCCAACCTGCGCGGCGGGACCAGTTTTGGCGCCGCCAGCCCGCTGGTCAGCGCATCGCTGACGATCAACGGCGTGACCGTATCCTTCGCCGGCAGCCTTTTCACCGGCTACAGCCGCGAAAACAACGGCACCGACCGCAGCACGGTCTATACCGAGATCGAGTCGACCAACCCCGGCGGCGCGGAGGACGAGCTGTTCCTCAACTACTTCCGGCCCGATGCCACCATCGCCTTCACCGGCCTCGACGAAAGCCAGACGATCGCGATCGTCGCCGGCACCGGCGTGATAATCCAGGGCATCTTTCAGGCGTTTGACGACACGACCGGCCTGCGCCAGTTCGCCGGCAACCTGACGCCGACCCAGGTCACGATCGCGCCGTTCATCGACCAGGGCGGCGGAGGTAACGGCGGCGGAGGAGGTGGCGGCGGCGACGTGCCCGAGCCGGCGAGCCTCGCGCTGCTGGGGCTCGGACTGGCGGGCCTGGCATTGGAGCGTCGCCGCCGGCGAGCGGGCTGACGCATCCTGGCGGCGGCCGGACAGGATGATCCGGCCGCTGCCGCTTCATGCGCGCGGGCGCGGCGCTACTTCGCGTAGACGAACTTGCGCGCCGCCAGCGGCAGCAGATCGGGCCTGATCGACTGCACCACCATCGGATCGGCCAGGCGCAATCCCGCGGGCGTCGTCGCAACCGCGCGCGGGTCGCGCATCAGGCCATAGAGATCGGTGCCGCCCGCCCGCGCGCCGCCGATCGGCAGCGCCAGCGCCGCGACCGGCACTGCCGGCGGCTTGGGCGAAGACGTGGCGGACGGCGTATCCGGTTCGTCGAGCGTGGTCTGGGTGGAGAACGTCACGGTCAGCGACGTCACGCGGCTGCGCTGCGCCGCCTCGGGCGCCGGCTCGCCCATTCCCGGGAAGAACAGCGCGCCGGCCGATCCGACGTCGTGGAGGCTCGCCAGCGCGGAACGGTCCTGCGCCGCGTCCTCGGCGCGCGCGGGCGCCGTGAGCATGAATCCAACCGCCGTGGCGAGGAAGAAGGTCGATCGCGTCGTCATGGCCGCGTACTCCGCCGCTTCGCCTCCGACGCCCTCGTTACCGCCGGCGCTCGTTTCGACTGGCGCCGCTCGAGCCGCATGATCGGTGTGAGGCGCTTCACGCGCTGTGACCGATGTCACAGCAGCCGTGTGACGGCACGCGCGATGGACGGGATTTTACGCGTCTTGCGAAGATGGCGGGTCAGGCCCGACCATGACGAAGGGGGAAGAGCGCCGGCCGCCGGCCTTAGTGCCCGCCGCCGCCGATCGCCTTGACGATGTCCTCGCAGACCTTCTTGGCGTCGCCGAACAGCATCATCGTGTTGTCGCGGTAGAACAGCTCGTTCTCGACGCCGGCATAGCCCGTGGCCATCGAGCGCTTGACGAACAGCACGGTCTTGGCCGCCTCGACGTCCAGGATCGGCATGCCGTAGATCGGGCTCTTGGGATCCGACTTCGCCGCCGGGTTTGTCACGTCGTTGGCGCCGATTACGAAGGCCACGTCGGTCTGGGCGAAGTCGCGGTTGATCTCGTCCAGCTCGAGCACCTCGTCATAGGGCACGTTGGCCTCGGCCAGGAGCACGTTCATGTGGCCCGGCATGCGGCCGGCGACGGGGTGGATGGCGTAGCGCACCGTGGCGCCTTCCTTCTTCAGGAGGTCGGCCATCTCGCGCAGCGCGTGCTGGGCCTGCGCCACCGCCATGCCATAGCCCGGCACGATGATGACCGAGCTGGCGTTCTTCATGATGAAGGCGGCGTCGTCGGCGCTGCCCGACTTGACCGTGCGGTCGGCCGCCGCGCCCGCTCCCCCCGCCGGCCCCGCCACCTCGCCGCCGAATCCGCCCAGGATCACGTTGAAGATCGAGCGGTTCATCCCCTTGCACATGATGTAGCTGAGGATGGCGCCGGACGAGCCGACCAAGGCGCCGGTCACGATCAAGAGGTCGTTGTGCAGCGTGAAGCCGATGCCCGCCGCGGCCCAACCCGAATAGGAGTTGAGCATCGAGATCACCACCGGCATGTCGGCGCCGCCGATCGGCAGGATCAGCAGGAAGCCGAGCGCCAGCGACAGGATCACCAGCACCCAGAAGGCCAGCGCCGACTGGCCCATGCACAGCCAGACGATCGACAGGATGATGGCGATGCCGATCGCCGCGTTCAGCGGATGCTGCATCGGGAAGACCAGCGGCTTGCCGGTGATCAGCGCCTGCAGCTTCAGGAACGCC
>JADZDN010000303.1 GCA_020851015.1 Alphaproteobacteria bacterium | reverse complement strand
CGGCCGACTTCATCGAGAAGCCGTTCGACGAGGCGCGCCTGCTGCGCGCGATCCGCGATGCCGCGTCGGCGGCGCAGCAGCGGCAGGACGCGGCGAGCCGCCTGGCCGATCTGCGCGCGCGCCACGACGCGCTGTCCGAGCGCCAGCGCCAGGTGATGACGCTGGCCGCCGAGGCGCTGTCGAACAAAGAGATCGGCCGGCGGCTGGGCATCTCGCCGCGCACGGTCGAGATCCATCGCGCCTGGATGATGAGCCGCATGGGCGCGCGCAACCTGGCCGAGCTGGTGCGCATGGAGATGGCGCTGAAGTCCGGCGCGTGACGGGCGAAGCCCTGGGGCGGCCCCCCTGGCGCGGGGGCGGCCGTTCCACTAACGTTGCCGGCGGGAACCGCCACCGGAAAGCCTGCGCGCCATGCCCGACAACATCCAGACCAACTCGAAAATCGTCGCCGCCTATCGCGAGCGCACGCCCGGCAGCGCCCGGCTGGCGGTCGAGGCGCAGGGCCTGATGCCGAGCGGCATCACCCACGATTCGCGCCAGTGCGATCCCTACGGCATCTATGTCGAGCGCGCGCAGGGATCGCGCAAATGGGACGTCGACGGCAACGAGTACGTCGACTATTTCGGCGGCCATGGCGCGCTGCTCTTGGGCCACAACCATCCGGCCGTGCTGGAAGCCACGCAGAAGGCGATGGCGCTGGGCACGCATTTCGGCGCCAACCATCCGGGCGAGGTGCGCTGGGCAGCACTGGTCAAGCGCATGGTGCCGTCGGCCGAGCGGGTGCGCTTCACCGCGTCGGGCACCGAGGCGACGCTGATGGCGCTGCGCCTGGCGCGCGCCTTCACCGGCAAGCCCAAGGTGGTGCGCTTCCTGACGCATTTCCACGGCTGGCACGACCACATGACCGCCGGCCACGCCTCGCATTTCGACGGCACCCCGACCGCGGGCGTGGTGGCCGGCATCGCCGAGCACACGATCCTCTTGCCCCCGGGCGACACGGCGGCGATGCGCGCGTTGTTCCAGCGCCGCGACGACATCGCCGCCGCGATCCTGGAGCCGACCGGCGCCAGCTTCGGCATGGTGCCGCACCCGCGCGATTTCGTCGCGGCCTTGCGCGAGGAGACGCGGAAGGCGGGATCGCTGCTGATCTTCGACGAGGTGGTGACCGGCTTCCGCGTGTCGCCGGGCGGCGCGCAGCAGGAATACGGCATCCTGCCCGACCTGACCTCGCTGGCGAAGATCCTGGCCGGCGGCCTGCCGGGCGGCGCGATCGCCGGGCGGCGCGACATCCTGGACGAGCTCGACTTCAAGGCCGCGCCGGCCAAGGGGCACGAGAAGATCGCGCATCCCGGCACCTACAACGGCAACCCGGTGTCGGCGGCCGCCGGGGTGGCGGCGCTCGGCATCATCGCGGGCGGCGACGCCTGCGCGCGGGCGAACGCCTATGCGGCCGAGCTGCGCCAGCGCGTGAACCAGGAACTGGCCTCGGCCGGCACGCCCTGGGCGATGTACGGCACGTTCAGCGGTTTCCACATGTTCCTCAATGCCAAGCGCCGGCCGATCGACCCGCTGCGCTTCGATCCCCTGGCGCTCGACGATCGCGAGCTGACCGCCAATCCCAAGGCGCTGGCGCAGAAGTTCCGCCTGGCGCTGCTGGCCAACGGCATCGACGTCAACGGCAAGCTCTCCGGCGTGGCCTCGGCCGTCCACGACAAGGCCGACCTGGAACGCACGGTCGACGGATTCCGCGCCGCCCTGGCCATGCTGCGCGCGGAGGAGGAATTGCCGGCCGCGGCGGCTTGAGGCCGGGCATGGCGCCCGGCGTGACGCAGCTAGGACGAGCCGATGGCTGAACGCGCGCTGATGAAGGACCAGAAGATCGCGATCGCGGACATCTATGTCCCGGCGAAGAAGCGCGGGCCGGTGGATCAGGCGAAGGTCGACGCGCTGGCGGCCAGCATCCTCGAGAAGGGCCAGCAGAACCCGATCCTGGTCCGGCGCGACGACAAGCGCTACGTGCTTGTGGAGGGGCTGCACCGGCTGGAAGCGTGCAAGGCGCTGGGCGAGTCCAAGATCGCCTGCCTGATCGTCCAGGCGCGGTAAAGGTTGCGGCGCAGCGCGATCTACATCCTTCGAGACGCTCGCTTCGCTCGCTCCTCAGGATGACGCGTTCTTATGGAGTTTCATGGGAACGCGTCCTCCTGCGGAGGCCGCGCAGTGGCCGTCTCGAAGGATGCGTGCACCTTCGGGTTCCCCTCAGCCCTCGTACTCGATCGCGACGACCTCGATCGGCTCCGGCCCGTTGGGGGTGCGCAGCTCCACCGTGTCGCCTTCGCGGGACTTCATCAGCGCGCGGGCGATCGGCGAGGTCCAGCTGACTTCGCCCTCTTCGATGCGCGCCTCGTCCACCCCGACGATGCGCACCGTGCGCTCGCGGTCCTGGCGATCGACATAGGTGACGGTGGCGCCGAAGAACACCTGGTCCCGGTTGGCCTGGCGCGCGGGGTCGACAACCTCGGCGATCTCCAGCCGCTTGCGCAGGAAGCGCACGCGGCGGTCGATCTCGCGCAGGCGCTTCTTGCCATAGATGTAGTCGCCGTTCTCCGAACGGTCGCCGTTGCCGGCCGCCCAGGACACCACCTCGACCACCTTGGGCCGCTCGTCGCGCCACAGCCGGTTGAGCTCGTCAACCAGGCGCTGGCGGCCGGCGGGCGTCATGTAGTTCTTGACGCCCCGGGGCAGCGCCGGGCCGTCGCCGTCCTCGTCGGAATCGTCTCTTGCCGTATCGGCCATGGTGCAACCATACCCAATCGCGGCGAGGGACGGTAGATTGCCGCCATGACCGGCGTGCCGCGCATTCCCGATTCTGAACTGACCGAGACCTTCATCCGCGCCTCGGGCCCGGGCGGGCAGAACGTCAACAAGGTGGCGACGGCGGTCGAGCTGCGCTTCGACCTGCGGCGCAGCGCCAGCCTGCCCGAGCGGGTGCGTCAGCGCCTGGCGCGCCTGGCCGGCAGCCGCCTGACGCGCGCGGGCGTGCTGGTGATCCGCGCCGAGCGCTTCCGCACGCAGGAGCGCAACCGCGCCGACGCCCGCCAGCGCCTGGACGAACTGGTCGCCCTGGCCGCGGTCGAGCCGAAGAAGCGGGTCAAGACCCGGCCCAGCCGCGCGTCGACGGAACGCCGCCTGGACTCGCAGGCCAGGCGCGGCCACGTGAAGCGCCACCGCAGCGGCCGGGCGGAAATGGAGTGAGGCCGGTGCCGCGGGCTTGCGCCTCTATCTCTTGTCCCCCCTCCCTTGACGGGAGGGGGCTCGGGGAAGGGTGACGCACGTGCACCATCGGCGCGCGCCGCCCCCTCCCCCTGCCCCCCTCCCGCGAGGGGAGGGGGGACACATATTGGGATGCGCGGGCGTGGCGCACGGCAGGCCATGAAGCGCCTGCGCGACTGGGCCCGCTCCATCTGGACCGACCTTCTGTCGCAGATGCGGTGGTCGTTCCTGCCGCCGCTGATGGTGTATTTCGCGGCCGGGGTGTCGGGCCTGTCGGCGATCGTCGGCACGTTCTTCGTCAAGGACTACCTCAGCCTGTCGGCCTCGTTCCTGGCCGGGCTGGCGTTCTGGGTCGGGATTCCCTGGGCGCTGAAGATGCCGATCGGGCATCTGGTCGACCTGATCTGGCGCTGGAAGGCGGCGCTGGTCTACCTGGGCGCCGGCATGATCGCCGCCAGCATCGCCATCATGTACGGGCTGATCGCGCACACCGACGCGATGCGCGCGGTGATGTCGGCCGAGGCGTGGTACGTGCTGAGCGCGCTGCTGTCGCCCGTCGGCTACGTGGTGCAGGACGTGGTGGCCGACGCCATGACGGTCGAGGCGGTGCCGACCTTCGACGCGACCGGCCGCAAGCTGGGCGAGGCCGAGGTCAAGGTGCTGCACACCAAGATGCAGACGCTGGGCCGCATCGCCATCATCGGCGGGCTGGTGATCGTCGCCGGGCTCAACATCGTCATGTTCCAGGGCGTCGAGACCATGCCCGAGGCCGAGAAGGTCGCGATCTACGCCCATATCTACCTGCTGTCGCTCTGCGTGCCGGCGGTGTCGGTGGGCGGCGTGCTGCTGAACGCGATCCTGCTGCGCCGGCGCGCGCGGCGCCTCCGGCGCACGGGCATGGCGGCGGCGGCGGTCGACCGCGCGGTGTTCCAGCCCGGCGAGACGACCGAGCCCAACTGGTGGATCCTGGGCGGCGCGCTGGGCTTCGCCGCGTTCACCGTCGCGCTGGGGCTGGGCGGCGTGCCATACGCGCAGGAGATCATCTTCGCCGGGTCGATGGCGATCGTGCTGTTCCTGATGGCCAGGCTGCTGCGCGAATTGCCGCCGGAGCGCGCGCGGATGCTGGTGGGCACCGCGAT
>JADZDN010000302.1 GCA_020851015.1 Alphaproteobacteria bacterium | reverse complement strand
GACAGGCTGAACCTCAGCGCCTGGCCGGCGCGCTTGTGCGAGGAGAAATCGAACGGGAAGACCTGGCGGCCCTCCACCGGCGCCGGCACGGCAAAGCGCGGCAGGCCCAGATCGTCACCCGGGATCGTCTTGGCGGCCATTATCGGTTTCCCCCCAAACAGTTGCGCCGATCTTCCAAGGCGCGGCCCTGGCGGTCAAGCGCGCTTTGGCGTTGGGCGGCCCGGCCGGTTTGGTGCTAGACCATCGCCCGCCATGCCCGCCCGCGCGCCCCGCAGCATCTGCGTCTATGTCGGCCTCGACCGGGTGGGGGACGGGCTGATGAAGCTGCCCTTCCTGCGCGCGCTGCGCGCCGCCTGGCCGGACGCGCGCGTCACCTGGCTGGCTGGCAAGGGCCGGACCGTGTTCGCCCACGACCTGGCGCCGCTGGCGCAGGGCTTGATCGACGAAGTCGTCGAGGACGCCGGCATCGGCTCGCGCGGGGCCGAATTGCTGCGCCGGCCGCTTGCCGGAAGGCGCTTCGACCTGGTGATCGACACGCAGCGCCGGGTGCTCACCGCGCTGATCGTCAGGCGGATCGCGCACGACGTGTTCGTGTCGGGCGCGGCGGGGTTCCTGTTGTCCGACCGCCGGCCGCCGGCGGCGCGTCCCAAGCCCAAAGCGATGGTGCGCCAGATGCTCGACCTGATCGAAGCGGCCGCGGGCGCGCCGGCCCGCCCGGACGCGCCGCTCCGGCTTGACGCGGCCAGCACTGACGCGGCGCGACGCCTGCTGCCCGACGGCGCTGCCTATGTGGGCCTGGCGCCCGGCGCGGGCGGCCGGCACAAGTGCTGGCCGCTCGATCGGTTCGTCGAACTCGCGCAGCGGATCGCCAAAAGCGGGCGCGTGCCCGTCTTCATCCTGGGGCCGGGCGAGGGCGAATGGTCCGATCCGTGCCGCGCCGTCCCTGGCGCGCGGCTGGTGCTGCAGGATGCCGCGGCACAGGGAATTGCCGTCACGCCCATGCTGACCATCGCGCTGGCGCGCCGCCTGGCGGCGGCGGTCGCCAACGACAGCGGCGCCGGCCACATGCTGGCGGCCGCGGATATACCGCTGGTCTCGCTGTTCGGCCCGACCGCGCCCGAGAAATTCGCGCCGATGACGATGCACCTGACCCTGCTGCGCGCGCAGGATTTCGACGGCGCGGCGATGGACGCGATTCCGGTGGAGGCGGTGGAGCGGGCGTTGGCAGCGCGGGTTTCCACCTAGCGCTTCGCCGGCAACAAGTATCGGCTGGAGGCGCTGATCCGCTACGACTATCGCTACCTCTTCATCCGGTTTGTCGGCACCCACGACGAGTACGACAACATCGACGCGAGCAAGGTGTGATGCGCCTCCGACCTCTTCGAAACGAATCCGACTATGACGCGGCGCTCGCAGCGGTCGAGCGGCTGTGGAACGCCCCGAAGGGCAGCCCGGCGGCCGACAGACTAGATCTGCTCGTTACCCTCATCGAAGCCTACGAAGCCAGGCATTGGGCGATCGACCCGCCCGATCCGATCGACGCCATCGCCTTCGCCATGGATCGCAAAGGGATATCCCGCAAGGACCTGGAGCCCTTCATCGGGTCGCGCGCCCGGGTCGCCGATATCCTGAACCGGCGCCGCCGCCTGACCATGGACATGGCCCGGCGGCTTCACCGGGGGCTTGGAATTCCCGCCGAAGTGCTGCTGCGTCCGACCAAGCTGAAGCGTCGCGTCGGCACTACGCCGCGGGTTTCGTAGCCGGCAGCGGATAGCGGCGCATCAGGTAGGCGAGCAGCAGCAGCCCGGGCAGGGCGGCGGCGGTGCTGACGATGAAGAACGGCACCCAGCCCAGATGCTCCGCCAGGTTTCCGCCGCCGGCGGAGAGGATGCGCTGCGGCACCGTCGCGAGGGCGGAGAGCAGCGCATATTGGGTCGCGGTGAACCGCGCGTTGCAGAGCATCGACAGGTAGGCGACGAAGGCGGCCGAGCCCATGCCGCCGGCAAGGTTCTCGATCCCGATCGTCAGGGTCAGCATCCACACTTCGTGGCCGACGACGGCAAGGCCGGCGAACATCAGGTTGGACAGCATCTGCAGGATGCCGCCGATCAGGAGGGCGCCGAACATGCCGACGCGCGCCGCCAGCGCGCCGCCGGCCGCCACGCCCAGCAGGGTGGCGAAGACGCCGAATATCTTGCTGACGTTCGCGATCTCGATCTTGCTGAAGCCCAGCTTCACGTAAAGCGGGTTTGCCATGTTGCCGGCCAGCGCATCGCCGAACTTGTAGAGCACCACCAGCAGGAGGATCAGCCACCACCCCTCGCGGCCGAGGATGTCCTTGAACGGGCCGATGACCGCGCTTTCGAACCACGCGGCCAGGCGCGCGGCCGGCGTCGCGCCCGGCAGCGGGGCCAGTGCGCCCCGCGAGGACCGCGGCTCGTCCATCCAAAAGATGCTCGCGATGCCGACCAGCATCAGCGCCGCCATGATGGTGTAGGCGGTTGCCCAGCCGCCGAACTCGGCCGCATACAGCGCGCCGGCGCCGCTCGCCAGCATGCCGCCGCGATAGCCCCATTGCGTGGCGGCCGCGCCCAGCCCCTGCTGCTCGGGCTTCAGCAGCTCGATGCGGATCGCGTCGATCGCGATGTCCTGGGTCGCCGACAGGAACGCCACCAGCACCGCGGCCGCGACCGTCACCGCCAGCGCGTCGCGCGGGTTGGTCTGGCCGAGCGCCAGGATCGCCAGCGCAAGCAATGCCTGGATCAGCAGGGCCCAGCCCCGCCGCCGGCCGAAGCGGCGGGTCAAGACCGGCAGCGGCACGCGGTCGACGATCGGCGCCCACAGGAACTTCAGCGTGTAGGACAAGCCGATCAGCGTGGCGAAGCCGATGGCGGTCAGGGACAGGTTCGATTCGGTGAGCCAGATCGCCAGCGTGGCGCCACTGAGCGCCAGCGGCAGGCCGCTGGAGAAACCCTGCATCAGCACGATAAGGATGTTGCGGTCGGAGAGCGCGTCGACAACCGCCCGCAGGCCGCGCGGCCTGTCCGGCTTGGCGGCGGCGCCCGCGGCGCTCAGCCCAGCTTCTCCCGGACCAGCGCCGTCAGGTCGGCCTCGGGCCGGGCGCCGTAATGCGAGATCGCCTCGGCGGCGGCCAGGCTGGCGATATGGCCGCAGCGCGCCAGCGGGTCGCCCTTGGTCAGCGCCTGCAGGAATCCCGCCGCGTAGAGATCGCCGGCGCCGGTCGTGTCCACCACCTTGGCGACCGGGGCGGCATCGATCACGTGGACCTCGTCGCCGCGCACGATCACCGAGCCCTT
>JADZDN010000301.1 GCA_020851015.1 Alphaproteobacteria bacterium | reverse complement strand
ACACGCTCGGGCCGGGCATCCGCGTGTTCTCGGTCATCAACTACGCGAAGTACGACGGCAACGACACGGCGACCGAGGAATCCACCGGCATCGCCTGGTCAACCGGCTTCCGTCTCAGCTTCTAGTCCTCGCCTCGAAAGAGACGACGCTCAAGGGCGGGCCCAAAAGGCCCGCCCTTCGCGTTTCTGCGCGCGGCGCATCACTTCGCCGCAGTTGATCGAGTCCGGCTCGGCCCGCTAGAACCCTTCCGTCGCGAACAACGGAGCCGCGGTCGCCATGGGCGGCATCATCTGGCTGGCGTCCTATCCGAAGTCGGGGAACACCTGGATGCGGGCGTTCCTCCACAACCTGCTGACCAACGCGAAAGAGGCGGTGGAACCGAACCTTCTCGATACGCTCACGCTCGGCAACAAAGCGGCGGGCTGGTACAAGCCTTATGCCGGCGGCAAGCCGCTGGATACGCTGACGCCCGAGGACCTGTCGAAATACCGCAAGCTGGTCCACCGCGATTTCACCCGCACCTCGCCGGACTCGGTGTTCGTGAAGACCCATTGCTACCTGGGCTCCGACGATTTCGGCGTTCCGCTGATCTCGATGGAATACACGTCCGGCGCGATTTACATCGTGCGCAACCCGCTCGATGTCTGCATATCGATGACGCATCATTTCGCCTGCTCGATCGACGAAGCGATCGACTACCTCGAATACATCCGCAACAGCATGGGCGGCGGCGACGAGGAGTCGATCATGGAGCCGGTCTCCACCTGGTCGATCCATGTCGAGAGCTGGACCGGCCAGCCCAATCCGCGCCTGATCGCCGTGCGCTACGAGGACATGCTGGACCGGCCCTTGGTCGCCTTCGGCAATGTCTGCCGTTTCCTGGGACTGCAGCCCCCGCAGGACCGCCTGGAACGCGCGATCAAGTTCTCGTCCTTCGAGATGCTGCGCAAGCTCGAGGAAAAGAAGGGCTTCAAGGAGCGCAGCGAGAATGCCGAGCGCTTCTTCCGCGAGGGGCGCAAGGAGCAATGGCGCGAGAAGCTGGGCGAGGCGCAGATCCGCCGCGTCGTCGCCGCCCATCGCGCCCAGATGGCGCGCTTCGACTACGTTCCGGCGGGATACTGAGGCCGCCATGACCCACCCGCCCGACACGCTCGCCGCGCGGCTGGAATCCGTGCGCGCCCGCATCGCCGATGCGGCGCGCGCCGCCGGCCGCCCTGCCGACGCCATCACCCTCGTCGCCGTCTCCAAGACCCATCCGGCCGAGGCGGTCGAGCAGGCGATCGCGGCCGGCCAGCTGGTCTTCGGCGAGAACCGGGTGCAGGAAGCCGCCGGCAAGTTCCCCGCGCTGCGCCAGCGTTATCCGGGCCTCGAGCTACGGCTGATCGGGCATCTGCAATCGAACAAGGCCGCCGAGGCCGTGGCCCTGTTCGATGTGATCGAGACGATCGGCAGCGCCAAGCTGGCGCGCGCGCTTGCCAAGGAAATGCAACGCCAGGCCCGGCATCCGCGCTGCCTGATCCAGGTGAACACCGGCAGCGAGCCGCAGAAATCCGGCATCGCGCCGAACGAAGTGGAAGCGCTGCTGCGCCTGTGCCGGGACGAGCTGGGCATCGCCGTCGAGGGGCTGATGTGCATCCCGCCGGTCGACGAAGACCCGGCCGCGCATTTCCAGGTGCTGGCGGAATTGGCCTCGCGCTTGCGGCTCGGCGTGCTCAGCATGGGCATGAGCGCCGACTATCCGGCGGCGATCCGGGCGGGCGCCACCCACGTGCGCGTGGGCACCGCGATCTTCGGCGCGCGCTAACCCGCCTGACGTTCGGCGTGCACGCGCACGCGGCTTTCGGGGCCGCCTTCGGCCAGGATGCGGCGCAAATCCGCGACGCGGAACGCGATGCAGCCCTCGGTGCCGCCCCAGTCGGGCCGCGCGACATGCACGAAGATGGCGCTGCCCCTGCCGGCGACCGGCGGGTCGTCGTTGTGGCCGATCACCAGCACCAGGTCGTAGAGCCCGTCCGGCCGCCACAGCCGCTCGTGGCGGGCGGCATAGGGCAGGCGCACCGGGCGGTTATAGGCCGGGTCGGCCGGATCGTCGCACCAGCCGTCGTGCTCGCCGATCGGCGCTGCCGCGAGCCGCGCCAACGGCATGGCTTCGCGGTCGGGGCGATAGAGCACGCGGCGAAAGGCGAAATCGCCCGCGGGCGTGGCGCTGTCGCCCTCGCGCTTGTCGGCCCGGATGCCGGCGCGGCCAAGGGCGCAGGGGAGCATCGCGCCGTTCCAGCGCGCTTCGCCGTGATGCGGCACGCCGTCGCCACGCGGCCAGACGTCCAGATCCATGCGGCGGTTATAACGCCGCACGCACGGTCAATGAACCGGGATTACTGCAGCGCCGGCGCGCCCGGCAGGCGGGGCAGGACGCCCGCCGGCTCGGCCGATGCCGTGGCCGTGGGCGCCGTCGCGCCGCTCGCGCGGACCGTCGCCGGCCACGCATCGCGGTTCCAGCGCGCTTCCTGCGCCATCAGGCGCGGGGGCATCGGCGCGCTCAGCATGCGCTTGCGCTCGGCTGCCGCGGCGAAGCGGGCCATGGTTTCGTCGGTAAGGCCGGGCCGCGTTCCCGCGCGCGTGGCCTGGCGCATCTCGTCCACCAGCGGGCTCTGCAGCGGCTGCGGCAGGCCCTGGTCCGCCGCCTTGGCCGGCATGACCGCCGGGCTTGGCTTGACCGGCATGTAGGCGACGATCCGTTCCGCGCCCGGAGCGACATCGGCGCGCAGGGCGGCCGGATGGATCTTCGCGGGGTCGATGACCAGCATGGGCGGGGCGGCGGTATCCGCGGTGGCGGCCGGCAGGCTCGGCAGGGCGCTGACCTGTTCGGCCGGCGCGGCCGGCGGCGAGACGAGCGCATTGCCCGGCAGCGAAGGCAGGCCGGAAACGACGTTGGCCGGGTTGGGACGGGGTGCAGCGTCGTGCGCCGGACCGCGCACGACCGGCACTTCGGGCTGCGCCTGCTGGGGCGCGAACGAGCTGGCCACCGGCGCGGCCGGCCGGGCGGCCGCGACCGCGTTGGCTTCTTGCATGGCCAGCATCTGGCGCATGCCGGCTACGTCGCGGCGGTCGCAATTGAAGTCGTCCATCGCCTCGACGAAGCTCTTGAAGCTGCGCTTGGCGGCGGCGCTGGGCTGGTTGGCCTGCGACGCTGGCGGCTGCAGCACGGCCGTCTGGACGGCGGCCGGGTTGGCGTAGGGGGAGGTGCTGTGCGTGGCCATCGGGGACGCTCCTGTCGGCGGTTTCCCACGCAAGCCGCGGGCCAGGGGCAACCTGTTGAAATAGCCAATCTTCTGGACCGGCCGGACCGGCGCGGCCGGCAAAATCTGCCGCCGGGACGCGGCAAAATCCTCAACCGGCACCGGTGGCGGTCCCGGCTAGAACAAGTGCCCGCTGCGGGTTGCCTTGGTCCACAAGTAGCGCTGGTTGTGATCGTTGGCGGGGAAGGCATGGGCCACGCGCTCGACCACGGCGATGCCGTGGCGCGCCAACGCCTCCATCTTGCGCGGATTGTTGGTCATCAGGCGGACCTCCGCGAAGCCGAGCTGCTTCAGCATCTCGGCCGCCTCGCGATAGTCGCGCTCGTCGTCGCGAAAGCCGAGCTGCTCGTTGGCCTCGATGGTGTCGAAGCCGCGGTCCTGCAAGCCATAGGCGCGCAGCTTGTTGACCAGGCCGATGCCGCGTCCCTCCTGGGCCAGGTAGATCAGCACGCCGCCGCCGGCCGCGACGATCTCCTTGATCGCGCCGCGCAACTGGTCGCCGCACTCGCAGCGAAGGCTGCCCAAGAGGTCGCCGGTGAAGCATTGCGAATGCAGCCGCGCCAGCACCGGCTGGTCGACCGGCGGATCGCCCAGCACGATCGCCAGATGCTCGATCGCCCCGTCGGCCGGGCGGAAGGCGACGATGCGCGCGTCGGCGCCCAGCTCGATCGGCACGCGCGCCTCCGCCACGGCGGAAAGCCCCGCGGCGCTCAGGTCGCGGTACTGCCACAGGGCGGCGGCGGGCACGCTCAGCACGTCTTCCGCGCTGCCGCGCGCCAGCTCGGCCGAGGCCACCAGGGCGGCCGGCAGCAGGCCCGCCAGCCGCGCCAGTTCGACGGCAGCGGCCGCTTCCTCCGAGGCGCGGCGCGCCACGGGCGGCGGCTTGGGCGCGGGGCCCGAGGTCGGATCGGCCAGCGCGCGCACGGTTTCCGGCGTCATCCCGGCGGACAGCTCCAAGAGGACCGTGGCGTCGGCGCCGCTCCAGGCGATCCCGATCGACCGCGCGCGGTGCTGGGTCAAGACCAGCGCGGGCGTCTGCGGGCTCAGCCGCGCCAGGGCGGCCAGCCCGGCCTCGCCGGCCGACTCCGCGGCGATGGCGGCCAGGCTTCCGCCGGCGCCCGTCACCAGCACGGCATCGCCCCGCCGGAACTCGGCGATGGCGCGGTCAACCGCCACCAGCCGCGCGCGGGCAAGGCGCTGCGTCACGTCGGGCGCGACCAGGCGTGGGGTGGCTCCGGTGCTCATCGCGGCAATACTACCCGCCTGTGCGGTTGCGCGTAAGCCAAAGCCGGGGCAGGTTCTGCGCAAAGGGTACGGGCGATGGCGATCTACCGGGACTACGACCGCGCGGCGCTGGACGCGCAGTACAACAACCGCCTGCGGGTGCCCGACTTCGCGGCCTATTTCGCGCGCTGGAAAGCCGGCAGCGACGCCGCCCGCGACCGGCTGCTGGCGGCCGGCGCCCGGCTCGACGTGGCCTATGGCTCCAGCCCGCTGGAGCGGCTCGACATCTTTCCCGCCAAGCCGGCGGACGGGCGGCGGCCGCCGGTGCTGGTGTTCATCCATGGCGGCTATTGGCGCGCCCTGGACAAGACCGACTTCACCTTCACCGCTCCGCCGTATGTCCACGCCGGCATCACGTACGTCGCGATCAATTATGGCCTTGTTCCAACGGTTTCCATGGACGACATCCTCCGCCAGTCGCGGGCGGCGCTAACCTGGCTCTACCGCAATCCCGGCACCCATGGCGGCGATGTCCAACGCCTGTACGTGTCCGGCCATTCGGCTGGCGGGCAGCTTGCGCCGTTGGTCATGGGCCATGACTGGGGGGCGCAGGGATTGCCGCGCGATCTGGTCAAGGGGGCGATCGCGATCAGCGGCCTGTTCGACCTCGAGCCGATCCGGCTATCCTATCTGGACGAGGGCATGAACCTGGACGCGGCCGCCGTCCGGCGCCTGAGCCCCATCCACCAGGTGCCGCCCGCATCCAAACGCCAGTCGCCGCTCGTACTCTGCGTCGGGGGCGCGGAAAGCCCCGAGTTCCTGCGCCAGCAGGAAGCCTATGCCGAAGCCTGGGCGCACAACCAGGAGCCGGCCCGGGTGGTCGACGCGCCCGGGCTCAATCACTTCTCGGTCATGGACCAGATGGCAGAGCCGACGTCCGCCCTGTTCGCCGCGACCCGCGACCTGGTGCTGGGGCGCAGCCGGCCCGCCTAGGCCGCGGCCGGCGGCCATAACCCTAACCGGCCGGGCGTTTTTCGCTTTCCGGCCGCCATGCTAAGGTTCGATCCCATGTCCCAAGGCAAGAAAATCCTGGTCGTCGACGACGACGACGTGCTGCGGCAGTCGCTGGCCGAGCAGCTTCGGCTGCACGAGGATTTCGTGATCCTCGAAGCGAATTCCGCCGGCGCGGGACTGGAAAAGGCCCAGGCCGAGCATTTCGACGCCGTGCTGCTGGATGTCGGCCTGCCGGATATGGATGGGCGCGAGGTCTGCCGGCTGCTGCGGCGCAACGGCGTCAAGGCGCCGATCATCATGCTGACCGCGGCCGCCGGCGATTCCGACACGATCCTGGGGCTGGACGCCGGCGCCAACGACTACATCACCAAGCCATTCAAGCTGGGCGTGCTGCTGGCGCGGCTGCGCGCGCAGCTGCGCCAGCACGAGCAGAGCGACGACGCGGTCTTCGCCATCGGCCCCTACAGCTTCCGTCCCAGCGCGAAGATGCTGTTCGACGACCAGGCCCGCAAGAAGATCCGCCTGACCGAGAAGGAAACGGCGATCATCAAGTTCCTCTACCGCGCCGGCGAGAAGGTGGTGGGGCGCGATACGCTGCTGAACGAAGTGTGGGGCTACAACGCCGGCGTCACCACGCATACCCTGGAAACCCACGTCTATCGGCTGCGCCAGAAGATCGAGCGCGACCCCGCCAATGCCCGGATTCTGGTGACCGAGCCTGGCGGGTATCGCCTGATTACCTGAGCTGAGGCCGTCATGGCGGGCGGCGACGATTTCCTGGTGCGCTTCTGGGGCGTGCGCGGCAGCATCGCGTGCCCCGGTCCCGATACCGTGCGCTACGGCGGCAATACCTCGTGCCTCGAGGTGCGCTGCGGCCCGCATCTGCTGATCTTCGATGCCGGCACGGGCATCCGGGCGCTCGGCCTGTCGCTGGCCGGCACGGGGCCGCTCGACGCCGACCTCTTTCTCACCCACACGCATTTCGACCACGTCAACGGCCTGCCGTTCTTCGTGCCCGCCTTCCTCAAGGGCAACAAGCTGCGCTTGTGGGCCGGGCACCTGATCCCGCAATACACGCTGAAATACGTGCTGTCCGAGATGATGATGGCGCCGCTGTTCCCGGTGCCGCTCGAGGTGTTCCAGGCCAAGCTCAGCTACAACGACTTCACCGCCGGCCACAGGTTCGAGCCGAAGCCGGGCATCACCGTGCGCACCGCGCCGCTGAACCACCCGAACAACGCGACCGGCTATCGCATCGAGTACGGCGGCAAGGCGATCTGCTACATCACCGACACCGAGCACCGGCCCGGCAAGCTGGACCAGAACATCCTGGGGCTGGTCAAGGGCGCCGATATCATGATCTACGACGCCACCTACACCGACCAGGAATACGCGAAGTACCAGGGCTGGGGCCATTCGACCTGGCAGGAAGGGGCCAAGCTTGCCGATGCGGCGGGGGTCAAGACCTACGTGATCTTCCACCACGACCCGGGCCATGGCGACGATTTCATGGACGGCGTCGCGGCCGATGCCGCGAAGGCGCGGCCGGGCACGGTGGTGGCGCGCGAGGGAATGACGCTGCGCCCATGAGATCGGTTCGGCGATGAGGGAGGACGACCGCCGGCGGCGGCTGGGCCTGGCGACCGTCCTCGGCCTGAAGCCGCGCGGCTTCTTCCTACCCCACCGGCACGCCGATACGGTGGCGACCACGCAGCCGGCCTACGACGCCCTGGCCGCCGCCTTCGACGCGCGGCGCGCGGCGTTTGCCACCGTCCTCGACCGCATCGATGGCTTTGCCCAGGAGCTACGGGCGATCGGCGCCGATGCGCCGGCGCCGGCGCCGCGCTGGAACCAGGACTGGTTCCCCCGGCTCGACGCGGCATGCGCCTACGCGCTGGTGCGGACCCGTCGGCCGCGGACCATCGTCGAGATCGGCTCGGGCCATTCCACGCGCTTCATGGCCCGCGCCATCGCCGACGACGACCTGACCACGCGCTTCGTCGCGATCGATCCCGCGCCGCGCGCCCAGCTGCAAGGCCTGGCGGTGGAATGGCGGCGCGAACTGGTGCAGGACACGCCGCCCGCGCTGTTCGCGGGCTTGGGCGCGGGCGACCTGCTGTTCATCGATTCCAGCCACGTGCTGATGCCCGGCACGGACGTCGACCACCTCCTGAACCGCGTGCTGCCGATGCTGCCGGCCGGCGTGCTGGTCCATCTGCACGACATCTTCCTGCCGGACGACTATCCACCGGCCTGGGCCTGGCGCGGCTACAACGAGCAGCTCGCGCTGCCCGCGCTGGTCCTGGGCGGCGGCTACGAGCCGGTGTTCGCCAGCCGCTACGCGGTCACGCGGATGCGGGAGCGGCTGGAGCACGGCATCGTAGCGCGATTGCCGATCGCGGATGGCGCATTCGAGTCGGGTTTGTGGCTGGAGAAGAAGTAGCGCCGACCTACTTGTACGGATCGGCCGCGTCGCGCAGCCCGTCGCCGAAGAAATTGAACGACAGCACCATGATGACCACCGGCAGCACCGGCAGCATCAGCCAGGGGTAGAGCACCACGACGTTGATGTTCTGCGCCTC
Source organism: Alphaproteobacteria bacterium (assembly GCA_020851015.1). The sequence goes on along the minus strand of JADZDN010000301.1, from coordinate 309 downwards.
GTTCAAGAGCACGCCCCACGAGGTGATGGGCGGGCGCAAGCCCAGGCCAAGGAAGCTCAGCGCCGTCTCGCCCAGGATCATGCTAGGGATGCGCAGCGTGGCCGAGGCGATCAGGTGGCTCATGAAGCTGGGCAGCAAATGCCGGCCGATGATCCGCTTGGGCGACGCGCCCATCAGCTGCGCGGCGGTGCAGAAATCCTCCTCGCGCAGGCTCAAGAGCTTCGAGCGCACGGCGCGGGCCAAGCCGGTCCAGTCCAGAAGCCCCAGGATGATGGTGATCCCGAAATAGATCAGGATCGGGCTCCAGTT
>JADZDN010000300.1 GCA_020851015.1 Alphaproteobacteria bacterium | reverse complement strand
GCCGAACGCCTGGCCCAGCGCTATCACAACCTCGATGCCAAGGTTGCGTCCGTCACCATCAAGGGGCAGACTTGGCACCGCGTGGTGGTGCGCGATGGTGCGTCTGAGCGCAGTCGGCTGGCTTCGGATGGCCTGCGCGGATTCTGGCCAGTGACGCTCTAGGTTTCCGGCACACCAGCCCCGCGGTCGCGCAACGGCTGGAAGCGGAATTCGACGACAGATGCGGTTGGTGGCTTCGCGCGCCGGATTTGCCCCGGCGCTCACCCTCCTGTGCGCGCTCGCGCTGCCAGCGGTCGCGGCGGCGGCGGAGTTCCTGCCGCACCGCGCGGTCTACGCGCTCAGCCGCGGCACGCGCACATCGCAGGCCGTGACGCAGGTCACCGGCACCATGTCGATCGAGCTCGACGAATCCTGCGAGGGCTGGTCGCTGAGCCAGCGCATCCGCATGGCGGTGACCGACAGCATGGGCAGCGACATCGAAAGCGACAGCCGCTACGCCAGCTTCGAAACCGCCGACGGCACGTCGCTGCGGTTCTCGGCCAGCGACTGGCAGGACGGCAACCTGGTCGAGGAGACGATGGGCAGCGCCGAGCGCCCGGCGCCCGGCAGCCCGGGCAAGGCCACCTTCGTCAAGCCGCAGAAAGAGACCTTCGACATTCCGGGGGGCGCGCTGTTTCCCGCGGCATTCAATCTGGAATTGCTGAAGCGCAGCGCCGCCGGCGAGGGCTATCACACGCTGACCGGCTTCGACGGCGGCAACCTCGAGGGCGCCTATGCGATCAGCGTCTTCATCGGCAAGACGCGCGACAGCGAGGCCAAGCTGCCCGCGGGCCTTGCGCCGGAATTGGCGGAGCTTCTGGCGGGGCAGGTGCGCGGCGTGCGCGTCGCCTATTTCCCGGTGTCGAGCCAGGCGGCGGAGCCGGAGCTCGAATACGAGATGGAGCTGCTGCCGAACGGCGTGTCGCCGCAGCTCAGGCTCGACTACCAGCGCTACCAGGTGCGCGCGCAGCTCACCGAGTTCAAGGCACTGGCGCGGCCGCGCTGCGCCCATTGATCGGCTGGGCGGCGCCGCAACGCTCGCGCTTCAGGCGGTACATCGACTGGTCGGCCTGCTGGATCGCGTCGGCCAGCGTGTCGACGGCGGTCATCTGCGCCAGGCCGAAGCTGGCGGCCACGGGGATCAGCGCGTGCTGCCAGCGGGCCACCGCGCGATCGACCACGCGGGTCAGCGCGCTGGCGCGATAGCGGGCCAGGTCGGCCGGCGCGCCGGGCAGCAGCAGCGCGAACTCGTCGCCGCCGATCCGCGCCACCGTGTCGGTGTCGCGCACATGCCCGCGCAGGATCTGCCCGACATGGCGCAGGATGTGGTCGCCGGCGGCATGGCCGAACGTGTCGTTGATATCCTTGAAATCGTCGAGATCGACCAGGATCAGCGCGGTCGCGCCGCCATGCCGGCGCATGGTCGCCAGCGCGTGGTTGGCCGCCATGGTGAAGCCGCGGCGGTTGGCGAGCCCGGTCAATTCGTCGGTCACCGACAGCGCTTCCAGCTCGGCGATGCGCTGGCGCTGGTCGGCGAGGGTTTGCTGCGCCTCGGCCGCGGCGGCGAGCGCGCGCTCCAGCAGCAGGCGGTTGCGCTCGCTTTCCGGCGCGTCGCCGATCTCGGATAGAAGCTGTTGCGCCACCGCGGCGGCGTCGTGCCGAACCGGGGTCGCTTCTGCGGCCTGCGCGAAGGTCATCGTCCACTCCCACTACCTGGGCCGACCGCCGATCGACGGAGGTGCCGGCCCCGCGAAACCAACAGCAAGCGCGGTGCCAATTGGACAAGCTGTTTGGATTCAAGTGGATAGGCGAAAGTGCCGGCAAATCTTGCCGGGCAGCGGTGGCCGCCCGAAGAAGGACTTTCCGGGAAAGACTACGCAATCCGGTGCGGCATCGGCCGGCCGGCGAACCAGGCGTCCAGGTTATCCAGGCAGCGGAACCCCATCGCGTCGCGCGTCTCACAGGTCGCCGATCCGACATGCGGCAGCAGGAACGCATTGTCGAGGTCGAGATAGCCGGCATTGACCTTGGGCTCGCCGTCGAACACGTCGAGCCCGGCCGCCGCCAGCCGCCCCGATCGCAGCGCCGCGATCAGCGCCTCGTCGTCGACGATCGCGCCGCGCGCGCGCCTCGACGTTGGCGGGCACGTGGCGGGTGACGAGCAGGCGCGGTTTCGATGGTGGCATGTCGGTCACCGGGGCAAGGGGATATCGGCGGCGGGGCGCGGATGCTATCGTCGCGGCGGCGGCCGGAACCATCCGGGTTCCGCCGCATTTCTGCCCATATTCGACACCACCATCCGCCGGTCACGAGGACGAGGCCCGCCCGATGATCGCTGCCGTCCGCCCCCTGACGCGCGCCGCCATCGCGGCCGGTGTTTTCGCCGCCGCTATCGCCCTGCCGCTCGCCGCGCCTCCGCGCGCGGCCGGGCCGGCGCTGCCCGCGCCGAACATCTCGGTCGTGCCGCATCGCGCGGTCTACGCGATGAGCCTGGCATCGGCCAAGGGATCGAGCGGCGTGGTGTCGGCGCGCGGCGCCTTGTCGTTCGAATGGGGCGACAGCTGCGACGGCTGGACGATCGAGCAACGCTACAAGCTGCAGCTCTCCTTCGCGCAGCAGATCGAGATCGAGATCGCGACCAACTACATCACCTGGGAATCCAAGGACGGCATGCTCTACCGCTTCAAGGTCCGCAAGACCAAGAACGGCAAGCCGGAGGAGGAGGTGAGCGGCGAGGCGCACCTGGACGGGCCGGGCAAGGGCGGGTCCGCGGATTTCAGCCTGCCGACGAAGAACGCGATGGACCTGGCGCCGGGCACCTTGTTCCCGACCCAGCACACGCTGGTGCTGCTGGAGCGCGCGCTGGCGGGCGAGCGCATGGTGCCGCGCCTGGTGTTCGACGGCGCCACGCCGGAAGGCGCGGCGAACGTCAGCGCCCTGATCGGCCGGCCGCTGCCGCAGGCCGCGGAGGGCGCCGAGGCCTTCCTGAAGCGCCCGGGCTGGTACATGCGCCTCGCCTATTTCGGCATCGACAAGAAGGGGTCGACCGAGCCCGACTACGAGATCGGCATGGACCTGCAGGACAACGGCATCGCCCGCGCCATCCGCCTCGACTACAGCGACTTCTCGATCAAGGGCACCTTGGAGAAGATCGAGCTGCTGCCCAATCCGGCGTGCTGACGGCGTTCCGTCACCGGGGCCCCATCCCGCGCCCCTTGGCGATCGCGTCCTTGCCCAGCTTGGCGCGCACCTCGTCCATCGCGTGCTCCACCTTGCGGCGCCTGTTGGCGTCGGGATCGAACAGGTCGGGCGGATCGGCCTCGGCCGCGTCGTCGAGATCGGCGCCGCCCACCCCGATCAGCCGGTAGCGCGTGCCGTCGACCGCGGCCTCCAGCATCGTTTCGGCGCTGCGGAACAGGGTTTCGGCGAGCTGGGTCGCGGTGCCGAGATGCATCGAGCGCGTGATGAGCCGGAACTGCGCCGTCTTGAGCTTCAGCGTCACGCCGCGCGCCGCCAGGCCGTTCTTCTTCAGCCGCTGCGAGACGGTCTCGCACAGCGGCCACAGCTCGGCGCGCAGGAAGGCGAGGTCGGCGTGGTCGCGGTCGAAGGTCGTCTCGGCCGAGATACTCTTGGTCGGACGATCCGGTTCCACGCGGCGGTCGTCCTCGCCCCTGGCGAAGCGGTAGAGCCGCCGGCCGATCGCGCCGTAGCGCGCCACCAGGTCGCGCTCGTCGCTCCGGCGCAGGTGCTCGATCCGCGCGATGCCGTCGGCGTTGAGCCGCGCCTCCAGCGCCTTGCCCACGCCCCAGATCAGCCCGACCGGCTTCGGCCCCAGGAAGTCGACGGCGTCGGCGCGGCCGATCACCGCGAAGCCGCGCGGCTTGTCGAGGTCCGACGCGATCTTGGCCAGGAACTTGTTGTAGCTGAGGCCGATCGAGACGGTGACGCCCAGGTCGCGCTCGATCCGCCGCGCCAGCGCCGCGAGCGTGCGGGCGGCCGAGCCGCCATGCACCGCCTCGGTTCCGGTCAGGTCGAGGAACGCCTCGTCGATCGAAAGGGGCTCGACCAGCGGCGTCGCCGCGCGCATCAGCGCGCGCACCTGGCGGCCGACCGCGGAATACTTCGCCATGTCGGGATGGATCACCACCGCCTCGGGACAGGCCTCGAGCGCCTTGAACATCGGCATGGCCGAGCGCACGCCGTACATCCGCGCCACGTAGCACGCCGCCGACACCACGCCGCGCCGTCCGCCGCCCACGATCACCGGCCGGTCGGTCAACTCGGGCCGTCCGCGCTTCTCGACCGTGGCATAGAAGGCGTCGCAGTCGATATGCGCGATGGTCAAGTGGTCGAGCTCGCCATGGGCGACCAGCCGCGGCGATCCGCAGGCCGGGCAGCGCGGCGGGCGTTCCGCCGCCTCGCCCGCGCCGCAGTCGCGGCACAGCCAGCTCACGCAGGCACCTCCAGCGGCCACAGCCAGGCGGCGCCCCGCACGCCCGAGGAGTCGCCATGCCGGGGCGGCAGCAGCTTCGTGTCGATGCGGTCGGAGAACGCGTAGCGGCCCCAGCGCGCGGGGATGGCGTCGTACAGCATCGCCAGGTTCGACAGGCCGCCACCCAGCACGATCGCGTCGGGATCGATCGCGTTGATGATGCAGGCCAGCGAACGCGCCGCGCGGTCTGCATAGCGTTCGAGCGTGGCCGACGCGGCCGCATCGCCCTTCGCGGCCTGCTCGGCGATCGCATCGGGCGCCAGCGCCTCGCCGGTCGCCGCGCGATGGTCCGCCGCGAGGCCGGGCCCGCTGAGAAACGTCTCGATGCAGCCCTGCTTGCCGCAATAGCAGGGGCGGCAGAAGCGTCCGCCCGCGCGCTCGTCGTCGTCGGGCCAGGGCAGGGGATTGTGGCCCCATTCGCCGGCGATCGCGTTGCGCCCTGTCAGCGCCTTGCCGTCGACCACGATCCCGCCGCCGACGCCGGTGCCCAGGATGGCGCCGAACACCACGTTCGCGCCCGCCGCCGCGCCATCGGACGCCTCCGACAGGGCGAAGCAGTTGGCGTCGTTGGCCAGCCGGACCGGGCGGCCCAGCGCGCGCGCCAGGTCGCGGTCGAGCGCCTGGCCGATCAGGCAGGTGGTGTTGGCGTTCTTGACCAGGCCGGTGGCCGGCGAGATGGCGCCGGGGATGCCGACCCCCACGCTGCCCTTTCCGCCGGCTTCCCCCTCGACCGCCCCGATGGTCTGCGCGACGGCGTCGAGGATCGCGGCATAGCTGGTCCGCGGGTCCGTTCCGCGCGGCGTCGGACGCCGGCGACGCGCCAGTTCCCGCCCGTCGCGGCCCAACGCGAGGACCTCGATCTTGGTGCCGCCCATATCCACGCCGATGCGCATCGCCAGCCCCCATCCCTTGGGCTTTTGTTCTTGATTATGTTAACATTCTCGAAACCGTTAATGTATTATCCATATCCCGCAGGTGGTCGGCTTGGCAGCAGAAATGCCAGTGCCGCCCCCGGCGCGAACGGAAGTTGGACCACCCCGGATGATGTAGGCACGGGGCCCCGCGATCCGCTTGCGTCATCGCACGAGCCTCGGGAGCCAAACTGGCTTCGTTCGGCGACGGTCGCTGGAACCGGGGATGGGGAATGCAATGGCAAAGACGATCCTGATCGTGGAAGACAACGAGCTCAATATGAAGCTGTTCCACGATCTGCTAGAAGCCCACGGCTACAATATTCTGCAGACCCGCGACGGCATGGAGGCGTTGCGGCTGGCGCGCAGCTCCAAGCCGGACCTGATCCTGATGGACATCCAGCTTCCCGAGGTGTCGGGACTGGAGGTGACGAAGTGGATCAAGGAAGACGACGACCTGAAGACGATCCCGGTGATCGCCGTGACAGCGTTTGCCATGAAGGGCGACGAGGAGAAAATCCGCGAGGGAGGCTGCGAGGCTTACATCGCAAAGCCGATCTCGGTGGCGCACTTCCTGGCGACGGTTCAGAAATTCCTCAATTGACGGCCCGGCGATGAGCGCGCGCGTACTCGTCGTCGATGATGTGCTGCCGAACGTCCGGCTGCTCGAGGCAAAGCTCGGCAGCGAGTATTTCGACGTCGTCACGGCGATGGACGGCCCAAGCGCGCTGACCCGCATGTCCGAGCAGCCGCCCGACATCGTGCTGCTGGACGTGATGATGCCGGGCATGGACGGGTTCGAGGTCTGCCGGCGCATCCGCAAGGATCCCAAGACCGCGCATATCCCGGTCGTGATGGTGACGGCGCTGAGCGACGCCGAGGACCGCGTGCGTGGGCTCGAGGCCGGCGCCGACGATTTCCTGACCAAGCCGGTGAACGACCTGGCGCTGTTCGCGCGCGTTCGCTCGCTCGTGCGCCTCAAGATGATGATGGACGAGCTGCGCCTGCGCGAGCAGACCACCGGCGACCTCGGCGTGCTGGCCGATCCCGCGGCGCTCGATGTCGATACCTCGGCCGCGCGGGTGATCGTGCTCGAGGACAGCGCGATCGAATCGCGCAAGATGTGCGACGCGCTGACCAACGCCGGCAACGTGGTGATCCCGGTGGCGACGACGGCCGAGGCCAACGCGGCCGCGACCGCCGGCCCGCCGGACCTGTTCATCGTCAGTCTGGGCCTGCGCAACGAGGACGGGCTGCGCTTCTGCTCGCACCTGCGCTCGAACGAGGCGACGCGGCATTTGCCGATCCTGCTGGTGATCAGCGATTCCGACATCGCGCGCCTCGCCAAGGGCCTGGATATCGGCGTCAACGACTACATCGCGCGTCCCTACGACCGCAACGAACTGCTGGCGCGCGTGCGCACCCAGGTGCGCCGCCGGCGGTTCCAGGACCGCCTGCGCCACAACTACCAGCGCGGGCTGGAGCTTGCGCTGACCGACAGCCTGACCGGCATCTACAACCGCCGGTACATGGCGACCCACCTGCCCAGCGTGATGCGCCAGGCCGCCGATGCGGGCAAGCCGCTGGCGCTGTTCATGATCGATATCGACCACTTCAAGCGCGTCAACGATACCTATGGCCATCCGGCGGGCGACGAGGTGCTGCGCGCCGTAGCTAGGCGCATCGCCGACACCGTGCGCCAGGTCGATACCGTGGCGCGCATGGGCGGCGAGGAGTTCCTGGTGGTGATGCCCGACGCGCGCGGCGATATCGCCGTGCGCATCGCCGAGCGCCTGCGCCAGGCCGTGGCCGAGGACGCGGTCGCCGATGCGCGCGCGCCCGGCGGCAGGATTGCCGTCACGATCAGCATCGGGGTGGCGCTGGCGAACGCCTCGGATACCGGCGACACGCTGGTGCAGCGCGCCGACGCGGCGCTCTATCGCGCCAAGCAGGGCGGTCGCAACCGGGTGGAGTTCGAGGAACAGGCTCCGCCTGTGGCGGCGGCAGCCGGACGCTAGGAGGCGGCGCGTCGGTCCAGGGGCGCGGGCGCCAGGCTACTTGATCTTGCCTTCCTTGAAGACGACGTGCTTGCGCGCGATCGGGTCGTACTTCTTCAGCTCCAGCTTCTGCGTGGTCGTGCGCGGATTCTTCTTCGTCACGTAGTAGAAGCCGGTATCGGCGGTGCTGTTCAGCTTGATCAGCAGCGTGGCGGGCTTGGCCATGGCAGGCGCTCCAGGTTCCGGTAACGTTCTCGTCAGGGATTGGCGCGGACATTAGCCGCCCCGCCCGCGATGTCAAGCCGGGTCGACGCGGCCGTCGGGCGCGCGCTTGGCCTGCCGGCGCCGGCGCGGCCGGCGCGCCCCGACGGTCAGGCGGGCTTCGGCCGCCACGCGATGGCGCGGATCGACGTCGGATTGCCGCCGCTGGCGGGATTGTACTTCTGCGGGCAGTTCGACAGCACCGCCAGCGTCCTCATCTCGGCCTGGATCTCGACGAAGTCGCCCGGTTTCGACCGGCCTTCCTTGATCGCCATCTCGCCGTCCGCGCCGATCGGCACGTACATGAAGAAGTTGACGTTGGCGACGATGTCCTTCTTGCCCAGGCCGAACTTGCTCAGGACCACGATGAAATTGTCGCGGCAGTTCGGCGTCGGCCAGACCGCGTAGCGCACGCGGTTCGACTCCGCGCTGCAGCATCCCCCGATCGTGTCATGGAAGCCGACCGTGTCCTCGACGATGGTGAACAGCGGATTGCCCATGTCGGAGTAGAGCCTGCTGCCCTTCTCCAGCCACAGCTTGCCGCCGATCTTCATCGTGTCGGCGGCGTTGTAGCGCTCGTGCGGATGGTCGGCGTTGTAGCAGAGGAAATCGATCGCCTGCTGCCCTTCCAGGTCGATCAGGCGCAGCCGCTCGCCCTTCTCCAGGATGCGCCCCCAGGGCTGGCCGGCTTCGACGACCACGTCCTCGATCACCGCGCCGGGCAGCGCGACCGCCCCGCCCTTGGCCGTTGCCGGCTTGGCCATCGCGCTCAGGGCTTCGCGGCGAGCGACGGCAAAGACTGCTTCAGCGCCCGCTGGTAGAGATCGGGATGCCGCAGCAGCGCGCGCGCCACCTGCATGTCGGTGTCGGCGCTGGCGCCGGCCTGGTAGGGGCAGACCTTCTGCAGGTCGTCCTTGCCGTTCTCGGCGAAGGCGTCGGCCGAGCGACGCTGGGTCAGGTCGACCGTGCCGCGCAGGCTGCCCTGGTCGATCGCCTCGGCCAGGCCCTGCGTGCCGGGCAGGGTGGGGCTGGTGCAGATCACCGGGAACACGCCGAAGCGGTTGATCGAATAGCCCGACGGGGCGTGGAAATGCGCCCAGGTGAGCGTCAGCTCGCCGTCGTTCGGCATGCGGATCACGGTCTGCACCGATCCCTTGCCGAAGGTGGTGGTGCCCACGAGCACGGCGCGCCCGCGGTCCTGCAGCGCGCCGGCGACGATCTCGGCAGCGGAGGCCGACGAGCCGTTAATCAGCGCCACGACCGGCAGATTCTTGGCGGCGTCGCGGCCGGTGGCGTTGAAGAGCTGGGTGGAATCGGGATGGCGGCCGCGGGTCGATACGATCTGTCCGCTGGTCAGGAACAGGTCGGAGACGACCACCGCCTGGTCCAGGAGGCCGCCCGGGTTGTTGCGCAGGTCGAGCACGATGCCCGCGACCTTGCCGTTCTTGCCGTTGCGCAGCCCGTCCAGGATGCCCGACAGGCTGATGCCGGTGTCGTGGTTGAAGCTGGTGATCTTGATCTCGGCGACGTCGTCGGCCTTGGTCATGGTCACCGTAGGCGGCACGATCAGCGCGCGTTTGATGTCGAACTTCATCGGCTGCGCCGTGCCGTCGCGCTCGACCTCGAGCAGCAGCGAGGCGCCGACCTTGCCGCGCATCAGCGACACGACGTCCTTCAGTTCCATGCCGTTGGTCGGGCGGCTGGCGACGCGGATGATCTTGTCGTTGGCCTTCAGTCCCGCCTTTTCGGCCGGCGTGTTCGGCAGGACCGACTGCACCAGGATGGCGCCGTTGTCGGCATCCAGCCGGATACCGATGCCGCCGAAGCCCTCGCGCGCGGCGCGGTTCTCGCGCGCGGTATCTGCCCCCGCGTAGCGCGAATACTTGTCGAGGATGGTCATGCCGGCGTCGAACACGGCCTGGTAGAGCTTTTCCGTGCTCTCGGCGTTGATCGGGTAGGAATGGGTGCGCGCGGCGGCGATCACGCGGGCCATCAGATCGGCCCAGCCTCCGGGGCTCTCCTCGCCCGGCGCGCTGAAATCGGCGATCGCGGCGTTGGCGACCGACAGGTTGACGCGCCCGTTGCGCCGCTCGATCGCGAACGACGGATCGATCGTGGCGAGTCCCTTCAGGCTGTCGACCGCGAAATCGCCCAGGCTCACCTTGCGGATGTAGACCGTCGCCACGTTTTCGAGCCCCGTCGCGAACACCTTGCGCGCCGCGTCCTGGGCGAAGCCGCTGTCGCCCTGGGCGGATGCCGGCGCCGCCAGCATCAGGCTCAGCGCCGCGACCGCGGCGCCGCGGACCAGGATCGCGCGAACCCGGCTCGGCATGGATCCCGTCATGCGGCCTCGCTCTTCACATTCAATGCCCATTGCACCCCGATCACGGCTCCCTTGATCCGGGGCAATAGCGCCAGCGCCAGCCCCAACGTCAGCGGCACCCAAAGTGCCATGTGCACCCAGGTCTCCGGATGCAAGGTCTGTTCCAGGACAAGCATCGACGGCACGATGATGTGGCCGACCACGAGGATGGTGAAATAGGCCGGGGCGTCATCGGCGCGGTACGGCGCGTATTCTAGGGCGCAGCCGTTACAACTCTGTTGCATGGTGACGTAGCCGCCGAACAGCCGCCCGACGCCGCAGCGCGGGCAGGTCCGGCGCAACCCGCGTAACAGGCTGGAAATCCAGCGAATCCCATCCATCCCGCCCCGGTCGCCACGCGCTTCGGGTCGGAACTGATCGACATCCATGCTCATTGTCTCAAATAGTTACCGCCCTCTGCCGGCGCTGTAAAGGTCGCGGGCCATGCGCGGCGGGCGGACCCGCCTACCGGCGGCGGCGCGCCTGGCCACCGCCGGGCTTGCCGCCCCCCGACTTGCCCTTACCCGGCGAACCGCGCTTGAAGCCGCCGGGCCTGCCGCGCGCCGGCCGGGTGGGGCCGCGCGGGGGAAGCATGGCGCCGGGCGCCTCCTCGCCCTCCAGCAACTCGAACAGCATGCCGCCGGTCGTGGTATCCGCCTCGCGCAGCCGCACCTCCACCTTCTCGCCCAGCCGGTATTCGCGGCCGTGCGACCGGCCGACCAGCCGGTGGCCGCGCTCGTCGTGGTCGTAGAAGTCGCGCGGCAGGGTCGAGATCGGCACCAGCCCGTCGGCCCCGGTTTCGCTCAGGGTCACGAACAGCCCGAAGCGCGTGACCCCGTTGATCCGCCCGGCGAAGCTCTCGCCGACGCGGCCAGCCAGGAAGCTCGCGACATAGCGGTCCGCGGCGTCGCGCTCGGCCGACACCGCCCGGCGCTCCGCGCGCGAGATATCCTCGGCCAGCGCGGTGAAATCCTCCGGCGCCGCCGGATTGAGCCCGCCCTCGCCCAGGCCGAGGCCCGCGATCAGGCCGCGATGGACCAGGAGGTCGGCATAGCGCCGGATCGGCGAGGTGAAGTGCGCGTAGCGCCGGAGCGCCAGGCCGAAATGCCCGATATTGTCGGGGCTGTAGACCGCAAGGGCCTGCGAGCGCAGCACGATCTCGTGCACCAGTTGCTCCTCGGGCCGGCCCTTGGCCTGCGCCAGGAGCTGGGTGAACTGGATCGGCTTCAGCACCTGTCCCTTGGCGAGCCGGTAGCCGAGCCCGTCGAGGAAGCTGCGCACCGCCTCGGCCTTCTCGGGCGTCGGCGCGTCGTGCACGCGGTACATGCAGGGCTGGCGCACGCGCTCCAGCGTCTCGGCGGCGGCGACGTTGGCCGCGATCATCAGCTCCTCGATCACGCGGTGGCTGTCCAGGCGCTGGCGGCGCTCGATCGCCACGACGCGCCCGTCCTCGCCCAGTACCGCCTTGCGCTCCGGCACGTCGAGGTCGAGCGTGCCGCGGCGCTCGCGCTCGTCCAACAGGGCCGTGAACACGCCGTAGAGCGGGCGGATCACGCCTTCGACCAGCGGCGCGGTGGCGGCGTCGGTCCGGCCCTCCATCGCGCCCTGCACCTGCTCGTAGGTCAGCCGCGCCGACGAGCGCATCAGCCCGCGCACGAAGCGGTGGCCGCGCTTGACCCCCGCGGAATCGAACCACAGATGCACCGCCATGCAGGCGCGGGCCTCGTCGGGCCGAAGGCTGCACAGGTCGTTCGACAGCTTCTCCGGCAGCATCGGGACGACCCGGTCGGGAAAATAGACCGAGTTGCCGCGCTTGCGCGCCGCGCGGTCGAGCGGCCCGTGCGCCCGCACGTACCAGGCGACATCGGCGATGGCGACCACCGCGTGCCAGCCGCCGCGGTTGGCCGGGTCGGGATCGGGCTCGGCCCATACCGCGTCGTCGAAGTCGCGCGCATCGGCCCCGTCGATCGTGACCAGCGGAACCGCGCGCAGGTCGGTGCGCTGGCCCAGCGCGACCGGCGCGGCGCGCTCGGCCTCCTCCATCGCTTCGGCGGGGAAGTCGACCGGGATGTCGTGGGTATGGATCGCGATCAGCGAATAGGCGCGCGGCTCGTCGATGCGCCCGACACGCTCGACCACCCTTGCCTCGGGCAGCCCGTGCCGCCGGCCGGGCAGGGCCTCGGCCAGCACCAGCTCGCCGTCGCGCGCCTCCATCGTGCCGTCAGGCGGCACCTGATACTCGGATTTGTTGCGCCGGTCGGTCGGGCGGATGCGGCCGCCCATGGACCCCTTGCCCGCGCGCTCGCCCTTGGCCGCGCGCGCGAACACGCCAACGATGCGCTGGGCGCCGACGCCGATGCGGCGGATGACCCGCGCTTCGTAGACGCCCTCCTCGATCCGCGCCAGCCGCGCCAGCACGCGGTCGCCGCGGCCGATCGCGGCATGCCCGTGCTCGGGCGCGACGTAGATGCGCGGCGGATCGCCCGCGCCGTGCCACATCACCGGCCGCGCCAACAGCTCGCCGTCGGGATCGGGGCCGATCGCCTCCAGCACCGCCACGGCGGGCAGCGATCCGGGCTTGGCCATCTTGCGGGCGCCGCCCTTCTCGCGCCGGTTGCCGGCCTCGATCTGGCCGTCGGCCTTCAGCTCCTTCAGCATCGCGTTGAGCAGCGTGCGATCGCCGCCCTTGACCTGGAAGGCGCGCGCGATCTCGCGCCGGCCCACGGGCGTCTTGCTGTCGCGAACGAAGTCGAGGATCTGCTGCTTGGTCGGCAGCGGCGCCGGCGCTTTGCGCGACCCGCTCACGCGCCGGCGGCGCGCCGCTTGCGCGCGGGCTTGGCGTCGGCTTTCGCCGCTGGCTTGCCAGAGGGCTTGCCAGAGGGCTTGGAAGCAGGCTTGGCGCCTGGCTTGGCCGCGGCCTTCTTCGCGGCGGGCTTCTTGGCGGGGGTCGCGGCCGCTTCGGTTTCCGCCGGCCTGCCCTTGGCGGCGCGCTTGGGCGCGGCCGTGCCCGGCTTCTTCGCCGCGCGCGCGGCGAGCAGGGCGACGGCCTGGTCCAGCGTCACGTCCTTCTCGTCCATGTCGCGCGGCAGCGAGGCGTAGACCTTGCCGTGCGCGACATAGGGGCCGTACTTGCCCTGGTGGACGGTGACGGGCGCCTGGTCCTGCGGGTGCTTGCCGATCTCGCGGCCCGGCGGGCGCTGGCGGCCCTTGCCGGCGGTGGCCAGCAGGTCGACCGCGCGGTTCAGCCCGATCGTCAGCACGTCCTCGTCCTTCGGGATCGACTTGAACACGCCGGCATGCTTCAGGTACGGCCCGAAGCGCCCGATGCCGGCCAGAATGTCCTCGTGCGACTCGGGATGCTTGCCGACCACGCGCGGCAGGCCGAGCAGCGCCACGGCGCGCTCCAGCGTCACCTCGCCCGGCGGCATGCCCTTGGGCAGCGAGACGCGCTTGGGCTTCTCGTCCTTCTTTTCGGGATCGGCTTCGCCAAGCTGGACGTAGGGACCATAGGGGCCCTGGCGCAGGCTGACCGGCTTGGCGGTGGCGGGATCGGGCCCCAGTTCGCGCTTGTCGATCAGCCCGCCGGCCTCGCCGCTGCCGTCCATTACCGCCAGCGGGCGGGTGAACTTGCACTCCGGGTAGTTGGCGCAGCCGATGAAGGCGCCGTGCCGGCCCAGCTTCAGCCCCAGCCGCCCGGTGCCGCAGGCGGGGCAGACGCGCGGATTGCTGCCGTCCGGGCGCGCGGGAAAGAAATGCGGCCCCAGCTCCTCGTCCAGCTTGTCCAGCACGTCGCGGATCTTCAGGTCCTTGGTGCCGGCGACGGCGGTCGAGAAATCCTGCCAGAAATCCCGCAGCACCGCCTTCCAGTCGACGCGGTCGCCCGAGATGTCGTCGAGCTTCTCCTCCAGCGCGGCGGTGAAGCCGTATTCGACGTAGCGCTCGAAGAAGCTTTCCAGGAACGCGGTCACCAGCCGGCCGCGGTCCTCGGGGATGAAGCGGCGCTTCTCCAGCCGGACATAGTTGCGGTCCTGCAGCACCTGCATGATGCTGGCATAGGTCGAGGGGCGGCCGATCCCCAGTTCCTCCAGGCGCTTCACCAGGCTCGCCTCGGTGTAGCGCGGCGGCGGCTGGGTGAAGTGCTGC
>JADZDN010000299.1 GCA_020851015.1 Alphaproteobacteria bacterium | reverse complement strand
GCCACCAAGGCACCACGACACCAAGGTAGGAAGGACGCACCGCCACGAGATGACGGACACCACGTCGGAGATAGCGGATTCGCGCTTCGGCCTCGTGTCAGCAGTGCGATGGCGGTTCGATTCTATTCCGCGGTGCCTTGGCGTCCCGGTGGTTTCCGACTGGAAGGACAAGCCACGCTGCGAAAGCGCGCGTGCGGCCCCTCCCCCTAACCCCCTCCCGCCCCGCGCGACGCCGCAGGCGTCGTCGCGCTCGGGGGAGGGGGGACTCGAAAAAGGTGTCCCGGCCCGCGCGAAACTCGTCAAACGCCCGATCGGCGCCGGCTCTCGTGCAATTCGTCAAGTGCTTAGCCGGACAGCCGTGGGTCGAGCCCGGCCATGACGCCCTGTCGTAAGACCATACCTATGCCGCCGCTCTAGGCGCCGTCGCCGTCGTCCTTGCCGCCGCGGCTGCCATGCGTGTGGTGCGCGTGCGGTCGGATCGCCTGCGCGAGCTCGGCCTGGTCGACGGCCCCGTCGCCATCCCTATCGGCCTTGGCGAAGAATTTGTCGGCGCGCTCGGCCTTGCCGCCACGGTCGGTGACGAATTTCTCCATCTCGTCCTTGGTCAGCTTGCCGTCGCCGTCGCCGTCGATCTTGGCGAACAGGCGCTCGGCGTTGGGCCGGGCAAGCCAGCCGTAATGGTGGCCGTGATGGCCGCGCCGGATCGCCTCGGCAAGCTGGTCCTCGCTCAGCTTGCCGTCGCCGTCCTTGTCGAGCAGGGCGTAGAGCTTGTCGGCTTCCTCTTGCGTGCCGCCCTTCGCCTTGATGAAGGTCTCGAATTCCTCCTTGGTGATGTCGCCATCCTGGTTGGCGTCGATCGCGGCGAACAGGCGATGGACCGGGGAATCGCTCGGCGCGGCCGACGCATCGGTCGCGGTCGCATCGGTCGTGGCCGGGTCAGCGGGGGCGGCGGCTTCGGTCGAGGTGTCCGGCGTCGCCGCGTCGTCCGTGGGCTGGTTCTGCGCGTTCCTGTCTTCCTGCTGCTGCAGGCGCAGCAGGACGGTCAGGATATCGCTGCTGAGCCGCGCCTCGCCGCGCTGCCAGGCCTTGTTGCAGGTCGCAGCGCCGGTCGCGCCGGCCGTGCCGGACGGTGGCGCCGTCGCGTCGCTTTCGCTCGTGTCCAGCCGCGCCAGCAGCGCGGACAGCACCTTGCTCAGATCATGTCCGGAATGGGAACCGATACCGCCGATCGACATGGAATGCCTCCTCGATGAACCCGATTTGTGCCCGGGCCCTTCGCCGGGCCGCGGGCGCCGCCGGGGCCTGGTGGATGAGGCATTCTTGCCGCTTGCGGGGACCTGGCGATGGTTGCAGCCAGGTTGCAGGCAAGCTTCGGGCCAAGCGGCGGTCCGCGCATTCGCTGGGTTTGGCCGAAGCCATTGCGTGGCCGCGCCGGGCGCGCGCGGCAATTCCTGCCGCTACCGGCAGGGTTTGCCGCGCCGCCGCCCTGGCCGTAACGCTGGCATAACCTGCGCCACAGTCTTGCCCCGATATCGCCACCAGATGGGCACACGGGCTCGGCACGATCCTGGTCAGGGAAAAGGCGGGGGCGATCCATGACCGGGGATTCGAGGCGTGCGGCCGTGGCGTGGCTGATGGCGGGGGTGGCCGCGATCGCGCTTGCCCATGGCGCCGCTGCCGACGACGCGGTGGTGGCGGATCCGGCCGAATCGGCCAACCGCGCCGTCTTCGGCACCAACAACTACCTGGACCGGCACGTGATGCGGCCGATGGTCGACGGCTATCGCGAGACCACGCCCACCGTGCTGCAGAAGGGCGTCAGCAATTTCCTCAGCAACCTGAAGGAACCCTCGGTCGCGCTGAACGACCTGCTGCAGGGCAATGTCGCGCGGTCGTGGTCGACGGTCTGGCGGTTCGCCGTCAATTCCACGGCCGGCGGGCTGGGCGTCTACGACATGGCCTCGACCATGGGCCTCGATCGCCACGAGGCCGATTTCGGCCAGACCCTCGGCGTGTGGGGCGTCGGCAACGGACCCTACATGACCCTGCCGCTGCTGGGCCCGTCGACCGCGCGCGACGCCGCCGGAACCGTGGTCGGCTTCGTGCTCAATCCGCTGCAACTTGGCCCGGCGCAGCCGGCCGTCGCGGCGGGACAGGCGCTCGACCAACGCGTGCAGGCGCAGGATTCGCTGCAGGCGATGGAGCGCGCCTCGATCGACTACTACGCCAGCCTGCGCAGCGCCTATGTCCAGCATCGCCAGGCCGTGGTGGCCGACGGCAAGACGCCGGGCAGCCTGCTCTTTCCGGCGGCGCCGGTGGCGCCGGCGATCCAGGTCGACGAGGCGCCGCCCGTCGAGGCCGACCCGCCGGCCACGCTGCCGCCGGTCGACGGCGACTAGGCTTGTACGGAGCGGAGCCGAGGAGGTGGCGATGCTGCATATCGAGCAGAAGAGTCATCGGCCGGGGACGATCGGACGGCGCGGCGTGAACCCGCCGCGCGAGCGCGACAAGCCCCGCGAGCTGTCCGGCATCGCCGCCGCGCTTGCCGATCCGCTGGTGCGCACGATGATGCGCGCCGACCGGGTGGATCCCGCCGCGCTGGAGCAAGCGCTGCGCGGCATGGCGGGCCGGCTCGCGCGAAGGGAACGCCTGGGCGAGGCGCCGCCCCGCGCGTAGCGCGGCGGCTTCGCCTAGCCCTCCCACGGCGGCTTGGGCTGGAATTTCGCCAGCAGGAAATCGACGAACACGCGCACCTTGGGCAGCACGTGCTTGGGGTGCAGATAGACGGCGCTGATCGGCATGCGGACATCGTGGTGCGAGTCCAGCAGCAGCGAGACAAGCCTTCCGTCGCGAACGGCCGGCACCACGGCGAATTCGGATAGGCGCGCGATACCCATGCCGGCCAGCGCCAGCTGCACGACGGTCTCGCCGTTGCTGGCCGTTACGTTGCCGCTGACGGCCACGTCGTAGCGTCCGCCCGGCCCGTCGAAGGTCCAGTTGTTCAGGTGCGGCTGCTGGCGCCCGAACATGATGCAGTTGTGCTGCTTGAGATCCTCGGGCTTCACGGGCGTGCCGCGGCGCGCCAGGTAGCCGGGCGTGGCGACGACGACGCGGCGGAACTCGCACAGCTTGCGCGCGACCAGGGTCGAATCGGCCAGGTGCCCGGCGCGGATCGCCACGTCGATCTCCTCCTCCACCAGGTTGGCGTAGCTGTCGCTCAAGGTCAGGTCGATCCGCATGTCGGGATAGCGGTCGAGGAACTCGGGCAGGATCGGCTCGATCTGGTGATGGCCGAAATTCATCGCGGCGTTGACCCGCAGCGTGCCGCGCGCATCCTTGCCCAGTTCCGTCACCGCGCGTTCGGCATCGGCGACGTCGGCGACGATCCGCACGCCGTGCTGATAGAAGGCCTCGCCCTCCTGGGTCAGGCTCAGCCGGCGCGTCGTGCGGCGGAACAGCCGGGCCCCCAGCCGGTCCTCCAGCCGCGCCACCAGCTTGCTGACCGCCGAGGGCGTCATCCCCAATGCCCGTGCGGCCGACGAGAACCCGCCGGTTTCCACCACCCGCACGAAGACCTCGATGTCGTCGGCAAAGCTCATGGCTGACCTTGGTTGAACCCGACCGGTCCAGATTAGGGATTTAAATTCCTAAATGTTTTGTCAATCGACCACATTATCACAGACTTAGTCATCAATTAGCCTCTTGGCATAGGAACAGCCGCGTTGCCGCAACAGCACCGCAAGGCCGGCTGGCACGAAGGAGAGCAGCCATGAGCGAACGCATCCATCTGTCCTTGAGCCCGACCGGCGCCAATCCCGCGGGGTCGGCGCGCGTGACCGCGGAGCTGATTGCCTTCCATCGCGCCCGCGGCCATGCGCTGCGCAGCGAAGCCTTTGCGTGCTGGGCGCGGGGCCTATGGCGCTGGGCCACCGGCCGGGCGGCGGTGGCGAGCATCGGCGATTGCGGCGACCGCGCCTGGGCCGCGCCGCGGCTGGTTCGCGGCTGAGGACGCCTGGCACTGACGCCGGCTAGGGGTTCGTCTCCAGCATCACCTGGCCCTGGGCGGTGACGATCACCGACACGGCCGCGCCGTCCTTGGTCGCGCGCCCGTGCCAGACATTGTCGCAGCCCTTCTTGAGGTCGCTGACCTGGCGGTAGCCGGCCGCTTCGAGCCGCTTGCGGGCATCGGTGGCGGTGGTCTTGTCGGGCTTGTCCTCGGGATCGCAGCCGGCCCAGGCCGGCGAAGCCGCTGCCATGAACGCCAGAGTCAATCCGACCGCGGCGCATTTCACCCCGAATCGCATCGCACCCTCCTTCCGGTCGCTGCAACGCCCGGACTGTTTCTGCCGTCGCCGACGGCAAGTCAATCGACGGCGCGGCGTGCGCGCAAACCCCGGCCAGCCTTGGTCCGCGCGGCCCAGCGCCTGTAGAGTGCGCTTGATGGCCGATCGCGGGGGCACGTGAACGATTCGGGACGACCGAGGAGCGGCTTGCCGCCGCTCAACTGGCTGCGCGCCTTCGAGGCGGCGGCCCGCTGCGGCAGCTTCGCCGCGGCGGGACAGGAGCTGGGCGTCACCGCGGCCGCCGTCAGCCAGCAGGTCCGGCTGCTCGAAGCGCAGCTCGGCGCGCCGCTGTTCCGCCGCACGTCGCGGGGCCTGGCGGCGAGCGACCTGGGCGCGGCCTACCTGCCCACGGTCGCCGACGCGCTCGACCGGCTGCGCGCCGGCACCGGCGAGGTGTTCGGCGGCGCGCCGCCTCGGCCCGCGCGCCGGGCCGCTGGTGGTGCGCGCGCCGGGCTCGTTCGGCCTGTTGTGGCTGATGCCGCGGCTCGACCGCTTCCGCCGGCAGCATCCCGATATCGCGCTCAGCCTCACCACCCGCGCCGAGCCGGCCGAGTTCGCGATGGACGGGATCGACGTCGAACTGCGCTACGGCGCCGGCGACTGGCCCGGCCTGAAATCCGCGCGGCTCGGCCCGGAGTTTGCCTTCCCGGTCGCCGCCCGGCGCATGACGAAGCGCGAGCTCGGCGAGGCGACCCTGCTGCATGTGATCGGATACCGCGCGGGCTGGCCGGCCTGGTGCCGCGCCGCCGGGCTCGGCAACATCGACACCGAGCAGGGCTTGCGCTTCGACGTTTCGCACCTCGCGCTCGATGCCGCCCGGCGCGGGATCGGCGTGGCGCTCGGCCGCTGGCCGATGGTGGCCGATGACCTGCGCCGCGGCACGCTCGTCGCGCCGCTCAGGCCGGCGCTGGCGGTCGCCGAGGCCTACTGCCTCGTCTGGTCGCAGCGCAGCGCCCGCCAGGACCGCATCGCGGCGTTCCGCGATTTCGTGCTGGCGGAAGCGAAGGCAGAGAAGCCGCCGGCCTGGTTGCGCCGAGCCTGACGCAAGATTTTCTTTCGCCGCTCCACCGAAGCCGTTGCTTGGCGTTGCGCCCGCTTTGCCCCTAGACTCGCCGCCGCGAATTTCTCGCGGGCGGAGGCGGGTTCGGTGGCGACAGGTTCCCTTCAGGCGTTGCGCGCGGCCTATCGGTCCGGCTGGGCGCTGGATGCCGGCTTCTACGCCGACCCGGCCGTGTTCGACCAGGACATGGCGATGGTCTTCGCGCGGAACTGGCAGTTCGCCGGGCATGACTGCGAGATCCCGCAGGCCGGCGACTGGTTCACCCACGCGATCGGGCGCGATTCGGTGATCGTCGCGCGGGGCCGCGACGGGCGCGTGCGCGCCTTCCACAATGTCTGCCGCCATCGCGGCGCGCGCCTATGCGCGGAGGAGCGGGGGCGCGCGCCGGCCTTCGTGTGCCCCTA
The DNA here is from genome assembly GCA_020851015.1 of Alphaproteobacteria bacterium. The sequence goes on along the minus strand of JADZDN010000299.1, from coordinate 5,665 downwards.
CCATGCCTGGGCCTACGACCTGACCGGCAAGCTGATGCGCGACACGACCGGCGAGCATGGGGTCGCCGCGTCCGAGCTTGGCCTCCGGCCGGTCGCGATGCGCCAGGTGGGCGGGGTGATCTTCGTGTCGCTGGCCGAACGGCCGCCGGACTTCGCCGCGGCCGAAGCCGTGCTGGCGCAGGCGCTCCGGCCGCAGGGCCTGGCGCGCGCCAAGATCGCGACCACGGCGGAATACCTGGTGCAGGCGAACTGGAAGGCGATCTGGGAGAACAACCGGGAGTGCTTCCACTGCCCGACCACGCATCCCGAGTACATCCGCGCGAACTACGACATCCAGCTCAACGACCCGCGCCACGAAGCGGAGATCGCCGTACGGACGGAGGCCTGCGCCGTTGAGTGGAAGCGCAAGGGCCTGGAGGTCCCGACGCTGCAATCCGACATGACCGGCGCGTGGTACCGCGCCAACCGCACGCCGCTCCGGCCCGGTTGGGTCAGCGAAACCCTGGATGGCGCGCAGGTGGCGCCGCTGATGGGCGAGTATCCGGACGCCGAGGTCGGCACCCTGCGCACGACGGTCTTCCCGAGCTTCTGGATGCACGGCTCGTGCGACCACGCGGTCACAACGCGCGTCACGCCGGTCGGCCCGGACATGACCAAGGTCAAGGTCTATTGGCTGGTGGCGGGGCATGCGCAGGAAGGCCGCGACTACCGGCTCGATCGCATCATGCCGTTCTGGCAGCGCACCTCGGAGCAGGACTGGACGATCTGCGAGGCGGTGCAGAAGGGCGTGCAGTCGCGCGGCTACGTGCCCGGTCCGCTGGCGAAGGTGAAGGAGCGCAACGTGGTCCAGTTCCTCGACTGGTACATAGGCCAGCTCGCCGCATGATCCCGACGCAGGCGGAGATCGTCATCATCGGCGGCGGCGCGGTGGGCTGCGCCGTCGCCTACCACCTGGCCAAGCTGGGCAAGAAGGACGTGCTGCTGCTCGAGAAGGCGCAGCTCACCCACGGCGCCACCTGGCACGCGGCGGGGCTGATCGGGCAGCTCCGCAGCTCGCGCAACCTCACGCGCATGATGCAGTACAGCGCCCGGCTCTACGGCGCGCTGGAGAAGGAAACCGGCCAGGCGACGGGCTGGCACGGCGTGGGCTCGCTGCGCGTCGCCGCCTCGCAGGAGCGCTGGCTGGAGCTGAAGCGCGCCGCGACCCTCGCCCGGAGCTTCGGCTTCGAGATGCAGCTCGTCGGCCCGGCCGAGGCGGCGAAGCTGTTCCCGGTGATGAACCTCGCGGGCATCGTGGGGGCGGCCTTCGTGTCGTCCGACGGCTATGTCGATCCTTCCAGCGTGACCCAGGCCATGGCGCGCGGGGCGCGCAGCGGCGGCGTCGCGATCCGCGAGGGCGTGCGCGTGACCGGGCTCGAACGCGACGGACGGCGTATCGTGGCGGTCAAGACCGAGCAAGGCACGGTGCGCTGCGACGTCGCCGTCAATGCCGGCGGCATGTGGGGCCGCGAGATCGGCGCGATGGCCGAGGTGCCGGTCGCGGTCTGCGCGGTCGAGCACCAGTATCTGGTGACCGAGAAGATCGCGGGGCTGCCGGCCGACCTGCCGACGTTCCGCGATCCCGATGGGCGCTATTACGTGAAGCCCGAGGTCGGCGGCCTGGCGTTCGGCGGCTGGGAGGACAAAACCAGGCCCTTCGGCCGGCACGGCATCCCCGCGAATTTCGGCGCGGAGCTGCTGACGCCCGACTTCGACCGCTTCGAGCCCCTGGGCGCGGCGGCGGCGCACCGCATCCCGGCGCTGGAGAAGGCCGGGGTCAAGACGATGATCAACGGCCCAATTCCGATCTCGGCCGACGGCGAGCCGATGATGGGCAAGGCGCCGGGCCTCGACAATTTCTTCATCTGCTGCGGCTTCACCTCGGGCATCGCGGCGGCGGGCGGGGCGGGCCGCGCGATGGCGCAGTGGATCGCCGAGGGCGACCCCGGCATGAACCTGTGGGCCTTCGACGTGCTGCGCTTCGGCGAGCATCATGCCGGGCCGCGCTACCTGTTCGAGCGCGCGATCGAGGCCTATGCCAATTACTACACCGTCGCCTGGCCCGGCCACGAGCAGGCGAGCGGGCGGGGCGGGCGGCGCAGCCCGCTCTACGACACGCTGAAGGCGCGCGGCGCCGTCTTTGGATCGAAGTTCGGCTGGGAGCGGCCGAACTGGTTCGCGCCCAAGGGCGTGGAGCCCGTCGATCACCCGAGCTTCGGCCGCGCCAACTGGTTCGACCGGGTGGGCGAGGAGCACCGCGCGGTGCGCGAGCGCGTGGCGCTGACCGACATGACCTCGTTCACCAAGGTCGAGGTCACCGGCAAGGGCGCCCTGGCGGCGTTGCAGCGGGTGGCGGCCAACAACCTGGACCGTCCGCCGGGCGCCATCGTCTACACCCAGCTCCTGAACGGCCGCGGCGGCATCGAGGCCGACGTGACGATCACGCGGCTGGAGGAGGACCGCTTCTATTTCGTCACCGGCAGCGCCTATGGCGTGCACGACGTCGCCCATCTGCGCCGCCATCTGCCGCGCGACGGATCGGTGCGCCTGCGCGAGGTAACGGCCTCGCGCGCGGTGATCAATCTCTGCGGCCCCCAAGCGCGCGACGTGCTGCAGCAGGTCACGGACGACGCGGTCGACAATGCGGCGCTGCCCTATATGCGGGGCAAGGAGATCGGGCTCGGCTATGCGCCGGCCCTCGCGCTGCGCGTCTCCTATGTCGGCGAATTGGGCTGGGAGCTGCACGTGCCGATGGACTATGCGCAGCACGTCTACGAGACGCTGCACGCGGCGGGGGAGAAATTCGGCATCGCCGATGTCGGCTACCGCGCGATCTCCAGCCTAAGGCTCGAGAAGCAATATCTCTACTGGGGCGCCGACATCTCGCCCGACGAGACGCCGCTCGAGGCGGGGCTGGGCTTCGCGGTGGCGATGAAGAAGCCCGACTTCATCGGCCGCGCCGCCCTGGAGCGCCAGAAGCAGGAGGGCGTGAAACGCCGGCTCTGCTGGTTCTCCACCGATGGCCGCGCCAATCTCTTCGGCGGCGAGGCGATCCTCGCGGGCGACCGGATCGTCGGCTACACCACCAGCGGCGGCTATGGCTACACCGCCGCCCGCGCGATCACCTGCGGCTACCTCGCCGTGGCGGATATCGGCGCGGGCGGTTACGCGATCGAGGCGTTCGGCGAGCGTTTTCCGGCCACGCCGCACGACCGGCCGCTGCATGATCCCGAGGGGCGGCGCCTCAGGGCCTGATCGCCAGGGAACACCGACGGCCCCCTCCGCGTTTCCTTGCCCTGGGGATTTCCCCCCAGGAGACAAGCGATGCGTATCGTCATGTTCGCCGCCTTGGCCATCGTTGCAGCGGGCGCGGCACTGGCGCAGACGGTGCCGCCGCCGTCCCGGATCATCGTCGAGGAGACGGAGTTCCGCGAGAAGGCCTGCATGAGCAAGGCCGACGGCGCCTATTGCGGACTCGGATCGAACCGCCAGCTTCTGTATCAATGCACGGACGGGCAGATCGTCCACCAGACGCCCTGCCCCGGCGGCTGCGACCCGGCGACGCTGTCCTGCAAGACCGACTTCGGCGTCAAGGGGATCGATCCGCCCAAACCGCAATGAGGCCGATGGGGGACCCGATGAAACGCCTGAACCGCCCGCCGAAGCTGCACGCCTATCTTCGCGCCCTGCTTCTGGCTGTCGCGATGACGGCGGCGGCGCTGCTCGCGGGCGTGCTCGGCTACCGGTACTTCAACGGCGAGGCCTGGATCGATGCGCTCGTGGACGCCGCCATGATCCTGGGCGGCATGGGCCCGGTGAGCGAATTGCACGGGCGCGGCGCGAAGCTGTTTGCTTCGTTCTATGCGCTGTTCAGCGGCCTGTTCCTGATCGGCACGGCGGCCGTCTTGCTGACGCCCTGGCTGCACCACGTGCTGCACAAGCTGCACGCGGACGAAGGCGAGGCGAAGTAGCGGTCGCTTGCCGGGGGCGGCGCGGTAAGGTATCTTACCGTAAGGAGGTAAGGTGCCATGGTGGTGCTCGCCAAGCTGACGTCCAAGGGTCAGGCGACAATTCCCGAGCCGGTGCGCAAGAAGCTCAAGCTCAAGGCCGGCGATCGGATCGCCTTTTCCGTGAAGGGCGACACGGTGACGTTGCGGCGGGCCGAACCGATGGATGCCGGCTTCCTGAAGCTGGCGACGGAATCCTTCGCCGACTGGAACACGAAAGAGGCGGAAGAGGACTTCCGTGACTTTTAGCCGCTGGGACGTCGTGGCGGTCAACTATTTCTTCATGGAAGGCGACACGGCCAAGCACCGGCCGGGCGTGATCGTATCGACCGACCGGCTGCACAAGGCCCATGACCTCTGCGTTGTCGCGATGGTGACGACGGCGCGCGCCGGCATCCGGCCGGACGATATTGCGGTCAGCGACCTTGCACGCGCCGGTCTGCCTGTCCCGTGCGTCATCCGATCGGCCCGGCTCGTCACCATGAATGCCGCCATGGTCGCGCGCCGGTCGGGCACGCTCGCGATGAAGGACCGAAATGCGGTGGCGGCGATGCTGAAGGCATTCCTGCTCTAGCGACGGTCGTCCGCCATATGCCGCCGCTACGCCTCACGATGAAAGCAGCGGATTGAACACCGCCTCCTGCGGTGCTGCCGCAGCATCCAGCACCGCGCGGTCGCCTTCCATGCGCGCGCGGCCCTGGGCGACCAGCGCCAGCGCCATCGGGTAGAGCCGGTGCTCGGCCGCGAGCACGCGCGTGGCGAGGCTCTGCGCGGTGTCGCCGGCATGAACCGGCACGGCGGCCTGGGCGATGATCGGGCCGCTGTCCATTGCCGGCGTGACGAAATGCACGGTGCAGCCCGAGAAGCGCACCCCGGCGGCGATCGCCTGGCCGTGCGGATCGAGCCCGGGGAAGGACGGCAACAGCGAGGGATGGATGTTCAGCATCCGTCCGCGCCATTGTTCGACGAAGCCCGGCGTGAACAGGCGCATGAACCCGGCCAGGCACACGATCTCCACGCCGGCCGCGCGCAGGGCTGCATCGAGCGCGGCGTCGAAGGCTGCGCGGTCGGCAAAGTCCTGGTGCGCGATCACCTGGGTCTTCACCCCGGCGCCGGCGGCGATCGCGAGCCCGGCTGCGTCGGCGCGGTTGCTGAGGACCAGCACGATTTCCGCCGGGTAGTTTTTGGCGGCGGCCGCTTCGATCAGCGCCTTCATGTTGCTGCCGCGCCCGGAGATCAGGACGCCGACGCGGCGGCGCGCGGTCATCCCAGCTTGCCCCAGGCCTTGTCGGTGCCGGTGACGACGGTGGCCGGGCTGCCGGCGGGACGTGGCGCGATGCGGCCGATCCGGTGCACCGCCTCGCCGGCCTGGGCGAGCACGGCCGCGACCGCATCGGCGTCGGCCGCGCCGGTCACCAGGATCATGCCGATGCCGCAGTTGAAGGTGCGCAGCATCTCGATGTCCGCGACGTTGCCCATGCGCCGGAGCCAGTGGAAGACCGGCGGCAGGGGCCAGCGCGCGGCGTCGATCTCGGCCATCGCGCCGTCGGGCAGCACGCGCGGCAGGTTCTCGACGATGCCGCCGCCGGTGATATGCGCCATCGCCTTGATGCCGCCGG
>JADZDN010000298.1 GCA_020851015.1 Alphaproteobacteria bacterium | reverse complement strand
CGGCTTCGGCGACCATCTCAGCGGTACCGGATGCGCGGGTCGAACACCGCGTAGAGCATGTCGACCACCAGGTTGCTGAGGATGAAGACGATGGCGGTCAGCATCACCATCGCCTGGATCAGCGTGAAGTCGCTGCGCCCCACCGCCTGCACGAATAGGCGTCCGATACCGTTGAGATTGAACACCTGCTCGGTGACCACCAGCCCGCCGATCAGGAACGCGAACTCCAGCCCGATGACCGTGATGACCGGCAGCATGGCGTTCCGCATCGCATGCCGGATGACGACCAGCCGCTCGTACACCCCCTTGGCGCGCGCGGTGCGGATGTAGTCCTCGTTCAGTACCTCGATGATCGACGAACGCATCATCCGCGCCACGATGGCGGAGTAACGGTAGCCCACCGCCAGCGCCGGCCAGAAGAGCTGGGCCAGGTTGTTCCAGGGGTCCTTGTAGATCGGCGTGTAGGTCAAGGGCGGCAGCCAGTTGAAGAAATAGAGCAGGGATACGATCGTCAGCATGCCCAGCCAGAAGGATGGCATCGCCAAGCCAGCGATCGTGAAGATGCGGATCAGATAGTCGATCCAGGTGTTCTGCAGCAGCGCCGACAAGGTTCCCATCGGGATCGAGATCAGGATCGCGATCACCGTCGCCATCAGCGCGACCTGCAACGACAATTCCAGGCGCAGGCTGATCTCCTCCATGACCGGCCGCTCGGTCCACATCGACTTGCCGAGGTCCAGCTTCGCCAGGCCGACCATCCAGTCGCCGAACTGCGCGTAGATCGGCTTGTCGAGGCCCAGACGCTTGCGCTCGGCCTCGACCGTCGCCTGGCTGGGATTGCCGCCGTCGCCGCGCAGCTTGACCTCGACGATGTCGCCCGGCACGACGCGCAGCATGAAGAAGATCAGCACCGCCACGCCCAGCAGCGTCGGGATCATCAGCAGCAGCCGGTTGGCGAGATAGGCGAGCACGCGCGCGCCCCCGGCTAAGCCCGAAAGCAGGGAGCGCTGCGCGCGCGCCGCATCACTGGTCGATCCATACCCGCGCCAGGTCCTGGCCCAGGTTGTGGCTGGGCGACATCTCCCAGCCCATCAGGATCTTGTGGGTGGCGACGATGCGGTGCCACCACAGGATCGGCACCTGGTGCGAGGATTCCAGGATTAGCTTCTCGGCCTCGCGGATGACCTTGATGCGCTCCTTCGGGTCGCCGATATGGGACTGCTTCTCGATCAGCGCGTCGATCTCCGGGCTTTCGAAACCCGTGCGATTCTCGGGCGCCTTCGAGCTGGAGACGTACTTGGCCAAGCCCAGGCTCGGCTCGTCCATGAACAGGTTCGAAAAGTCGATCGCCACGTCGAACTGCCCGCTCGACATGCCGGCGAGGTAGGGCGAGGTTTCGAGCTGGCGATGCTCGACGTTGACGCCGATCTGGCGCCACTGGTCGACCAGGAACACGCCGGCCGGCGTGTAGGGCTGGGCGATCGAGCGGTTGAAGAGCTGGAAGGACAGGTTCGGCACGCCCGCCTCGGCCAGCAGGCGCTTCGCCTCGGCGCGCGCCTTGACCATGTCGTGCTGGAAGCCGGGATACTTCTCCAGTTCCTTCGGGTCGATGGCGTAGGGCGAACCCGGCCGGATGAGCCCGCCGACATGGCGCAGCGCGGAGGTGCGCGCCAGACCCTGGCTGCCGCCCCAACGGTCGACCGCCATGTTGAGGGCGCGCCGCACGCGCACGTCGTCGAACGGCTTCTTCCTGGTGTTGAAGACGACCTGCAGGTTGAGGGTCCAGCTCGATTCCTCGATGCGGATCTTGTCGCCCATCGCCTGCACCAGCCGGTCGCGGTCGGCCGAGGAGATGGTGCGGAACTCCGCCAGCACCTGGCCGCCCTGCAGCGAGTTCAGCATCGCGGCGGACTGCGAGAAGAACGTGCCCTTGAAGCCGTCAAGGTAGGGCTGGCCCTGGCGGAAGTAGTTCTCGTTGCGCACGCCGGCGACATGGCTGCCCTTGACGTGCTCGACGAACTTGAACGGACCGCTGCCCAGGATGTTGTTCTTCGGCCAGTTCGGGTCGGCCGCGAGCTTCTCGGCCGGATAGATGCAGTTCCACGGGCTGGCGAAATGCTCGATCATCGACGGGTTGACGTCCTTCAGCTTGAAGACGACCGTCTGGGGATCGGGCGTCTCGATCGTGTCGATGTCCTGGAACGTCGCCTGGCGCGTGGATACGACGCCGGCCGGCGGGTTGCGCATGCGGTCGTAGTTGGCCTTGATGTCGGTCGAGGTCAGCGGCTTGCCGTCATGGAACTTGACGTTCTTGAACAGCTTGAACGTGTAGGTCTTCTGGTCCGGCGAGATCGTCCACGATTCCGCCAGGTCGCCCTTGACCGCCGGATACTTGGGCAGGTCGAAGGTCAGCAGCGTGGAATAGAACGGCGACGCGAAATGCAGCGTCGCGAAGGTGTCGCTGCCCTGGCAGTCGTAGTGCGGGGTCTCGGCGGTGATGGCGTAGTTCAGCGTGCCGCCGCGCTTGGGCGTCTGCGCCTCGACGCTCGCTGGCAACGCGAGAGCGGCGAATAGGGCGAGCGTCGTCCGCAACATGGTCATGGGAATTTCCTCCGATCGGCCGCTTTCGCGGCACGCTTGACGATGCCTTGGCGCCGGCATCGTTGGTTGAGCCAAGCTCGCGGGCCGCGAGCGCCTCGAATCGTAACCTGCATATCCTCTACACTTTGATACAAGCCACCTGATGGCCGGGTCCTGACTCGCGAAGCTCGGGCACGATGCGGCGGCAGTCCTCGCTCGCCAGCGGGCAGCGCGTGTGGAAGACGCAGCCCGAGGGCGGCGACAGCGGCGAGGGGAGCTCGCCCTTCAGCATGCGGGGGGCGCGGGCGCGCTCGGCCAACGGATCGGGAACCGGGGCCGCGTCCAAGAGCGCCTTGGTATAGGGGTGCAGCGGCGCGCCATAGAGCGTGTCGCGGTCGGCCACTTCCATGGTGCGGCCCAGATACATCACCACCACGCGCGTCGAGATATAGCGCACCACCGCCAGGTCGTGGGCGATGAACAGGTAGGTGAGTCCGAGCCGGCGCTGCAGATCCTCGAGCAGGTTGATGATCTGGCCCTGGATCGACACGTCCAGCGCCGAGACCGGCTCGTCGCAGACGATGAAATTGGGCTCCATCGCCAGCGCGCGCGCGATGCCCACGCGCTGGCGCTGGCCGCCCGACATTTCGTGCGGATAGCGCTCGGCCATGTAGGGGAACAGCCCCACCTGGCTCAGCAGCTCGGCCACGCGGTCCTTTGCCGCCCGGGCCGAGGGGACCAGGCGGTAGACGGTCAGCGGCTCGGCGATGATCTGCCCGACCGTCATGCGCGGATTCAGCGAGCTGTACGGGTCCTGGAAGATCGCCTGGATGCGCCGGCGGCTGCGGCGCAGCTCGTCGCCTCTCGCCTCGGCGATGTCGCGGCCATCGAATTCGATCGATCCGGCGGTCGGCGTCTCCAGCCGCAGGATCAGGCGACCGACGGTCGTCTTGCCGCAGCCGGATTCGCCGACCAGGCCCAGCGTCTCGCCCTTCTGGATCGCGAAGGAGACGTCGTTGACTGCGCGGACCTCGGCGATCGTCCGGGCGAACATCCCTCCCCGGGCCACGGCAAAGTATTTTTTCAGGTTGCGCACGGCAAGTATCGTCGGCGCCGCGCCGGTGCCGGCGGCCGGACGGGCGGCGAGGGGCTGGATGGCGGCGGGGGCGATCCGTCCAGCCGCGAACTCGTGCCTGCGATGGCAAGCCGAGCGATGGCCAGGGCCGCAATCGGCCAGCGCCGGATCCGCGTCGCAGGCGTCGTATCTGAACTGGCAGCGCGGCGCGAAGCGGCAGCCCGTGGGCGGCGCCAGCAGGTTGGGTGGAAGGCCCTCGATCGTCTCCAGCCGCTCGCCGCGGGGCCGGTCGAGCCGCGGCACCGACCGCATCAGGCCCATCGTGTAGGGATGGCAGGGGGTGAGGAAGATGTCGTCGGCAGTGCCCTGCTCGGCGACCCGCGCGGCGTACATCACGTTCACGCGGTCCGCGTAGCGCGCGACGATCCCAAGGTTGTGCGTGATGATGATCAGCGCCACGTCCAGCCGCCGCGCCAGGTCGCGCATCAGCTCGAGGATCTGGGCCTGGATCGTCACGTCCAGCGCCGTGGTCGGTTCGTCGGCGATCAAAAGCTTCGGGTTGCAGGCCAGGCCGATCGCGATCATCACGCGCTGGCGCATTCCGCCGGAGAAATGATGCGGGTACTGGTTCAGCCGGCGCTCGGGGTCGGTGATGCCGACGAGTTGCAGCAATTCGACGGCGCGCGCCCGGGCCTGTTGAGGATTCATGCCTAGGTGAATGTGCAGGGGCTCTTCGATCTGCAGTCCGATCGGCAGGACCGGATTCAGCGACGTCATCGGCTCCTGAAAAACCATGCCGATCTCGCGGCCGCGCACCCGGCGCATCGCGTCTTCCGACAGCGTCAGCAGGTCGCGCCCGTCGAACACGATCCGGCCGCCGGCCACGCGCCCGGCCGGGCGCGCGAGCAGCCGCATGATCGCCAGCGCCGAGACGGATTTGCCGCAGCCGGATTCGCCCACCACCGCCAGAACCTCGCCCCGGCGCACTTGGTAGCTGACGCCTTCGACCGCGCGCACCACGCCGCGGGACGTCGCGAAATGGACGTGCAGGTCCTCGACGCTCAAGATGACGGGCGAGACGGCGGTCTCGCGCCTGGGTTCCGCAAGAGCTGCGGTCATATCCTCCCCGTTGGACCCTTCTTAAAGACGGTCCGACCATCGTTTACGATGTTGACGGATAGTGTACTGAATTTGCGCTGGAATACCAGCATTCAATGGATACTGCCGGCGCGGCGTGGCTTGTTGCGCCGGGCCGGGCTGTGACAAGATCGGACCAAGGAATCCAAGGGAGGAAGCGATGGATCGCGGCGGGATGAGGTTGGCGACCCTGGCGGCGGCAATGGCCGCGGCGGTGGCGGTCATCGGCCCGGCGCAGGCGCAGGAACAGCCGCGGCGCGGCGGCACGCTGACCTTCGCCGTCAACGCCGATCCGCCAAGCTACGACTGCATCAACACCACGACGTTCGTCGCGGTGCAGACGTTGAACCCGCACTACTCCCAACTCTTGAAGTTCGACCCCGACAAGTATCCGCAGGTCAAGGGCGACCTGGCGGAATCGTGGACGGCGGCGCCGGACGGGCTGAGCTTCACGTTCAAGCTGCGCCAGGGCGTGAAATTCCACGATGGCACCACGTTGACCTCGGCCGACGTGAAGGCAAGCTACGACCGCATCCGCACCCCGCCGCAAGGCGTCGTGTCGGTGCGCATGGCCGACTACGAGGACGTGGCGGCGATCGAGACGCCGGACGCCAGCACGGTGGTCTTCAAGCTGTCGAAGCCGTCCGCTTCGATGCTGTTCAACTTCGCCAGCCCGTGGAACTGCATCTTCTCGGCGGCGAAGCTGGCCAGCGATCCCGAATATCCCAAGAACCGCGTGATGGGGACCGGCCCGTTCAAGTTCGTCGAGCACGTCAAGGGCTCGCACTGGGTCGGCGCGCGCAACGACGACTACTTCGACAAGGGCAAGCCCTATCTCGACGGGTTCCGCATCGTGTTCATGGCCGGCGCGCCGATGATCAACGCGCTGCAGGGCGGCCAGATCATGGCCGAGTTCCGCGGCCTGTCGCCGGCCGAGCGCGACCGGCTGAAGCAGGCGCTGGGCGACAAGCTGGTCGTCTCCGAGAGCCCATGGACGTGCAAGTTCGATCTGTTCTTCAACACCAAGAAGGAGCCGTTCTCGGACATCCGCGTCCGCCATGCCCTGTCGATGGCGATCGACCGCTGGAAGGGGGCCGAGGCCTTGTCCCGCACGGCCTTCGTGCGCACGGTCGGCGGCATGCTGCGGCCCGGCTATCCGCTGGCGATCTCGGATGCCGAACTGGAGACGCTGCCCGGCTTTGGCCGCGACATCCTGAAGGCGCGCGAGGAGGCCAAGCGCCTGCTGAAGGAGGCGGGGCGGGAGAACCTGAAGTTCACCCTCATCAACCGCTCGGTGCCCATGCCGTTCCAGCCGGTGGCGATCTTCCTGATCGACCAGTGGCGCCAGATCGGGGTGCAGGTGGAGCATGCGCCGCGCGAAGTGGCGCAGCAGAAGCAGACGCTGGTCAGCGGCAACTTCGAGGTCGGGCTCGACGCGACCTGCGTCGACGTGGACGAGCCGGACACGCAGCTCCGCCTCTACATCTCGACCGACAAGTCTCCGATCAACTTCAGCCAGGTGACCGACCGCACGCTGGACGCGCTGTTCGAGGCGCAGAAGCGCGCGGCGAATCCGGAGGCGCGGACGAAGGCCATCCGCGCCTTCGAGAGGCGCGAGATCGAGCAGGGCTACGTCGTGCCCGTCGTGTGGTGGCACCGGATCGTCGCGCACACGGCCGACCTGCGCGGCTGGAAGATCATGTCCAGCCACTACCTCAACCAGGACCTGGCCGGGGTGTGGCTGGCGAAGTAGGCGCTAGCGCGAGAGGTAGTCGTAGGCCGACAGCACGTGCGTGCGCACGATGTGCAGGAACACGTCGACCGGCACGTGCTCGTCCATCGATCCCATGCCGGTGGGCGCGGGACCGTAGACATAGGCCGGCACGTTGCGGTAGCGCCATAGCCGCGCGTCGGTCGCGCCCAGGCTGATGACGGGCTTGGGCTCGAAGCCCTTCAGCGTGCGCACGTTCTTCTGCAGGATCTCGACCATCTCGTGGCCCGGGTCGCACCAGCTTGGCGCGTTGTGGTTGATCTCGGCCATCTTCGCCTGCGGGTAGCGCGCCACGATCTTCTCGACCTCCGCCAGGACGCGCTCGCGCGTCATGCCGACGGGAAGGCGGATGTCGACCTCCATGCGGGCCTGCGAGGGCGTCATGTTGACCTTGATGCCCGCATCGACCTTGCCGACATTGACGGTAATCTTGGAGAGAATATCGAAGGCGCCCGCGCCCTGCGCCTGGTCGACCTCGGCGCGGGCGGCGTTCAGCGCGCCCATCACGTTGCCCGGTGCGTCGACCGGCAGGTCGGTCAGCTTCTCCAGGTCGCCGATCATCCGGGCCGCGATCTTGCTGGCGCTCTCGCTGGCATGGGCATAGGCGCCATGCGATCCCTTGGTCTCGATCGTGAACTCGAGCCACAAGAGGCCCTTTTCGCCGAAGCGCAGCGTGTAGGGGCTCGACGGCTCGCCGTTCAGGCAGCAATCGCCGTGCACTTCCGGGTGATGCTCCATCAGGTAGCGCGCGCCATAGGGACCGAAGGTCTCCTCGTCCGACACGCAGGTGAGCGTCAGCTTGCCCTTCAGCTTGTCCTTGATGCGGTGCATGTAGCGGTAGGTGAAGATCGATGCCGAGGTGCCGCATTTCATATCGGACGAGCCGCGGCCATAGATGTTGCCGTCGGCGAGCGCGCCCGACCAGGCGCCGTGCGTCCAGCGCTGCTCGTCGGCGACGGGGAATACGTCGATATGCCCGTTGAGCACCAGGTGGCGGCCGGGCTTGGCCGCGTCGAAGCTGGCGACGATATTCGGCATGATCTTGTTGGGCGCGATGACGCGATGCGCCAGCTTCTCGGCGTCCAGGAATTTTCGGATATGCGCCACCGCTTCCAGCGTATCGCCGGGCGGATTGGGCGACTTGGCGCGGATGAAGCCGCGGAAGAAATCGATCAGCGTGTCCTTGTCCTGGTCGATCCAGGCCAGCAATTGGTCCTTCACGGTGCAATCTCCCCCCAAGCGTGGATCGTAAGGCGATACGCGCCTTTCGGATCGCGCCGCGATCTTAGAAATCGCGACGCCACCGCACAATGGCGCTAGAATGCCGGCGCGCAAATACCGTGGAGGCGGGCATGGCTTCGGGCAGCATCAGCAATCGCGCGGAATGGCAGCAGGCGCGCATCGACCTGGCGGCGGCGCTGCGCTGGTCGGCTCGACTTGGCCTGCACGAAGGCGTGTGCAACCACTACACGGTGATGCTGGCGCCCGACCGGTTCCTGATCAACCCGCATCACATGCATTGGTCGAAGGCGATCGCCAGCAAGCTGATCGTCATCGACGACAAGGGCAAGACCGTCGAGGGCGAGGGGAGGCCGGCCCGGACCGGATTCAACATCCACACGCGCATCCACACGCATACCAAGGCGAAGGTCGTGCTGCACACGCACATGCCCTATGCCACGGCGCTGGCGTGCGTGAAGGGCGGCCGGCTGGAGATGGCGCACCAGAACGCGGCGCGGTTCTGGGGGCTGTGCGCCTATGACGAGGAGTTCAACGGCTTCGCCAACGCGACGACCGAGGGCGACCGCATGGCCAGCTACCTTGGGGACGGCAAGCGCGTACTGTTCCTCGGCAACCACGGCGTGGACGTGACCGGAGAAACCGTGGCCGACGCGTTCGACGACATGTACTACCTCGAGCGCGCCTGCGAGGTGCAGATACTGGCCATGTCGACCGGCAAGCCGCTGATGCTGATCGGCGACGACAAGGCACGCGCCCTGCGCGACGGGTTCAAGACCCGCCACGAGAACGCAGACCTGTTCCTGGACGCCGTGAAGGTCATCCTCGACGAGGACGAGCCGGCCTACGCTTCGTAGGCGCGACGGCCCGCGCGTCGTGTCGGACGCGCGGCGCACGGGCTTGCCTATGGCGCCGCGCCGTCGAGCTCGCGCTTCCTGCGCTCGACGAACGCTTCGAGCGCCGACGTGACGGCCGAATCCATCGCCGGCTGCTCGTAGGCGGCCAAGGCGCGCTTGTAGGCCGCGTGGGCGCGCTGCGCCGCGGTCAGCGAACCTTCGTCGCGCCATTGTTCGAACGAGTTCGAATCCAGTATATCGGATATGTGGAAGGCGTCGGCGAAGCGCTGCAGCGTGTGCGCCGCGCCAAGATAGTGCTGGCCGGGCCCGACTTCGCGGAAGGCGTCGAGCGCGAACTCGTCGTCGCGCAGGTCGAAGCCCTGCAGCAGCCGCGCGACCATCGCCAGATGGTCCGCGTCCTGCATGAATTTCTCGTAGCTGACGCACAGCCCGCCTTCCAAGTGGCCGGCGGCATGGATCAGGAAATTGACCCCCGACAGGGCCGTCATCAGCAGCATGTCGGCGGATTCCTGGCCGGCCTGGGAATCGACGGTCTTGGCGGTGGTCGACGCCGCCCCGCCGCGAAACGGCACGCCAAGGCGGCGCGCGAGCTGGCCCATCCCGGTCATGGCGAGCCAGCTTTCGGCCCCGCGCGTCGGCGCGCCCGTCTTCATGTTCAGGCCGCTCAGCATCGCGCCGAAGATCGCCGGCGAGCCCGGACGCACCAGCTGGGTGAGCGCGATGCCGGCGAGCCCTTCGGCCAGCGCCTGGGCCATCATGCCGGCGACGGTGACCGGCCCCATGGCGCCACCCATGACGAACGGGGTGACGATCGCCGTCTGGTTCGCCGCCGCGTATACGCGCAGCGACTCCAGCATCGTGTGATCGAGAACGAGCGGCGAATTGACGTTGATGATCGATCCGACGACGCAGTTGCGGTCGACGAAATCCCTGCCGAACACGATCTCGCACATGGCGACAGTGTCGGCCGCGCGCGAGCCGGCGGTGGCGACGCCCAGGAACGGCTTGTCCGACAGCGTCAGATGGGCGTGGGCAAGGTCGAGGTGGCGCTTGGGTACGGGCACGTCCGCCGGTTCGCAGATGACCCCGCTCGAATGGTGCAGGTCGGCGGTCATGTAGGCGAGCTTGATGAAGTTGCGCAGATCGGCCAGGGTGCCGTACCGGCGCGGGTCGTCCAGGCTACTGACGAACGGCATCCCGTAGCAGGGGGCGAACACGACGGCGTTGCCGCCCATGAGAACCGACCGTGCGGGGTTGCGGGCGTGCTGCACGAAGCTGGGCGGCGCGGTGGATTGGACGATCCGGCGCGCCATCCCCGTCTCGAACCGCACGCGCTCGCCCTTGACGTCGGCGCCGGCGGCCCGGAACAGGCGCAGCGATTCCGGGTCGTTGCGGAACTCGACCCCGATCTCCTTCAGCAGTTCGTCGGCCTTGGCTTCGACCAGGGCGAGCTGCTCTTCGTCGAGCGGTTCGAATGGCCGAAGGCGCCGAGTGATATAGGCGGGCGCCGCGCCGCGAGGCTCCGCTTGCCGTGCCCGTCTGCCGCGGCGCATTCACGGCCTCCGCTCTAGAACCGCGTCGCGCTGTAGGGCGTCAGGTCGATCGACGGCTTCGCGCCCGCGATCATCTCCGCGACCAGCTTGCCGGTGGTCGAAGCGCCGCTCAAGCCCGTGTGGCCGTGGCCGAAGGCGAACACCACGTCCTTGCGCCCGGGCGCAAAGTCGATCACCGGCAGCGTGTCGGGCGTGCAGGGGCGGTGGCCCATCCATTCCGTGACCTTGGCGTCCTTCAGCCCCGGATACATGGTCTTCCCGAGTTCGAGCAATTTGCGGGCGCGGCGGTAGTCCGGCGCGGCCTCCAGCCCTGCCAGTTCCACCGTGCCGGCGAAGCGCAATCCCATCTCCATCGGCGTCGCCATGAACTTGGCATCGGCCCACATCACGTTGATGCGCGGCCCGACGCCGGGATCGGCCACGGTGACGTGGTAGCCGCGCTGGGCCTCCAGCGGGACATGCGCGCCAAGCTGCTTGGCCAGGCGCGCCGACCACGCGCCGGCCGCGATCACCACGTTGTCGGATTTCACCTCCCCGGCATCGGTCGCGACGCCGGTCACGCGACCGCCGTCGCGCGCGAAGCCCGTGACTTCGCGCTTCAGAATCGTCCCGCCGCTGCGCTGGAAATGCTCGGCCAGCGTCTGCACCAGACGGAACGGGTTGGAGCAATGGCCATGCTGGGGGAACACGACGCCCTTCTCGAAAATGGGCGCCAGGGCCGGCTCGCGCTGGCGCAGCTCGTGCTTGTCCAGCACCTCCACGGTGATGCCGCGGTCGCGCCGCAGCTTGAGCCCGTACTGGTCGCCGTTGAACGCCGCCTCGGTGCGCCAGACATACATCTGTCCCGCGCGCGAATGTACCAGGTGCTCGGCGCCCGCGGCCTTCAGCAGCGGCGCGTAGTTGGGGAATACGCCGTCCAGCAGGGCGCGAATCCCGTCGGCGATGCGCTCGACCTCCTCGCGCCGTCCGGCGCGCAGGAAGCGGATCAGCCAGGGCAGGGCCGGCAGCAGGTAGCTCCAGCGGATCGACAGCGGCCCCAGCGGGTCCATCAGCCACTGCGGGATCTGCTTGGCCATGCCGGGCATGGCGACCGGCACGCAGGAGCCGGGGCTCATGCCGCCGGCGTTGCCGAAAGAGCAGCCTTCGCCCGGCGGCACGCGGTCGATCACCGTGACCTGGTGCCCGTCGCGCTGCAGGTAGCTGGCGCAGGAAATGCCGACGATGCCGGCGCCGATCACCGTGACGTTTTGCTTCATCGCGCGGCTGTCCTCCGTCGCAGGTATTCCGCCGACAGGATCAAGGCGGTTACGAACACCAACAGCATCGTGGAGACGGCGGCCAGGGTCGGGTTCACCTTCAAAAGCGAATCGTCCCACATCTGCTTGGGCAGGGTGGTGGCCAACCCACCGCTGACGAACAGCGCGATGGTCAGCTCGTCGAACGACGTGATGAAAGCGAACAGGAAAGCCGCGATCAGTCCGGTGCGGATCAGGGGAAACGTGATGTGCCACAGCGTCTGGAGCCGGTTGGCGCCCAGGCTGCCTGCGGCCTGGTCCAACCGCTCGTCATAGGTCTTCAGGACCGCCATCACCGTCACCACCACATAGGGAACGGCGATCACGGCATGGCCCAGCACCAGGCCCAGCGAGCTGCCGACCAGGCCGAGCCGCGCATAGAAGTAGAACAGCGCGATCGCGATGATGATGCGCGGGATGATCAGGGGCGACAGCAGGAACGCCATCGCCGCGGTCTTGCCTGCCATGCCGCGCCGCGCCAGCACGAAGGCGGCGGGCGCGCCCACCAGCATCGCCAGCAGCGCGGCGACCGTCGCCACCGCCAGCGAGCGCACCGTCGCGGCCATCCAGGTCGGGGAATCGAAATAGGCCTGGTACCAGCGCAGGGTGAAGAACTTGGGCGGCCATTCGATGAACGCGTCGGTCGTGAAGGACACCGGCACGATGAAGAAGGTCGGCGCGGCAAGGAAGAAGATGATCAGCGCAACGACCACCGCCAGCGCCATGCGCGAACGATCGTGACGCGGCCGATCGGGCCGCAGGGGAAAGAAGCGCTCCCACGCGGCGGCCACGCCATCGCACGCGCGGCCCAGGAGGTCGAGCACGTGGCCGCCGGCCCACGCGCCCAGGCGGGCGACGGGGTTCGCCCGGCCATCGCCCTGGCTCGTCGCGGCGCTGCCGGCCAAGGTCGACATGCCCAGCGCGCGGTCGTAGAGGTAGAACACGATCAGGGCCGCGACGAGCAGCAGCATCGACACCGCGCCGCCGAAGGCCCAGTTCATCATCGTCTGGATCTGCGTGATGATCACCTGGGTGATCATGGTCTCCAGCCGACCGCCCAAGAGCGCGGGCGTGATGAAGAAGCCGAGCGCGGTGATGAAGACCAGCAGCCCCGCCGCGGCCACGCCGGGCAGCGACAGCGGGAAGTAGATGCGCCAGAACGCCTGGCCGCCGCGCGCGCCCAGGGTGGACGCCGCACGGGGCAGGTTGGCGTCGCTGTACTCCATCACCGAGACCATCGTCATCACGGCCAGCGGCATCAGCGCGTGGGTCATGCCGATCATGACCCCGGTGAAATTGTAGATCAGGTCCAGCGGCTCGCCGGTGATGCCGACCGCCTGCAGCCACTTGTTGATCGCGCCATTGCGGCCGAGCAGCACGATCCAGGCGAAGGTACGCACCAGGAAGCTGGTCCAGAACGGCAACAGCACCCACAGCATCAGCGCGTTGCGCCGGCGCTCGCTGGAGGTGGCGAGATAGTATGCGACCGGATAGGCGCCCAGGATCACGAAGACCGTGGTCCAGCCGGCGATCTCGAAGGTGATGCGCAGCACTTTCACGTAGAGCGGCGAGGCGAACAGGCGGACGTAGTGGGTCGCGGTCAGATCGCCGCTCGCCTTGTCCAGCGCGCTCAGCCACAGGAGCTGGACGACGGGGTAGAGGAACAGGACGCCCAGGAACAGCAGCGCGGGCAGGATCGGCCACAGGGCGATCCAGGCCGGACGCGCGCGATTGGCCGATACGGCCATCAGACCAGCAGCACCGAGCTGTCCGCCGACCAGCCGAGTCGCAGCGCCTGGCCCGCCTCGGGCTGCGCGACCGGTCCGCGGGTCAGCTTGGCGGCCACGACCTCCTTGCCGTCGGCCAGTCGCGCGTAGTGCTTGGTGATCCCGCCGACCATGATGACGTCCTTGAGCCCGGCCTGGACTTCGTTTTCGGCCCGGTCGTCGTGGCCGAGCACCGTCAGGCACTCCGGCCGCACCATCAGCTTCACGCTCTGGCCCGGCTTCACCCCGTCGCGCACCCGGGCGCGGACCGGCGCATCGCCGCCCACGCTGAGGCGCAGCACGGCGCGATCGTTCTCGACCGCCGTCACCGTGGCGTCGAGGATGTTGGATTCGCCCAGGAACCCGGCCGCGAACAGGGTGCGCGGACGGAAGTACAGGTCCGCCGGCGTGCCGAGCTGCTCGATCCGCGCGTCGTTCATCAGGCAGATGCGATCGGACATCACCATCGCCTCTTCCTGGTCGTGCGTGACGTAAAGCACGGTGATGCCGAGCTCGGTGTGCAGCCGCTTGATCTCGAGCTGCATCTCGTCGCGCAGCTTCTTGTCGAGCGCGCCCAGCGGTTCGTCCATCAGGATGATCGACGGCCCGTAGACGATGCAGCGCGCCAGCGCGATGCGCTGCTGCTGTCCGCCGGAAAGGGCGCGCGGCAGGCGGTCGGCCACGTGCGGTAGCCGCACGATGTCGAGCACCCGCTTGACCTCGCGCGCGATGTCGGCCTGCCCGAGGCGGCGCATGCGCAGCGGAAAGGCGATGTTCTCGGCCACGGTCATGTGGGGAAACAGCGCGTAGTTCTGGAACACCATGCCCAGGTCGCGCTTGAAGCTGGGCGCGTAGGTCGCCAGCTTGCCGTCGATCCATACCTCGCCGGAATCCGGCTGCACCAGCCCGGCGATCACCATCAGCATCGTGGTCTTGCCCGAACCCGACGGGCCGAGCAGGGTAAGGAACTCGCCTTCGCGCACCTCGATGCTGGCGTCGGTCAAGGCGACGACCGGGCCATAGGTCTTGCGCAGGTCCTTGACGGTCAGCTTGGCGGTCGCGTTGGGCGTCATCGGGCGCCTGTCGTCATGAGAAGGAGAAAGCCGGGTGGCGGAAAACCAGGTCAGCCCGCCGGCGTCGCGACGGGTTGGCCTGGCGTTCTCGATGGAAGCGGGGACGGGGCGGCGGCGGGCGCCGCCCCGTCAGGTGCCCGCGATCAGGCCAGGAGCCAGGCTTCGAACTGCTCGGTCACCTTGTCCTTGTTCTTCGACCAGTACGCCGCGTCGGCCTTGATCGCCGTCTTGAAGTTGGCGGGATAGGTCGGCAGCTTCTTGGCCGTCGCCTCCGGGATGGTCTTGTAGGCGTCGGGGTGCGCCGGGCCGTAGCTGATCCACTTGGTCCACACGGCCTGGCGTGCCGGGTCGGCCGCGAACTTGATGAACTCGCGGCACATGTCGGCCTTGGGGGTGCCCTTGATG
>JADZDN010000297.1 GCA_020851015.1 Alphaproteobacteria bacterium | reverse complement strand
TCGAGATGCTGCAACTGGCGAGCGGCGCGGCCGTCAACGACGCGATCCTGTCCGGCTCGATCGACGTGGCGACGGTCGGCGCCACCGTGCTGCTGACGATCTGGGACAAGACGCGCGGGCGCGAGAATATCCGCGGCATGATGGCCTTGTGCGATTCGCCGATCCTGTTCAACACCTCGGATCCGCGCATCAAGTCGATCAAGGATTTCGGCGACAACGACCGCATCGCCGTAACCGCGGTCAAGGTGACGCACCACGCGGTGATCCTGCAGATGGCGGCGGCGAAATACCTGGGCTGGGAGAACCGCTTCAAGCTCGACCCGCTGACCGTGTCGCTGTCGCATCCGGATTCCATGGTGGCGATCCTGGCGCCGAAGCACGAGATCCGCACCCATGCCGCCACCATCCCCTTCCTGTTCCAGGAACTGGCCGACCCGCGCGTGCACACCGTGATCGACTCGTTCGACGTCGCCGGCGGGCGCCATACCGTGGCGGTGGTCTACAACACCGAGAAATGGAAGAAGGAGAATCCCAAGACCTACCAGGCGGTCGCCGCCGGCCTGACCGAGGCGATGGAGTGGATCGCCAAGAACAAGCGCGACGCGGCCGAGCTTTACGTCCGCTTCGAGAAGTCGAAGCTGACGGCCGACGAGGTGTATGGCTACCTGCAGCAGGAAGACCGCGTCGCCTACACCCCGACGCCCAGCAAGATGATGGTGCACGCCGAGTTTATGCACAAGATCGGCTCGATGAAGACGTTGCCCGCGAGCTGGAAGGACCTGTTCTGGGAGAACGTGCACGACCGCCCGGGCAGCTGAGCCGCGGGCCCGTCCGGCTGGCCTTCACTGACGCCTCCCCGCAGAGGACGCGGGACGGCGGCGCGGCCCATGGCCGCCGCGACGGTCGCAGCCGCGCCCCCCGCCGCTCGCCGACACCAGCCGGTTCTCGGCGTCGTAGCCCAGGGTATAGGTGCCGTCCCCGGCCAGGTTGCCGTTGGCGTCGTAGGTGCTCGACTCCGATGTCGTGCCGGCGGTGCCCGCCGGATAGGTGGTCTGCGACAGGCGGTCGAACCGGTCATAGCTCGAACATCAAGATCTAGATGCGTGGAGCACAGCGTAGACAAATTCCTGTGGCGGGAGGTATCCATGAGCAACGATATAATGAAGGATCAAAATAGGCGCTACGTAGGTCGTGCCCTTCGAATTGGCAACTCGGATCTCGCCATTTCCCGTGGTCCCAGGCCGTGGGTCAAGCATGGTACTCCCCCAGGAGACATTTTCATGGGTGGTCTCGGACAGAATTCGCACAAGTGCGATCCTCTATAACTGTTGATGGGAGACGCAACCTGCTGCTGAAGCGCGGCGACCAGCCGGACGTCAGTAGCTCCACCGCCGCCGTCAAACTTGCTGCCGCCCTTCAATCACCCAAGTGACGACACGCCCTAGCGATAGCCACAAGCCCTTGCGATCGAGCCTGAGTCCTAACAATACATATTGACCTGACCCGCTCCGGCGCTTAACTTTCCCGGCGGGGCTGGTACGCGCTTCCAGCGGCAGGAAAGCGCACTATTTCAAGGGGTTGGGTGCGTGACCCAACGATTCGTCCGGGCAGGAAGGCGCAACGCGTCCGCGCGGCTGGCTGCGCTGGCCATGCTGGTCGCGGCTGGCCCCGTCCTGGCGGCCGATCCGCCCCGCCGTGCCGCCAGGCCGCCCAGCCCCGCGACGGCAGCTGCGCTGGAGAAGGTCCGCATCAACCCCGACCTCGATATCTGCGAGGTGACCGGCGATTTCGACATCGGCGGCGCGCCGCCGCGCCGTGCCGGCGCGCTGGTGTTCAACCCGCGCACCGATCTGGTCTACACCGCGCTCGATGCCGCGGGCGATCCCGAGCTCGCCAGCCGCGTCGTCGAAGGCCCCGCGCGCGAACGCGCCATCCGCGCCTGCACCGAGTTCGCGACCCGCAACCGCAACACCGCCGCCGCGCAGGCCTATCAGCAGAGCCTCCGGCGCGCCGAGACGGTGATGAAGGCCGAGCGCGCGCGGGCCGCCGGCCAGAGCGTGCCGGTCGACGACGCCGCGCCGGTCCCGACCCAGCGCACCGCCATGCTGCCGCCGGGCGGCGAACCGGTCGGCCCGTCCGCCCGCGCCGCGCGCTCGGCCGCCGCGGCAACCCCCGGGCCGGCGGGCGCGTCGCAAGCGCCCGAGATGCTGATCCCCGGCGTGATCCTGCCCGGCGCGCCGCCGCTGCCGGCCGAGGACGCGATCGGCGAGCGGCTGCGCCAGGGCATCGCCGATGCGCTGCTGCGCTCGCCCGATGTCGACGCGGCGCGGCGCGAGATCGTCGCCGCCAACCATCTCTACCAGGCGGCGATCCGCGACCGGCTGAACCCCGAGATCATGCTGGAGGTCGATGGCGGCATGTCGCAGGGACGGCGCGGCCCGGCGCTGCAGACCGGCGACGACCTGGACCCCGCGACCGGCCAGCGCACCCAGACCACCAACGCCGGCGTGCGCTCGATCATGGCGTCGAGCTGCGGGTCGCCGGGATAGGCCGGCAGGATCGGCCAGTAGGACAGGGTCGCATCGTCCAGCGTCGCGGCCGGCGCGCCCGGCGGGAAGACGCGGCCG
>JADZDN010000296.1 GCA_020851015.1 Alphaproteobacteria bacterium | reverse complement strand
GAAGCTCGACTGCGCCAGCGCGGCGGTCCACCAGGACGGCCGCACGCCGAGCTGCTGGCTCCAGAAGATGAAGGTGGAGATGCCGAGCACGATGCCGGGCGCCAGGATCGGCGAGACCAGCACGGCGTAGATCAGGTTCTTCGCCCTCAGCTGCAGGCGCACCAGCAGCATGGCGCCGCCCATCCCCAGGGTCAGCGAGATCGCCACCACCACGGCGCCGATCATCAGCGAGGTCTCGAGGCCCTCCCACAGGCGCTCGTTGCCCCAGGCCTCGCCGAACCACTTGAGCGTGAAGGTGAAGTCCTTGTGGGTCGGGATGCGGCTGTCGTTGAACGCCAGCAGCAGCAGGTAGACCAGCGGGAACAGCAGGTAGGTGAAGAAGATCAGCAGGAAGGCGCGGATCGCCCAGGTCAGCACGCGGTCGGGGTAGGCCATGTCCTGCCCCTCCTAGCGCGTGATGTCGCGCAGCGTCACCCGGAAGGCCTTCATCGCGATCATGATGAAGACCAGGCAGATGAGCTCGAGCACGAGGGCGTAGGCGGAGCCGCCGTTCCAGTTCAGCACCGAGAACTGCGATTCGAGGGCCTGGGTGAACCAGAAGCTGGAGCGTCCGCCCAGCAGCACCGGGACGATGTAGGAGCCGGCGACCAGCATGAAGGTGACGATGCAGCCCGAGGCGATGCCCGGCTTGGCGTGCGGGATCACCACCTTGCGGTGCACCCGGGTCCAGGAGGCGCCGAGGTCGCGGGCCGCCTCGACCTGGTTCTTGTCCAGGCTCTCCATGGCGTTGTACATCGGAAAGACCATGAAGAGGATGTAGCTGTAGATCAGGCCGACGAAGAGCGCGATGTTGGCGTCCAGCACCGGCAGCTCGTAGTTGAAGAACTCGATCGGCGGGAAGCCGAGGCCGGTCACCATCTGGTTGATCAGGCCGGTCTTCGCCAGCAACGTGCGCCAGGCGTAGGCGCGCAGCACCTCGTTGACCCAGAAGGGCACCAGCAGGCCGAGCATCAGGATGGAGAGCCAGCGGCTGGTGGCCACCTTCGCCAGGTAGTAGGCGATCGGATAGCAGACGATCAGCGCCAGCACGGTGATGACGAAGCTGGTCAGGATGGTGCGCACGAAGGTGTCGCGCGCCAGGTCGTCGAACAGCGGCATGAACGAGTAGAAGGTGAAGCCTTCCGGCGCCAGGCCCTTGGCGATCGAGCCCTCGTTGGCATGGAAGGCGTAGTCGATCAGCATCAGGTGCGGGATGACCACCAGCATCAGCGCCCAGATGGCGGTGGTGCCGAACATGAAGGCGACGCCGAGCCGCCCGAAGCGCTTGACCGCGTCACCCACTGGCGAGGCTCCCCTTCGGCAGCACCGTGGCGTTGTCGGTGGCGAAGTGGACCGCCAGCTCGCTGCCCTCGTCGAAGCTCGGGATGGCGCCGTCGTTGGACATGGTGAGCATGACCGGCCGGCCGCCGGGGTTCTCCAGCGTGATGTTGACGGTGATGCCCTCGAACATCTCGCCCAGCACCTTGGAGCGGATGTGGTTCTCGGCGCCCCCGGCGGTGGCGTCGAGCCGCAGCCGCTCCGGCCGGACGAAGAGCAGCGCCTCCTCGCCGACCGTCAGGCCGCGCGGATTGAGCCCGGCGAGCCGGCCGAAGGCGGTGTCCAGCACCGCACGGCTGCCGTCGGCCTCGGCCACCCGCCCGCCGAAGAGGTTGTTCTCGCCGACGAAGGAGGCGACGAAGGGCGTCTCGGGGTGGTTGTAGATGTCGGCCGAGAGGCCGACCTGCTCGACGTGGCCCTGGCTCATCACCGCCACGCGGTCGGACATGGCCAGCGCCTCGCCCTGGTCGTGGGTGATGTAGATGAAGGTGATGCCGGTGCGCTGCTGGATGGCGCGCAGCTCGGCGCGCATGTGCTGGCGCAGCTTCAGGTCGAGGGCGGAGAGCGGCTCGTCCAGCAGCAGCACCTTGGGCTCGACGGCCAGCGCGCGGGCGATGGCCACGCGCTGCTTCTGGCCGCCCGAGAGCTCGTCGATGCGGCGCTTGCCGTAGCCCTGGAGGGCGATGAGGTCGAGCATCTCGTCGACCTTGCGCTGCCGCTCGGCCGTGTTGGCGCCACGCACCTCCAGGCCGAAGGCGATGTTCTGCGCCACAGTCATAAGCGGGAAGAGCGCCAGGTTCTGGAAGATCAGCGCGGTCGGCCGCTTGTTCGGGCCGATGCCCCGCAGGTCCTGGCCGCCCAGCGAGATGCGCCCCTCGCTCGGCTCGATGAAGCCGGAGACCATCCGCAGGATCGTGGTCTTGCCGCAGCCGGACGGCCCGAGGAAGGAGAAGAACTCGCCCTCGCGGATCGTCAGATTGAGGTTATGCACGGCCGTGAAGCTGCCGAAGCGCTTCACCACGTTCTCGAACACCAGATCGTTCGCCATCCCCGCCCCTGTCCCTGCCTTCGCCCCGGGGTCTTTGCCCCGCCATGGCGCACGCGCCGTCGCCCCTCCCAGAGGCGACGGCGCGGCAACCCTAGCACAGTATTGCTGCGCTGCGTGACAGCTAAGGCGTCAGGCTGCGGAGATCTTGTCGACGAGTGCCTGTCGCTTCTCGAGGAACCAGGGGCGCTCGGTGCCCTGGAGCCAGAGCCTGGCGATGGCGTCGCCGGGGTAGGCCTCCTGGAAGTTCTTCTTGAAG
>JADZDN010000295.1 GCA_020851015.1 Alphaproteobacteria bacterium | reverse complement strand
CTGCCAAAGCCGTCGATCGACACGGGCATGGGGCTCGAACGCATCGCCTGCGTGCTGCAGGGCGTGCACTCGGTGTTCGACACCGATCTCTTCCGCGCGCTGATCGCCAAGTCTGAAGAGCTGACGAAAACCAAGGCCGAAGGCGATCGCGCGCCGAGCCACAATGTGATCGCCGATCATCTGCGCTCGTCCTGTTTCCTGATTGCCGATGGCGTATCGCCGTCGAACGAGGGGCGCGGCTACGTGCTGCGCCGGATCATGCGCCGCGCGATGCGCCACGCCCACCTTCTGGGCGTGACCGAGCCCTTGATGTGGAAGCTGGTGCCGGCGCTGGTCGGCCAGATGGGGGCCGCCTATCCCGAGCTTGGCCGCGCGCAGCCCCTGATCGTCGAGACGCTGAAGCTCGAGGAGACGCGCTTCAAGCAGACGCTCGACCGCGGATTGAAGCTGCTGGCGGAGGAGACCGCGAAGCTGCCCGTGAAGGCGCCGCTGCCGGGCGAGGTGGCGTTCAAGCTCTACGATACCTACGGCTTCCCGCTCGACCTGACCCAGGACGTGCTGAAGGGGCAGGGGCGGCCGGTCGACAATGCCGGCTTCGACGCCGCGATGGAGCGCCAGCGCGCCGAGGCGCGCAAGAAATGGGCGGGCTCGGGCGAGGCCGCGACCGAGCGCGTGTGGTTCGAGCTGCGCGAGAAGCTCGGCGCGACCGAGTTCCTGGGCTACGACACCGAGACCGCCGAGGGCAAGGTCGCGGCGCTGGTGCTGGACGGCAAGCCGGTGGACAGCGCCGGCCCGGGCGCCAATGTCGCCGTGCTGGTCAACCAGACGCCGTTTTACGGCGAGTCCGGCGGCCAGATGGGCGATGCCGGCACGATCAAGGCGGCCGGCGGCGCGGTGGTCACGGTCACCGACACGCTGAAAAAGCTGGGCGACCTGCATGTCCACCTGGGCAAGGTCGCGGGCGGCACGGTGAAGCTCGGCGACGCGGTCGAGCTGACCGTCGATCACGAGCGCCGTACCAAGCTGCGCGCCAACCATTCGGTGACGCACCTGCTGCACCAGGCGCTGCGCCGGCGGCTGGGCGGCCACGTGACGCAGAAGGGTTCGCTGGTGGCGCCCGACCGCATGCGCTTCGACATCTCGCATCCCAAGGTGCTGACGCCGGAGGACATCCGCGTGGTCGAGGCCGATGTGAACCACCGCATCCGCGGCAACGGGGCGGTGGAAACCGTGCTGATGTCGCCCGAGCAGGCGGTCGAGAAGGGCGCGCTGGCCCTGTTCGGCGAAAAATACGGCGAGGAGGTGCGCGTCGTCTCCATGGGCGATCCGCTCGACGAGGCCGACGGCGGCAAGCACTATTCGACCGAGCTGTGCGGCGGCACGCACGTGAAGCGTACCGGCGATATCGGCCTGTTCAAGATCGTCGGCGAGTCGGCGGTGGCCGCCGGCGTGCGGCGCATCGAGGTGCTGACCGGCCAGGCGGCGCTCGACTACGTCAACGAGGAGGAAAGCGTGATCGCGAGGGTCGCGGCCGAGCTGAGGGCCGCGCCGTCCGAACTTCCGGCGCGCGTCGCCGCGCTGCTGGAGGAACGCAAGAAGCTCGAGCGCGAGCTTGCCGCCGCCCGCAAGCAGCTCGCGATGGGCGGCGCGGCCGGCGGGGGCGCAGCGGTCGAGCCGGCGGCACGCCAGGTCGCGGGCATCGCCTACCTGGCGCGCGCGCTCGGCGACATGCCGGCAAAGGAGCTGAAGGGCATGGCCGACGAGCTGAAGCGGAAGCTGGGCAGCGGCGTGGTCGCGCTGGCGTCCAATGGCGACGGCAAGGCCTCGCTGGTCGTCGCGGTCACGGATGACCTGTCCAAGCGGGTCAGCGCCGTCGACCTGGTGCGCATCGGCGCGGCGGCGGTGGGCGGCAAGGGCGGCGGCGGCCGGCCTGACATGGCCCAGGCCGGCGGGCCGGATGCCGACAAGATCGACGCGGCGCTCAGCGCCATCGAGGCCGCGCTCGCGGCGACGGCCAAGGCGGCCTGAGCGATGCCCACGCGCCCCCACCACGACATGGGCGGCCTGCCCGCCAGCAAGGTGGAGAAGGCCGAGCACGACTACGCCGCCTGGGAAAAGCGCGTGGACGCCATGATGGTGCTGCTGTCGGACAAGAAGCGCCGGCTGATGAACACCGACATGCTTCGGCGCGGCATCGAATCCCTGCCGGCCGGCGCCTATGACCGCATGAGCTACTACGAGCGCTGGATGCACTCGATCGCCACGATGATGCAGGAACGCGGGGTGGTGACGAAGGCCGAACTGGACCAGCGCATGGCGAAATTGCGCGCGGCGGAGGAGAAGTGACGCCGGAGTTCAAGCCGGGCGACCGCGTGCGCGTCCGCGCCGCCTATCCGCCCGGCCACGTGCGCGCGCCGTGGTATTGCCGCGGCCATGTCGGCGAGGTCGAGCGGGTCTGCGGCGCGTTCGGGAATCCCGAGCAGCTCGCCTATGGACTGTCCGGCGACCCGCCGCGGCCGCTCTACCGCGTGCGTTTCCGCCAGACCGAGCTGTGGCCCGTCTATCGCGGGCCGTTGAGCGACACGGTCGAGATCGAAATCTACCAGCATTGGCTGGAACCGGCT
This sequence comes from Alphaproteobacteria bacterium, assembly GCA_020851015.1. The sequence continues at coordinate 5,757 of JADZDN010000295.1, read as the reverse complement.
TAGGGGAGGCAGGCAGATGACCGATCCGCATACCCACGGTCAAGACCACCACGATCACGGCCATCCGCATACGCCGGTCGAGGAGAAGGGCGATGGCGAGTATGCGCTGATGGCCGAGGCGATGCGCCAGCTGCTGGTCGAGAAGGGCGTCATCACCGCCGACGAGTTCCGCGAGCAGATCGAGCGCATGGATGCGCGCAGCCCCGCGCTGGGCGCGCGCATGGTGGCGCGGGCTTGGGTCGATCCGGCCTACAAGGCGCGTCTTTTGAAGGATGGCAGCGCCGCCGCCGAGGAGCTGCTGGACATCACCGTGGCGCCGCTGCGCCTGATCGTCGTGGAGAACAAGCCCGGGCTGCACAACATGATCGTCTGCACGCTCTGCTCGTGCTACCCGCGCAACGTGCTGGGCCTGCCGCCCGACTGGTACAAGAGCCGGCCCTACCGCAGCCGCGCCGTCAGCGAGCCGCGCGCGGTCCTTGCCGAGTTCGGCACCGTGCTCGGCGACGATGTCGAGGTGCGGGTGCACGATTCCACGGCGGACATGCGCTACCTCGTGCTGCCGATGCGGCCGGCCGGGACCGAGGGCTGGAGCGAGGAGAAGCTTGCCGCCATCGTGACGCGCGACACGATGATCGGCGTCACGCAGCCCCGCGCCAACGCATGAGGGACAACGGTTCGATGAAAGCGGCGTCGGCCCGGTTCGCGGGCACGGAATCCTATGTCGCCACCAAGGACCTGATGGTCGCGGTCAATGCCGCGATCGCGCTCGAGCGCCCGTTGTTGGTGAAGGGCGAGCCCGGCACGGGCAAGACCGTGCTTGCGCGCGAGATCGCGCGGTCGCTGGGCAAGAACCTGATCGAATGGCACATCAAGTCGACCACCAAGGCGCAGCACGGGCTCTACGAGTACGATGCGGTCAGCCGCCTGCGCGATTCCCAGCTCGGCGAGGAGAAGGTCCACGACATCCGCAACTACATCCTGCGCGGCAAGCTGTGGGAGGCCTTCACCGCCGAGGACGCGCCGGTCCTGCTGATCGACGAGATCGACAAGGCCGACATCGAGTTTCCCAACGACCTGCTGCTGGAGCTCGACCGCATGGAGTTCCACGTACACGAGACGCGCGAGACCATCGTCGCCAAGCGGCGCCCGATCGTCGTCATCACGTCGAACAACGAGAAGGAACTGCCCGACGCCTTCCTGCGGCGCTGCTTCTTCCACTACATCCAGTTTCCCGAGCGCGACACGATGAAGCGCATCGTCGACGTGCACTATCCGGACATCCGCAAGGACCTGGTGCGCGACGCGCTGAACGTGTTCTACGACCTGCGCGACGTGCCGGGACTGAAGAAGAAGCCGTCGACCTCGGAGCTTTTGGACTGGATCAAGCTCCTGATGGTCGAGGACCTGCCGCCCGAGGCGCTGCGCGCCAAGGACCCGGACAAGGTGATCCCGCCGCTGCATGGCGCGCTGCTGAAGAGCGAGCAGGACCTGCAGTTGTTCGAGCGCCTGGCCTTCCTGGCGCGACGCCAGCGCGGCAGCTGACGGGAAAGGAAGCACGGCCGTGGTGCCGCATGTCGTCAAGACGCCGGGCGGTGGCACGATCGGGCTCAGCGCCTTTCCGCAGCTTCACGAGCTGCAGGATTTCCGCTTCTGGCGCGTGACCGCGCTGGTGACCCTGGTCGAGACGCGGGAGCTGATGTTCCTCGGCAGCAAGGACCTCGGCAAGATGGTCGCCTCGGCCGGCATCGCGTGGCACCACCTGCCGGTGCCCGACATGGGCGAGCCCGACCTGGCCTTCGAGCAGCTCTGGGCCAAATCCGGCCCGGTCCTGCGCAGGACGCTGCGGGGTGGCGGCAAGATCATCGTGCACTGCCGCGCCGGCCTGGGACGCACCGGCATGATCGCCGCGCGCCTGCTGGTCGAGCTGGGCATGACGCCGGACCAGGCGATCGCCGCCGTGCGCGCCGCGCGGCCCGGCTCGATCGAGACAGCGGAGCAGGAAGGGCATGTGCGGGCGTGTAAGGGGATTGACGATAAGTAAGGAATAAAATACAAAGTAAGGACACGAAGGAGTTCCATGTCCCAATCGACGGTTACCGCAAAGGGCCAGACGACCATTCCGCAGGAGATCCGGCGGCATATGAAGCTACAACCGGGCGATCGCGTAATCTTCGTCAAGGAACCCGATGGCACGGTGCGGATGGTGGCGAAGAACGTGAAGATCGAAGCCCTGGCTGGCCTCTTGCGCGCGGATCGTTCGGTGACCATCGACGAAATGAATGAGGCAATTGCCGAGGAAGCGGGCGAGCAGTTCCTGAAGAGCGTGCGGGGCAAGCGCAAATCGTGATCGGCATCGATACCAACGTTCTGGTGCGGTTCTTCGTGAAGGACGACGTTGCCCAGCTTGAAGCCGCGCGTCAGTGCCTGCGGACAGAGTGCACGCCTCAATCGCCCGGATTTGTCAATCGCGTGGTGCTCTGCGAATTCGTCTGGGTGCTGACCCGCGTCTATCGAATCGAGCGCGCCCAGGTTGCCGGGGTCCTCGACAAGATCCTGCATGCCGATAGCCTGACTGTCGAGGACGAAGACCTCGTGGAGATCGCGCTGGAGCGGTACCGGCATTCCGACACCGACTTTGCGGACTGCGTGATCGCGTTGACAAACGAACGGAGGGGCTGCGACCTGACGCGGACCTTCGATCACAAAGCGGTCGCCGCGTTGGCGCAATTCGGCCTCGTGCCGGTCGGCGCCTGATGTTCACCGCCTTCTTCCTGGCCCTGAAGGACGCGCGTGTCCCGGTCTCGCTCACCGAGTACCTGTCGCTGATGGCGGCGATGCAGGCGGGCTGCGCCAGCTACGACGTCGAGGAATTCTACTACCTCAGCCGCTCGGCGCTGGTGAAGGACGAGCGCAACCTCGACAAGTTCGACCGCGTGTTCGCCAAGTGCTTCGAGGGGCTCGAAGGCGTGGACATCACGCAGGTCGGCATTCCCGAGGAATGGCTGCGCAAGCTGGCCGAGCGCTTCCTGACCGAGGAGGAGAAGAAGCAGGTCCAGGCGCTGGGCGGCTGGGACAAGCTGATGGAGACGCTGCGCCAGCGCCTGGCCGAGCAGAAGGGCCGGCACCAGGGCGGCAGCAAGTGGATCGGCACGGCCGGCACCTCGCCCTTCGGGGCCTATGGCTACAACCCCGAGGGCATCCGCATCGGCCAGGAAGGCAACCGCAACTTCCGCGCCGTCAAGGTGTGGGACAAGCGCGAGTTCAAGAACCTCGATGACGACGTCGAGATCGGCACCCGCAACATCAAGGTGGCGCTGCGGCGCCTGCGGCGCTTCGCGCGCGAGGGGGCGGCGACCGAACTCGACCTGCCCGATACGATCCGCTCCACGGCGCACAACGGCGGCTATCTCGACCTGAAGATGGTGCCGGAGCGGCACAACACGGTGAAGGTGCTGCTGCTGCTCGACATCGGCGGATCGATGGACGAGCACGTGAAGGCCTGCGCCGAATTGTTCTCGGCGGCGCGCACCGAGTTCAAGCATCTGGAGACTTTTTATTTCCACAATTGCCCCTACGAGCGGTTGTGGCGCGACAACCGGCGCCGGCACGACGAGACGTTGCCGACCTGGCAAGTGCTGCACACCTATCCCTCGGACTGGAAGCTGATCGTTGTCGGCGACGCCACGATGAGTCCCTACGAGATCGCGCAGCCCGGGGGCAGCGTCGAGCATTTCAACGAGGAGTCGGGCGAGGTGTGGCTGTCGCGCCTGTTCGCCACCTATCCGCACGCCGCATGGCTCAATCCCCAGCCCGAGGCGGAATGGCCGTATCACCGCTCGATCGCGATGGTGCGCGCCGCGACCGCCGGCCGCATGCATCCACTGACCCTGGGCGGGCTCGACGCGGCGATGCGGGAGTTGAACCGCTGACGGCCGCGCACAAGGTCGCCGCGCGGCCTGAAACGACGGCGGTTCCGCCGTCGCCGCCGGGCGGCCATGCGCAGCGCCTGACCTCGCCCGCCGGCGGCACGATCCGCTACATGCACTGGCGCGCGCTGCGTTCGCCCGGCATCGGCACCGCGCTGGTCCTGCCGGGCTTCGGCGAGTTCATCGAGAAGTACCACGAGACCGCCGCCGACCTACTGGCGCGCGGCTTCGACGTCTACGTGATGGAATGGTCCGGCCAGGGCCTGTCGACGCGGCCCTTGCGCAACCACGACAAGGTGCACGTGCCGGATTTCGCGCGCTACCTGGTCGATCTCGGCCGCATGGTCGATACCGTGCTGCCGCCGCGCGACGGGTCACGACCGCGCCTGGCGATCGCTCATTCGCTCGGCGCGCACCTGCTGCTGCGCTACCTGAAGGACCATCCACGCGCCTTTGACGTGGTGCTGCTTTCGTCACCGATGCTCGACATCAACTACGGTCGCCTGCCGCGATGGCTGGCGCGCGCGATCGTCGGCGGCGTCTGCGCGCTCGGCCTGTCGCGCGCCTATGTGTTCGGCGCCCGCGACTACGATCGCCGGCGCGTGCGGTTCGACGGCAACCGCCTGACGAGCGACCGCGTCCGATTCCTCGAACCGCATGCCTGGATCGGGCGAAACCCTGAACTGTCGATCGGCGGCCCCACCTTCGGCTGGCTGCGCGCGGCCCAGCACTCGATCGCGACCACCGAGCGCCCGGGCTATTGCCGCGACATCCGCGTACCGATCCTGGTGCTGGCGGCCGCCGTCGACCGCGTGGTGTCGATCGAGGCCGCCCGGCGCGTGTCCAAGGAGCTGCCCAATGCCACGCATATCGAGTTCACCGACGCCGCGCACGAGCTGTTGCGCGAGCGCGATTCGGTGCGGGCCCTGGTCTGGCAGCAGATCGACGGGTTCCTGGGCGTGACGCCCAGCCTCAGCCCGCCGGGCCCGTCGGCGCAGGGGGGTTGAGCGCGCGCTCGGCCAGGCTGTCCAGCCGGTCGGCCGCCGCCAGCAGGCGTCCCGCCGCGTAGGGCGCGCGATCGGCGAGATAGGGCGGATGGGTGACCAGCTCGCGCAGCTCGCTTGCCACCTTCGCCAGATTGCGCGCCATGGCGCTGTCCGCCGATGCCATCATGTCCGCGAGCGTAGCCCGATTGGGCTACGCTCGCGTGGCAGGCGGATGACGGAAAGGTAAACGCCTGGTTCGGGCTGGGTCTAGGCGAGCGCCTTCTTCAGGCCCTGGTCGATCGCGTCGAGGAATTGCTGGGTCTGCAGGAACGGCGCCTTGGGATCGATCAGGATCGCCAGGTCCTTGGTCATCTTGCCCGATTCCACCGTATCGACGCAGACCTTCTCGAGCGTCTTGGCGAAGTGCTGCAACTCGGGCGTATTGTCGAACTTGCCGCGGTACCACAGGCCCTGGGTCCAGGCGAAGATCGACGCGATCGGGTTGGTCGAGGTCTGCTTGCCGGCCTGGTGGTCGCGGTAATGCCGCGTAACGGTGCCGTGCGCCGCCTCGGCCTCGACCGTCTTGCCGTCGGCGGTCATCAGCACCGAGGTCATCAGGCCGAGCGAGCCGAAGCCCTGGGCCACGGTGTCGGACTGCACGTCGCCGTCGTAGTTCTTGCAGGCCCACACATAGGCGCCTTCCCACTTCAGGGCCGAGGCCACCATGTCGTCGATCAGCCGGTGCTCGTAGGTGATGCCCTTGGCCTTGAACTGGTCCTTGAACTCCTTGTCGAACACTTCCTGGAACAGGTCCTTGAAGCGCCCGTCATAGACCTTGAGGATCG
>JADZDN010000294.1 GCA_020851015.1 Alphaproteobacteria bacterium | reverse complement strand
GAGATCGCGGATTCGCGCTTCGGCCTCGTGTCAGCAGTGCGATGGCGGTTCGATTCTATTTCGCCGTGCCTTGGCGTCTCAAGCTGCGAAAGCGCGCGTGCGGCCCCTCCCCCTAACCCCCTCCCGCAAGGGGAGGGGGGACCAAACACGAGATCTACTCGGCGGCGGTTCGCAAACCGGACAGGCGTGGGACAAGCGCGGGCATGACGATGGAAGAGAACGTGCTGCGCTACTTCCCCACCAGCGGCGGCAAGGCACGTGGGCATCGACGAGGAATACACGATCGACGTTGTCGTGTTGCCGTGGGCGGGGAAGCGGTCAAGCCCAGGCGTTCGCCAGCTTACTCGCGCGCGAAGGCGCGCTATTTGCCTGGCAGAGGCTGCGCCCGAGGTGGCACCGGCACGGGCGGGCGCGGCTTCAGGGCGCGCCAGAAATGCCATGCCCCGAACAGGGCCGGCAGGATGCACCAGTACATGAAGAAGACCTGCGGCGGCAGGATCACGAACAGGCCGATGCTCGTCAAAATCTGGGCGACGGCGAGGGCGTGGTAGCGGCCGGGGTGGCGGATGCTGTCCGGCGCGAAGTGCTGCAGCGCGATCGGCGCGAAGGCGGCGATCACGATCAGGGCGCTGAGTGCTTCGTTTCCCATACGGCCGTTCCAGATGATCTCGTATTACGGTTATCACTGAACATGAACACAGGCAAAAGTTAAGCCCGCCGCCGCAAGCCCCAACCTGCCTCTCCCGCAGCGTAGTGCGACAATGTTCGAGAAAGGTTACCGATCCCGGTCGGCCGGGTAAAAGTCAGGCAATTCCTGGCATCTGCCGTCACAAAACTGTAGCTTGCGGCCCCACCGCCGGCCGGAAGGGCCTCCGCCATGAAGCTCGACGCCGCGCTCGTCGTGCTGATCCTTTGCTCCGCCCTGATGCACGCCTCGTGGAACGCCATCGTCAAGGCGGACCGGCGGCACCGGCTGACCTCGTTCGGCATCATCATGGCCACAGGCACGGTGATCGGAGCCATCGCCCTGCCCTTCGCCGGGCCGATGTCGTGGGCGGGATGGCCCTGGCTGGCGCTCTCGGGCGTGATCCACGTGTTCTATTTCTTCTTCCTGCTCAGCGCCTATGCGCATGGCGATCTCAGCCATGTCTATCCGATCGCCCGCGGCCTGGGCCCCACGCTGGTCGCGATCTTTTCCGGCACGCTGATCGGCGAGCATCTGCTGGGCTACGAGCTTGCCGGCGTGCTGCTGGTCTCGCTCGGGGTCATGGGGTTGGCGCTGGCGAAGGGGCTCAGCAACTGGGGCGGGCGCGGCACGGTCTTCGCCGTCGTCACCGGCGTGACGATCGCCGGCTACACCGTCACCGACGGCCTGGGCAGCCGCGCCTCGGGCAACGCGATCGCCTACATCGCCTGGCTCAACGTGGTCGAGGGGCCATGGGTGCTGGCCTATGCGCTGTGGGTCAATCGGCCGACCCAGGTGGTCGGCTACATGCGGGTCGAAGGCTGGCGGGCCTGCGTCGGCGGGGTCATCGCCACGCTCGGCTACGGGCTTGCGATCTATGCGCTGAGCATCGGGGCCATGGCGCATGTGGCGGCGCTGCGCGAGACCTCGGTGCTGTTCGCCACCGTGATCGGCACGCGGATCCTGGGCGAGCCGTTCGGCCTGCGGCGGCTTCTGGCGGCCGGTCTGATCGTGACGGGCCTCGTCCTGATGAATCTGCGACTCTAGGCGCGCGGCCGAGTCGCCATTTGGGCTGTGACGGGCATCACAGCCCCGCACAGACCATCCCCCGTATACGGATCGTCGCGGCCAGGTAGGCCGAACGGGATGCGCAATCGGCCAGGACGGTGCAGGTAGCCAGCGATCGTGCAAGATGCCGCTGCGCCCCGCTCTCCGCCTCCAATCGGCTTGAATTCCGATACTAAATTGCGGACCGCGCTGCTAGAATGACCGTTCGATTGAACTGGGCCGTATCTATGCGCGCGTCTGAAGCATTGGCTGCCAAGCGCGGCGAAATTCTCGCGGCGGCTAGTCGGCACGGGGCCACCAATGTCCGGGTCTTCGGCTCAGCCGTTCGTGGCGAGGATACCGCTGCAAGCGACCTTGACTTGTTGGTGGACATCGCCGACGGCACCTCCTTGCTCGACTTGGTAAAGCTCGAGCATGAGATCGGGGCCGCGATCGGTCTGCGCGTTGATGTGAAGACGCTCGAGGATCTGCCAGACAGGATCCGGGCCCGCGTACTAGCCGACGCGCGCCCGATATGACCGCGCCGTCGCGCGACGACGATTTTCTCCACCACATCCTTCAGGCAATCGAGCGGATCGACACGTATCTTCAGAGCGTGGACCGCCTGCAGTTCATGGCGGATGCGATGATGCAGGACGCCGTCATTCGGAACATCGAAATCATCGGCGAAGCAACTCGGCGGCTTTCGACCGACCTGACCGTGGCAAATGCAGAGGTGCCGTGGCGGGAGATCGCGGGCATGCGTAACCGTCTGGCTCATGGATACTTTGCGATAAACATCACGACGGTATGGAACGTCGCCCAGAAGGATTTGCCGATGCTACGCGCTCAGATTCAGGCGATCCTGCGAAATCGGGGCTAGGTCCAAGGCAAACCTTAACTTCCCGCAATTCTCGGCCTAGATTCGCGCGATGACCGATATTTCCCCCGTCCACGCGATCGGCGGCGGCCTTGCCGGCTGCGAGGCCGCCTGGCAGCTCGCGCGGGCCGGCGTGCCCGTGGTCCTGCATGAGATGCGCCCGCTGCGCGGCACCGAGGCGCACCTGACCGATTCGCTGGCCGAGCTGGTGTGCTCGAACTCCTTCCGCTCGGACGACTGGCGCAACAACGCGGTCGGCCTGCTGCACGAGGAGATGCGGCGCTGCGGCTCGGTGATCCTGGAAGCGGCCGACGCCCACAAGGTGCCGGCCGGCGGCGCGCTGGCCGTCGACCGGGTCGGATTTGCCGCGGACGTGCAGCGGCGCCTGCTCGCCGAACCGCTGGTTGAATTGCGCCGCGAGGAGATCGCCGGCCTGCCGCCGTCCGACTGGGACAGCGTGATCGTCGCCACCGGCCCCCTGACCTCGCTTGCGCTGGCCGAGGCGGTGCGCGGCGTGACAGGGGCCGAGTCGCTGGCCTTCTTCGATGCCATCGCGCCGATCGTGCACCGGGAGTCGATCGACCTTTCCAAGGCATGGTTCCAGTCCCGCTACGACAAGCAGGGCCCGGGCGGCGACGGTGCGGACTACCTCAATTGCCCGCTGGACCGCGAGCAGTACGAGACCTTTGTCGCCGCGCTGCTCGCCGGCGAGAAGACCCAGTTCAAGGAGTGGGAGAAGGACACGCCCTATTTCGAGGGCTGCCTGCCGATCGAGGTGATGGCCGAGCGCGGGCCCGAGACGCTGCGCTTCGGGCCGATGAAGCCGGTGGGCCTCACCGACCCGCATACCGGGCGGCGCCCCTACGCGGTGGTGCAGCTGCGCCAGGACAATGCGCTGGGCACGCTCTACAACCTCGTTGGCTTCCAGACCAAGCTGAAGCACGGAGAGCAGGCCCGCATCTTCCGGACCATTCCGGGGCTGGAGCAGGCCGAGTTCGCCCGGCTGGGCGGCCTGCACCGCAACACCTATCTCGACAGTCCACGCCTGCTGGATCGCGACCTCAAGCTCAAGTCCCTGCCACGCCTGCGCTTCGCGGGCCAGGTGACGGGCGTCGAGGGCTATGTCGAGAGCGCGGCGATCGGGCTCCTGGCCGGGCGGTTCGCCGCCGCCGAGCGCCTTGGACGGGCCCTCGCTCCGCCGCCCGCCACGACCGCGCTCGGCGCGCTGCTGAGCCATATCACCGGCGGGCATATCGGGCAGACGATCGAGCGCGGACCGCGCAGCTTTCAGCCGATGAACGTCAATTTCGGCCTGTTTCCGCCGCTGGCGGCGACCGAGCGCCAGCGGCGCAAGTCCGATCGCAAGCCGGCCCTGGCCGAGCGCGCCCTCGCCGACCTCGACGCCTGGCTCGGCGCGCCCGCGGCGAACGCGGCGGAGTGACCTCAGGCCCGGGGAACCCGCTCCTTCGCGTCCTCTTTCACCGCCGCCAGGATTTCGCCGCGCAGCGCGTCGACCAGCTCGTCGGCCGCGTCTCGCGGCACGCCCAAATCCTCCAGCACGTGTTCGGCCAGCTGCAGGCTGGCCTCGACGGTCTCGGGCACCACCTGGGTGGCGCCGTTGTCGAGCAGCAGGCGCGCATGGTCGGTATCGCGGGCGCGGGCGTAGATCTTGAGGTCCGGCCAGTCGTCGCGCAGGCTGGCCAGCACGCGGCAGGCGACGTCGGCGGCGTCGAGCGTGATGACCAGCGCGGCGGCGCGCTCGAGCCCCAGCCGCGCCAGGAGCTCGTGGCGCGCGGCGTCGCCGAAATAGACCGGCCTGCCCTGCTTGCGCTGGCGCGCCACCTCGACCGCGTCCAGATCGACCGCGACATAGGGCATCTGCCGCGCCTCCAGCGCCATCGCCACCACCCCGCCCACGCGGCCCATGCCGGCGATGACGACATGACCGTCCAGGTCGCCCAGGTCCTCCGGCGGCTCGGGCGAGTCGTGGTGGTGGACGCGACGGCGCAGACGCCGTTCCGCGGCGCGCGCCAGCAGGGCGGCGAAGGGCGTCAGCGCCATCGTCAGCGCCACCGCCATGGCCGCGAAGCGGCCCGTCTCGGCCGGCATCACGCCGGTGACGGTCGCCAGGCCCACGATCGCGAAGCCGAACTCGCCGCCCTGGCCCAGCAGCAGGCCGAGCGGCAGGGCGACATGCGCCGGCAGGCGGAAGGCGCGACCGAGCCCTGCAATGACCAGCGTCTTGACCGCGAACAGGCCGATCACCGCCAGGACGAGGGGCAGGAATTGGGCGGCCATCTCCAGCAGGTCGATGGACATGCCGACGGAGACGAAGAACAGGCTCAGCAGCAGTTCCTTGAACGGCGCGATCTCCATCTCGATCTGATGGCGGAACTCGGTCTCGGCCAGCACCAGCCCGGCCAGGAACGCGCCCAGCGCCATCGACAGCCCGGCCAGTCCCGTCAGCCACCCGGTGCCGATCACCGCCAGCAGGCTCAGCGCCACGAACAGTCCCTGGCTGCGCAGCGCGGCGATGCGCCGGAACACCGGGCGGAGCAGCAGCCGGCCGAGCGCCAGGATCAGCGCGACCGCCAGGATCGCGCGGGCAAGCGCGATACCCAGCTCGGGCAGGACGCCGTGCGCCCCGTCGCCGCCCAGCACGCCGACCAGGAACAGGATCGGCACGACGGCCAAATCCTGGAACAGGAGGACCGCGATGGCGGCGCGGCCGAGCCGCGTCGCGGTCTCGCCGCGTTCGCTCAAGAGCTGGACCACCACCGCCGTCGACGACAGGGCCAGGCACGCGCCCAGCACCGTCGCCGCCGGCGGCTCGATACCCAGGCCCCAGGCCGCGCCCCCGATCGCGCCGCCGCAGGCGAGGACCTGGGCCAGGCCCAGGCCGAAGACGGCGCGCCGCATGGTCCAGACGCGCTCGACCGACAGGCCCAGCCCGATCACGAACAGCAGCAGGACGATCCCCAGCTCGGCGAACCGTCGCACCAGCTCGGCGTCGGCGATCACGAAATGGCCGAGCCAGGGATGGCTCTCGGCCAGCCGGCCCAGGCCGCGCGGCCCGATCAGCGCCCCGATCGCCAGATAGCCCAGGACGGGGCTGGCGCGCAGCCGCTGGAACAGCGGCACGATCGCCACCGTGGCCACCAGGAACACCACGGCCTCGCGCAGATAGGGGATTTGCTGATGTGCTTCCATGCCAGCGACTTGCGATGCCGCCGCGACCTTAGCAGACCGGTGGCTCAGTAGCGCCCGGCAAGCCAGGCGAGCGCGACCCCCCAGGCCGCCATCGGCGGCCGGTCGGCCGCGTCCGCGGCCAGCACGTCGAAGCCGCGCCGGCGCAAGCGGGCAAGACAGGCGTCGGCCAGGCGCGCCTGCAGCAGGACCGGCAGGGCGGCGCGCGGCACCCCGCCGCGGCGCGACCGCGCCGCGCGCAGAAGCTGGCGTGCCCGGTCGGCGACGTCGCGTCCCGCCGCGCTGAGGCCGGCGCTCGGCCGCAGTTCGTAGAGGTCGCCAAGCCGCGCGCCGTGCGTCGCCAGCAGCGCGCCCGGCAGGTAGGTCCGCTTGTTCCGGGCATGGAAGCCGACCGCGCGCAGCAGGCCCGCCAGCGCCCAGGCCGTGCCGACCAGGCGCGCGGGCTCGCGCGCCGCCTCGCCCGCGCCCAGGAGGTCCGAAGCCAATACCGCCAGCTCTCCCGCGGTCGCGCCGGCATAGGCTTCCAGCGCGGCCAGGTCCACCGGCGGCCCGTCATCGAGGTCGGCCTCGCGCGCGTCGACTATCCGCTCCAACCCGGCACGGTCGATGCCGCGCCGCGTTGCCGCCGCCGCAAGCGCCGTCACCACCACGTGACGGCGCGGCGCGCCGGTGTAGATGCCCTCGATGGCCTCACGCCACCATTGCAGGCGGATCTGGCCGAGCATCCGCTCGCTCACCTGCTCGCGCGTCCGCGCGATCTCGAGATTGAAGGTATATAGCGCGAATAGGTCCTCGCGCCGGTCGGCCGGCGCGAACATCGCGCAGAGGTAGCGGTCCGGGTCGTGACGGCGGACCTCGGCGGCGCAATAGGAAAGGGCGTCCGGCGCGGTCACCGGACGCCCCTGTCCTGTCGTTCCAACGGACCTAGCCGAGATTCTTTGCGGCGAATTCCCAGTTCACCAGCTTGTCCAGCCATGCGGTGATGTAGTCGGCGCGGCGGTTCTGGTAGTCGAGGTAGTAGGCATGCTCCCACACGTCGATGGTCAGCAGGCACTTCTTTCCCTGCGCCATCGGCGTCTCCGCGTTGCCGGTGCGCGCGATGGCGAGCTTGCCGCCGTCCTCGATCAGCCAGGCCCAGCCGCTGCCGAACTGGCCCAGCGCCGCCGCATGGAAGGCCGACTTGAACTTGTCGTAGCCCCCGAGATCGGCGTCGATCCGGTCCTTGAGCTTGCCGCCCGGCTGGCCGCCGCCGCCCGGCTTCATGCTGTTCCAGTAGAACGTGTGGTTCCAGACCTGCGCGCCGTTGTTGAAGATGCCCACGCGGTTGGGATCGCCGGCGGTCGTCTTGGCCAGCGCCTCCAGCGTCAGGGCGGCCAGGTCGGGCGCATCCTTCAGCAGGTTGTTGAGGTTGGTCACGTAGGCCTGGTGATGCTTGCCGTAGTGGAAGCCGATGGTGTTGGCCGAGATCACCGGGTCGAGCGCGTTGTCGGCGTAGGGAAGTTTCGGCAGCTCGTGCGGGGCGGCCGCCTGCGCCACGCTGGCGCGCGCGGCGCCCGAGGCCCGGCCGGCCGCCGCCATCACGAACGAACCGGAAGCGGTTCCGAGGAATTGACGTCTTGCCATTTCAGTCCTTGCTCCATCTTGCGTGCGATCCATTTGCCGACCTCCCCGCCTGTGCGGTCCGTTCCGTCCGGACATGCGCGTTCCCGACACTATCGCACGCCTAAGTATCGGCAAAGGCGCAACGCGGCGAAGGGCATCGGGCTCCATCACAAATCGACGACCGGCCGGTTTGCCCGCGCCGGGCCAGCGGCCGCGTTGAATCCCGCCGACATTCGTTGTACTTAGTCGTCAAGAACGAATCCAAAGAGGGGGATGAGACCGATGGCAAAATTCTTCGATTCGCTGCAGAACACCATTCTGGCCGGCCTGGGCCTTCTCGTGATCTACATCCTGATCACGCGCGGCATCTCGTTCGACCACAATTGGTTCGCGTTCCTGTTCCGTTGGCTGCACGTCCTGAGCGGCGTGATGTGGATCGGCCTGCTCTGGTATTTCAACTTCGTGCAGATCCCGAGCATGCCGAAGATTCCGGACGACCAGAAGCCGGCGGTCAGCAAGGTGATCGCGCCCGAGGCGCTGTTCTGGTTCCGCTGGGCGGCGCTGTCGACGGTGGTCACGGGGCTGATCCTGGCCTCGATGAACCGCTATATCGCCTCGGCCCTGGCGCTGGGCATCGGGTCGGGCGTGATGAAGAACACCGCGATCGGTATCGGCATGTGGCTCGGCCTCATCATGGCGTTCAACGTCTGGTTCGTGATCTGGCCGAACCAGCAGAAGGCGCTTGGCCTGGTCGAGGCGTCGGCGGACGCCAAGAAGGCCGCGGCGGCCGCGGCCAAGCTGTTCTCGCGCATCAACACCATGCTGTCGGTGCCGATGCTGTTCGCGATGGTGGCGGCCCAGAACATCTTCTGACGCCGTTTCGCCGGAAGGGCCGGAAAACGGGGCCGGTTGGCCCCGTTTTTCGTTTCGGGACCCGGGGGTTCGGCCGGTCCTTAAGGCATGGTTAACTCGGGCGGCGTAGGGTCGCCGGCGGCGTGCCGGCACCAAGGACCACGATGGTCGAAGTCCTTCCCTTCAGCCCTGCCCGCGGCCCTGCCTCGTCCAGCCCGCTGCCCGCCGGCGGGCTGAAATGGGCCATCGCGATCTTCGCGCTGGTGGTCGTACTGCTGGTCGACGGGGTGATCGTGACCGGCGTGATGCGCCAGCGCCAGCAGCTCATCGATGGCGCCGCGCGCCTGGGCGAGCGCACGGTGCGCTCGCTGAGCGAGCATACCGCCCAGGTCATGGGCCGCGCCGACCAGACACTCCTGAGCGCGCAGGACGCGGTCGGCCGCCAGCTGCGGTCCTCGTCCGTCGACGACGGCGAGCTGAGCGCGACGCTGATGCGCCACCTCACGCCGATTCCAAACGCCAGCGCGATCCTCCTGGTCGACCAGACCGGCGCGATCCGCAATTCCGCCAGCTCCGTGGCATGGATGTACGAAGCGCCGGCATTCGTGCCCGCAGCCTGCGGCGGGACCCAGTCCGCGGCGATGCAGGCGTTCGCGGGCGCGACGGCCGCGCGGCAGCCCCTGATGGCCCTGACCGCGCCGCAGGGCGAATGCCGGGTGCAAGTGGTGCTGGCGCGGCTGCTGCCCGATCGGGCCAAGGGACTGCGTCTGGCACTCGCGATCGTCATCGAGCCGTCCTACTTCCAGACCTTCTATGACTCGCTGACGACCGAGCCGGACGGCACGGCCGGGCTGTGGACCCCGGACGGCAGGCTGGTATCGGGCAACTCCAGCATCTCGGGCCGCATCGGCATGGCGCCGGACGGGTCGATCCGCGACGGCATGGCGATCGCCGCCGCCATCGCGCTGTCGGAAGCCGACGCGCGGCCGCGCACGGTCGTGATTCCCGACGACGGCGGGCGCATCATCAGCTTCCGCACCCTGCCGCAGCTGAACCTGGTCGCCTCGGTCGGCACCGGCGTGGAGGCGCTGCTGGTGCCGTGGCGGCAGAGCGCGATGCAGGCCGGGCTCACCACCGTGCTGGTGACGCTCGCGATCCTGGGAATGACGGTGATGCTGATCCGGATCGCGACCCGGATCGAGCGGGCGCGCGGCGTGCTTCGGGCCAACGAGCAGCGCTTCCGCGACTTCGCCGCCGCGTCCTCGGACTGGTACTGGGAGCAGGATGCCAACCTGCGATTCACATTCCTTTCGCCCAGCGCCAGCGGCCACACCGACATGTCCGTCAGCGACCATATCGGCCGCACGCGGCGCGAACTGAGGCCCCTGGGCCTGACCGAGAAGGAATGGGACGAGCACGACCGGACGCTCGAGGCGCATCTGCCGTTCCGCAACCTGCGCCTGCACCGCATCGCGCGCGACGGTTCGGTGCGCCATTTCACGGTCAGCGGCGTGCCCGTGTTCGACGTCGACGGAAAGTTCCAGGGCTATCGCGGCATTGGTACCGACACCACCGCCGAAGTCGAGGCCCGCGACGCGCTGCAGGCGGTCATCGACACCGTGCCGGCGATTATCAACGCCAAGGACCTGGAATCGCGCTACGTGATGATGAACGCGTTCCAGGCGCGGTTTTACGGCACCACCTCCGCCGATGCGGTCGGCAAGACCGCGAGCGATCTCCTGGGCGCCGCCTACGGCTCGTTTACCCGCAACCTCGACCGCGAGGTGATCGCCACCGGCCAGCCGGTCGATTTCTACGAGGAACGGTATGTAGGCGCGGACGGTATCGAGCACGACTGGCTGACGACGAAGGTCCCGCTGCTGGATGCGGCCGGCCGCGTGCACCGGGTTATCTCGGTTTCGACCGACATCACCCAGCGCAAGGCGGCCGAGCGCCGGCTGACCGAGGCGCAAGCGAACCTGGAAGCGGCCAAGGAGGCGGCCGAGCTCGCCAACCACGCCAAGACCAACTTCCTCGCCAACATGAGCCACGAGCTGCGCACGCCGCTCAACGCCATCCTGGGCTTCTCCGAGGTGATGGAGAAGGAGATGCTGGGGCCGGTCGGTACGCCGCGCTACCGCGAGTTCGCCGCCGGCATCCACAAGAGCGGCACCATGCTGCTGCAACTCATCAACGACGTGCTCGACATGGCCAAGATCGAAGCCGGCCGGCGCGACTTGGTGCGCGAATGGGTCGACCTGAACGAGGTCGCCAACGACGCGCTGCTGGTCGTGCGCCAGCGCGCCGAAACCGGCGGCCTGGCGCTGGACGTCCGGGTCGCCCTGGACCTGCCGCCCTTCTATGCCGACCAGCGGTCGATCGGGCAGATCCTGGTCAATCTGCTGACCAACGCGATCAAGTTCACGCCGCGCGGCGGCGCGGTCACGCTCTCCATCCATGGCGAGGACAAGCGGGTCGTGCTGTCCGTGGCGGACACCGGCGTCGGCATTCCGCCCGACATGCTCGACCGCCTGGGCACGCCGTTCCTGCAGGTGCAGTCCAGCATGACCCGCAGCCACGAAGGCACCGGGCTCGGGCTTGCGCTGACCAAGTCCCTGGTCCAGCTCCATGCCGGCGAGTTCCTGATCGCCAGCGAGGAAGGCAAGGGAACGATCGTGACCGTCGTGCTGCCGCGGCATTCGCAGGAGCGCGACGCGGCTTGACCTGCCTGCGGCACGGTTAACCGGCGATTAAGCATGCGGCCGATAAGGTCACTCTCTATTGCTAGGTGAGTGACGTCGACGTGAGAGTTTCCTCTCGAGACGCGGCCGCCGCGGGCCAGCCGAGCAGCGCGCGACCGGCCGCGCGGCGCAGCGCATTGCGCCGCGCGATCGTCGCATCGGCCATCCTGGGCATCGTGATCGTCGACGGGCTCATCCTGGTGAGCATCCTGCGCCAGCGCGAGCAAGTGACCGTGGATGCCGCGCGCATGGCCGACAATCTGACCGAGCTTCTGATCGAGCATGCCACCCACTCCATCGCCCGCGCCGAGCAACTGCTCGGCGCCGCCGTCGAGATCGCCGGGCCTTCGCTGGCCGCGCCGGCGCTCGATCCGGCCGTCGCCCAAAGCCTCCAGCGCTACGTGTCCGCCATCCCTTACGTGCGGCAGCTTCAGGTGATCGATGCCGACGGCAGGCTGCGCCACCGCGTCGTGACCACGGCGGACGAAAGCCTGGCGGCGCTGGCCCAGCGCTGCGCGAGCGACGATCCGCCCCGCGCCGTCCTTCACGCGGGCGCCGAGCCCGACAAGCTGCAATTGCTGCGTCCGCTGGGGCCGGATGGCTGCCTGCTGCCGCTCTATGTCAGCCGCCGCCTGCCGACCGCGGCTGCCGGTGGCCCGCACACCATCGCGGCCGTCGTTTCGCCGACCTTCTTCCGGGCCTTCTACGACAAGCTGGAGATCGGACCGCGCGGCGTGGTGGTGATGTGGGACCGGGCAGGCCAGATGCTCTTCGCCACGTCGAACCTGGCGCCGCAGATCGGCGGTACCTTTCCGGACCACCCGGTCGCGCGGGCCGAAGCGCAGGGCACGAAGGCGGGCAATCTGTCGGTGCAATCGCCCTGGGACGGTCGCACGCGCCTGGTCAGCTTCCGCGCCGTGCCGAACCTGCCGCTGATCGCCTCGGTCGGCCTGGCCGAGAGCGACTTCCTGGCGGCTTGGCGCGTGCGGGCGATCGGCGCGTGCATCGTGGCCGCCGCCGTCACCCTCGCCTTCGCCGGGATGGGCGCGATGCAGATGCGCCTGGCGCGGCGCGACGAGCAATCGCGCATGGCTATGCAGGCCGTGATCGACGCCGTGCCGGCGATGATCAACGCCAAGGACCGCGATTCGCGCTATGTCCTGATGAACGCCTATCAGGCCCGGCTTTATGGCACCACGCCCATCGCCGCGGTCGGCAAGACCGCCGCCGAGCTGCTCGGCCCGGCCTATGGCGAGCACACGCAGAGCATGGATGCGATGGTGATCGGCACCGGCAGGTCGACCGGCTTCTACGAGGAACGCTACGCCGGGGCCGACGGCGTCGAGCGCGACTGGCTGTCGACCAAGGTGCCGCTGCTGGATTCGTCCGCCCGGGTCGACCGGCTCATCACGGTCGCGCTGGACATCACCGACCGCAAGGCCAACGAGCGCCGGCTGGCCAAGGCGCAGACCGAGCTCGAGCTGGCCAAGGAGGCGGCCGAGGGCGCCAACCGCGCCAAGACCAACTTCCTGGCCAATATGAGCCACGAGCTGCGCACGCCCTTGAACGCGATCCTCGGCTTCTCCGAGATCATCGCCAAGGAGATGCTGGGTCCGATCGGATCGGCGCGCTACCGCGATTTCGCCGTCGACATCCAGCGCAGCGGCCAGCTTCTGCTGCAGCTCATCAACGACGTCCTGGACATGGCGAAGATCGAGGCCGGGCGGCGCGAGCTGCACTGCGAGTGGATCGACCTGTCGACGGTCGCCGAAAGCGCCGTCATGGTGATCCGCCAGCGCGCCGCCGATGCGGGCCTGACGCTCGAATCGCGCATTGCGCCGTCGCTGCCGGCCGTGAAGGCCGACCAGCGCGCGGTCCAGCAGATCCTGGTGAATCTGCTGGCCAACGCGGTGAAGTTCACGCCGCGCGGCGGCGCGGTGACGCTGGCGATCGACCAGCGCGGCGGCGGCGTCGCGCTAAGCGTCGCGGATACGGGCATCGGCATCCCGCCGGACATGCTCGACCGGCTCGGCACGCCGTTCTTCCAGGTCGAAACCAGCTATTCCCGCCGCTTCGAGGGCACCGGCCTGGGCCTCACCCTCGTCAAGTCGCTGGCCAACCTGCATGGCGGCACGTTCAGCATCGCCAGCGAGGTGGGCAAGGGTACGACCGTCACCATCACCCTGCCCCACGACGAGGCGCAGCGCCGCGACGCCGCCTAGAGAACGATCAGCCCCGCTAGGGCCCCTTCCGCCGCGAGCCGCGGCGCGGACCGCAGCCCGGTACTTATACCGCTGGTCACGCGCCGGTCATTACGTACATATGGCCTGACCTACCAGGCTCGCGCCTGGACTGATCATCCACGGAGGCATTGTGGCCATTGGATCGCTGCACATCGAGTGGCTGAGCTCGCTTGCCCTGCGATCGCGCATTCCGGCCAACGCCGCGGTTCTCGATCTCGGCACGCAGGATATCTGGAGCGATCGCGAGCCGATGCAGCGCGTCGCTACCCGGCATCTCGCGCCCGCGGACCGCGAGCGGATCATGGCGGCGATCTTCGACGGCAACAGGCCGAGGCCGAACGCGCAGCGGGACTTCTATTCGGTATTCGGCGCCCGCAGCTACCGCTCGATCGATCTTGGCGACCCGCGCGCCGACTACGCGATCGACCTGAACCTGCCGGTGCCCGCGAACATCGGCGCTTATGACGTCGTGACGAACTTCGGCACCACCGAGCACGTCTTCAACATCAGCCAGACCTTCGCGAACATCCACAAGCTCCTCAAGGTCGGGGGACTTCAGCTCCACACGCTCCAGAGCTATGGCTACATCGATCACGGCTTCTACAACGTCCACCCCTGCGTCTACCTGGATGTCGCCAAGGCGAACGCCACGAGATCGTGGACGTCCTCTATATCGACAACATCTTCGTGCGGATGGCGCGGCCGATCCAGACGGAGCCGTTCGACTTCGGTACCCTGCCGATCCAGCTGCGCGACTTCGACGACACCTACGCGCTCATGAACAAGACGGCCACGTTGTTCCACCAGAATCTGCAGTCGGCGGAGACCCTGAAGGTTCTCGCGGCGACGACGGTGCCCAAGGAGCAGTTGACCATGCTGGCCTCGGTGTCCGACAAGCCGATACCGGCCTTTCTCGTGTTCGACATGATGTTCGTGGCGCTGCGCAAGACGCCCGCCAGCCCGAAGGAGTTCGTCACGCCGGTGCAAGGCATCTACGCCGCGGCGAAGAGACCGACCGCGGCCGCGGCCCCTCCCCCGGATCCGCTGCCCAGCGCGAAGAAGGGATTCTGGCGCAGCCTGTTCCGCTAGCGTCGCGTCTGCGCGGTAACAGTCCGGTGCTTATCCTACCAGTGTGGATAGACGTCATTGGGATTCGTGCCCCGATTTCGACGGGCGCGACGTACCGCCATGATCACCGCTAGGATCAGTACCCCGGCAACCGCGATCAGAGCTTCGTACATTGCTTCGAACCTTCCCTTAGTCTCACTGCCTGAGGGGGTGGCTAGATGATGCCAGCCGCTGCGGCAGGCACATAGCCGCGCTCGTGCAGCGCTTTCGCAATGTGCCGCGCGATCTGATGGCTGAATTCACTCGTGTAGTGCATATTGTCAAGGTAGAGCGCCTTGTGCTCATTCTCTTGAATATCGGCGAGCCACAGGAAATTGTCGTGCGGGGGCTCCGACGACAGTCGCCTTGCCATCAGCTCGTATCCGACGCCCGAGCGCTCATGACCACCAAGTCCATAGTGATGGCTCAGCGCGACGTGGCAAGCGAGGTCGTACTTGTAGGCGGGAGTCGGTTGCCAGACGAAGAAGTCGCGAATCCCGTACTCGCGGCAGATCCCCTCGATCTGGCGCTTGTTGTCGAGATAGCGGCCGATGACGGGCTCGATTGTGCCCGGCTCGACCGGGATGGGGCGATAGAGGACTTCAGCCGCCGGTGCATTGCGCCTGGCAAGGGCCTCGCCGATCGCCTGGGCCGCACGGGCCAATGGCAGGCTGCCAACGAATTCCGCCAACGCCCGCCATTTCAATCGCGCTGCCACCCGGTTCTGCGTCGCTTCCAGATGCTTCTTGTTGAAATCGTCGAATGCCTGCCGCAGAAACCCCTCGGCGCCGGTTCTCCCGTCGAAGAAAAAGCAGTCGTTCACGCCGTCGAAGAACATCGCCACGTCGGGGACGGCGCCGCGCAGTAGCAATTGCTGGAATAGTATCCGTTCCTGCGTCAGGAAATAGGAGCCGCGGCCGAAATTGTACACACGAACCGGTCGGTCTCCGGGCCCTCGCGCGGCAAGCTCTTGTTGCAGATAGCTGGGGATGGTCGTCCAGTCCGGCCCAACACCCATCGTCGTCGAGCCGCCAAACATAAAGATATTGAAATTGCTGCGGTCGATCGGCCAGGGGCCTTGCAGGTCGGTACGAACGGCGCGATGGCCGGCTTCCAGGAAGTTAAAGAATTTTCCGGCGCTTGGGACCGGCTTAAAGACGGTGAAGTCCTCATATACGTGGCCGCCCGCGGCAATGCGGGCCTGCAGTTCGGCCACAAAGCTCGGCCATTCATCCGGCTTCAAATCGAACCATTCGCCGATATAGGGCTTCAGTTCTCCTTCGAAGCGGGCCAAGTAGTCGTACCTTAGCCGCTCGTTCTCAGTCAGCAGCAGGCTCGGCCAAGCCTGGAAGACTAGCCAGCAGGCAACGTTCAAACCGACCAAAATCAGGACTACGGCGAGCAGGATCGCAAACGGACTCATAGCGCCTCTCGACCCTTCGGCCCGCTCATATCCGCTGAGGCCTTGCGCGCCAGGAACACGAAGAAGCCCGGGTAGTACTGGCCCCGCGCAAGGCGTTCCGCGCCAACCTCCGCTAGGCAATCCTCGGCTTCGAACAGCACGGCAGGATCGGAGAACGGCGCAAAGCCGTTGATTGACGTCGATACTAGCGTCATGCCGGCGGCCTCAAGGGTCGGCACAATCTCGCGCAGCGTGTGCTGGGTTTCGTGCGGATGCAGCACCTGATCCCGAAACCACGATTCGAGGTGGGTCTTGTCGCCCAGCGTTGCGTGCAGGCGCCCATACTCCTTCAGCATCGCGGCCTCGTTGGCGCCTGCGTCCTTCATCCGGCGGAAATGCTCAAGGAAGGGCCGCCGGCCATGGCGATGATAGAGACCCACGAATACATGCCCGCCGGGCTTCGTGAGCACGCGACAGAGCCGCGCGATGGCCCCTTGGCAATCCATGGTATGGTGCAGCACGCCCAGCGACGTCACCAGGTCATATGGCGCAGGTCCCTCGAACGTGAAGAGATCGGCCCGCTCGAACCTGGCGGCGGCGCCGAGTTGTGCCGCAACGTCGCGGGCGCGGGCAATGACGACTTCGTTGAAATCGATGCCCGTCACCTCGCATCCATGATGGTAGGCGGCGGTCAGCGCGAACCAGCCAGCCCCGCAGCCCACGTCGAGCAGCCTGGTGCCGCGATGCAGCAGCGGCGTCAAGCAGGGATAGCGGAGAATCTGGTTGGTCGAGCGTATCTGGCGGGCGTGGTCGCGCGCGGATTCACGGTAGTTGAAGGGCAAGGCCCGGTAGAAATCGAGGACGGCAGCGGATCGATCGGCGCTCTCGAGCATGACGGCGCACCCCGGCGGATTCGCGGCAGATATGGAGGGCTTTGGCCGGGAAGTCGAGCCTTTTCGCAGGCATTGGCGGCATCGGGCTCAAGCCGATTCCAGCCTGATCCAGGTCAATTCGTGCTTGTTGTGGAACAGGTGCAGCAGGCGCGAACCGGGAATCGCCGCGAAGGCGCGCGCGGTCGCGTGATCGGTCGGACCCTGGAACTTCAGCGTGCAGACGAAGTTGCGCGCCCTGCCCGCCTCCATCCAGCGCCGCACCAGCGCCAGCAGCCGGGCCGGGTAGCAGACGACGTCCGAGCACAGCCAGTCGACCGGGCCGAGCGCCGCGGGATCGAGCGCGAAGGCGCTTTCGCGCCGCGACTCGACGCCCGGCAGGGAAGCGATGCGGGGATCGAGCGGCGCCTTGTCGACCGCGATCACCCGCGCGCCAAGCCCCTGCAGCACCCAGGTCCAGCCGCCCGGGCTGGCGCCGAGGTCGAGGCAAAGCGACCCCGGCCCGGGCCGCGCCCCCGCCAGGGTCAGCGCTTCCCACAGCTTCAGGTAGGCGCGGTTGGGCGGTGCGGTTTTGTCCTCGACGAACCGCGCCTCGCCGTGGCGGAACGGGCTCGAGCAGCGCGGGGCGGCGAGCATCGTGCCGGCATCGACAAGGGTCCACGAGCCGAGCGGCGCCGTGGGCGACGCGGCGGGAAAGGCCAGCGGTTTCGGCCGCACCACTGGCAGCTTCGCCTCGATCAGCGCCGCGCGGCGGTGCAGATGGAAGGCATAGAGCGCCCAGTTGCGCTGAACGGCGCGCAGCTTCGCCGCCGCGTCGGCGATCGAGTCGATCGCGATGCGCTGGACATCGAACCACGTGTTCTGCGCCCAGGGCGCGGGCACCGGCGGACCGGACTTCAGCGCCAGCCGGCCGTGCACGGCATCGACCGCGCCCAGATCGGCCAGGAGCTGGTCGAGATACCCGTCGGCGGCCAGATAGGCGGTGAGCGTCACGCGACCGCGATCAGCGCGGCGGCGACGCGACGCTCCTCGGCGGTCAGCACGTTGAAGGTGCGGCAGGCGGCACCGGTATCCATCGGCTCGACGGCGATGCCCCGTGCCTTCAAGGCCGCGCGCAGATCGGGCGCGACGGGCACCAGCCGCGCGCCGCAGCCCAGCAGCAGCAATTCGACCCGGGCCGCCGCCGCGGCGACCAGCGCCGCCAGGCTGTCCGCGTCGATCTCCTCCACCCGCGCCACGGGCCAGGGCAGCACGCGGTCGCGGAACAGGATGATCGAGCCGTCGTGGCGCGTGCCCGTCACGGTAAAGCCGCCGCCGCGATAGGAGCCAACCACCAGCGGGGCGGAAGCGGCCGCCATCGCGCGGGCTTTCGCCGGGCGCCCGCGGCTCAGGTCGAGGAAACCGCCGCCTTCTTCGCCGCCGACGGCGTCGCCCCGCCGCGGCGCAGGTGCTTTTCGCCCAGGAACAGCAGGATCGGCGCGGCGATGAAGATCGAGGACGAGGTGCCGATCACGATGCCGAACAGCACGACGAAGGCGAAATCCTGCACCGCGCCGCGCGCGAACACCGCCAGCGGCACCGTCGCCAGGAAAATCGTGATCGAGGTGTTGATGGTGCGGTTCAGCGTCTCGTTGATGCTGAGATCGATCAGCTGGCGCAGCGGCATGGACTTGTACTTGCGCAGATTCTCGCGCACGCGGTCGTAGACCACGACCTTGTCGTTGATCGAATAGCCCATCACCGTCAGGATCGCCGCGATGCTGGTCAGGTTGAACTGCATGTGGATGATGACGAAAAAGCCGATCAGCTTGGTCACGTCCAGGATCAGGGTCAACACGGCCCCGACGCCGAACGGCCATTGGAAGCGGAAGGCGATGTAGGCGAGCATCGCCACCAGCGCCAGCCCCATCGCGGTCATGCCGTTGCGGAACAGCTCGCCGCTGACGGTGGCGCCAACCGCCTCGGTGCGGCGGATCTCGGTGCCGGGGAATTTCTCGGCCAGGGTGGCGCGGATCTTCTGCGCCGCGCGCTGCTGGGCGTCGTCGCCGCCCGGCTGCTGCTCGAGGCGGATCAGGATGTCCTGCGCGCTGCCGAAGGTCTGCAGCCCGACCTCGCCGAAGCCGAGGCCGCCGAGCGTCGAGCGCAGCGCGGCGAAATCTGCCGCCGCCGGCGTGCGGGCCTCGATCAGGATGCCGCCCTTGAAGTCGAGCCCGTAGTTCAAGCCCGGGTGGAAGAACAGGATCACCGAGGCCAGGCTGAGCACCGCGGAGACGACCAGCCCCGCGATGCGGCCCTTCATGAACGGGATCTTGGTATTGTCCGGGACGAAGCGCAGGCGGAACATCGCGTCCTCCTCAGACCGGCAACAGCTTGGTCCGGCGCTGGCGGATCCAGGCGACCATGATCATGCGCACCACCAGGATGGCCGTGAACATCGAGGTGAGGATGCCGATCGTGATGGTGACCGCGAAGCCTTTCACCGAGCCGGAGCCGAAGGAATAGAGCAGGACCATCTTGATGATCGTGGTCAGGTTCGAGTCGATGATAGTCGCCCAGGCGCGGGTGTAGCCGATGTCGATCGCCGCCAGCGGCGAACGCCCGGCCCGCGTCTCCTCGCGGATGCGCTCGTTGACCAGCACGTTGGCGTCCACCGCCATGCCGAGGGTCAGGAGGATACCCGCGATGCCCGGCAGGGTCAGCGTCGCGCCCAGCACCGACAGGACGCCGATGATCATCACCAGGTTCAAGATCAGCGCGACGTTGGCGAACAGACCGAACAGGCCGTAGGCGCCCACCATGTAGAGCACGACCAGCGCCAAGCCCACGATGCAGGAATAGACTCCGGCCTGGATCGAATCCGCGCCCAGCTCGGGCCCGACCGACCGCTCCTCGATGATCTTCAGCGGCGCCGGCAGCGCGCCCGCGTTCAGCAGCAGCGCCAGGTCCTGCGCCTGCTGGGTGGTGAAGCTGCCGGTGATGATGCCGCTGCCGCCCAGGATCGCGGTCTGGATGCGCGGCGCGCTGATCACCTTGTTGTCCAGCACGATGGCGAACAGCTTGCCGACGTTGTCGCGCGTGGCCTCGCCGAAACGCCGCGCGCCGACGCTGTCGAACTTGAACGAAACGGCGGGGCGGCTGTACTCGTCGTAGCTGGCGCGCGCGTTGGTCAGGTTCTCGCCGCTGACCATGATGCGCCGGCGCACCACGATCTCCGACCCCGCGCCGCCGCGCTCCTCGTATTTAAGCAATTCGCTGCTGGGCGGGATGCGGCCGGCCTTGGCGTCCTCCAGGCTGGTCTCCTCGTCGACGAAACGGAAGGTCAGCTTGGCGGTGCGGCCCAGGATGTCCTTGACGCGCTCGGGATCCTTGACGCCGGGAAGCTGGACCAGGATGCGGCTTTCGCCCTGGCGCTGGATGATCGGCTCGCGCGTGCCCATCTCGTCGATGCGGCGGCGGACGATCTCGATCGACTGCTCGATCGCCGAGCGCCGCTTGGCGTCGAGCTCGGCCTTGCGGAAGCCGATGCGGAACTGCGGGCCGTCGTTGGCGACCTCGGCGTCCGGCTCGTCCTCGCGGATCGCCTTGCTCACCGGGTCGATCTTGGCGGGGTCGTTGAGCCGGAACACCACGGCGTCGCGGTCCAGCGCCAGGCCGGTGTACTGGACGCTGCGGTCCTTGCGCAGCGTGGTGCGCACGCCGTCCACCAGCGAGTTGAGCCGGTCTTTCAGCACGGAGTCGGTGTCGACTTCGAGCAGGAGGTGCGATCCGCCCTGCAGGTCGAGGCCGAGCACGAGTTGCTTGTGCGGCAGCCAGCCGGGCAGGCGCGCCGCCGTCTGCTCGCTCAGCAGGTTCGGCAAGGCGTAGACCACGCCCAGCAGGCAGACGATCACCGCCAGCGCGATCTTCCAGGGCGGGAAATGGATCATGCCGTCACTCCCGGCACCGCGCCGTCGGCGCTATTTCTTGCCGCCCAGGCCCAGGCCGGAGAGAAGGCCGGAGAGCCCTTGCGGCTTCTGTTCGGCGGGCTTTGCCTCGCCGCTGCTGCCGCCCGCGCCAGGCGCGCCGCCGGCCGCCGCCACCGGCTCGGTGCGCGAGAGCACTTCGGCGATCGTGCCGCGTGCGATGCGCACGCGCACGCCCTCGGCGATCTCGACGATGACTTCGGTCTCCGATGCGACCTTGGTGACCGTGCCGATGATGCCGCCGCCGGTCAGCACGCGGTCGTTGCGCCGGATGGCCGACAGCATCGCCCGGTGCTGCTTCATCTTCTGCTGCTGCGGCCGGATGAGCAGGAAATAGAAGACGACGAAGATCAGCACCAGCGGTGCCAGCGAGATAAAATCGAATCCGCCCGCGCCGCCGCCGGCCGCCTGGGCATATGCCGGGCTAATCCACATCCGTCGCGATCCCTTTTTGTTTCCAGCCCCTCGCCGGGCGGCGGACTATAGCGACCGGCGCGGGAATTGCAATCCGGCGAGCCACGGGGCGACACGCGCTTGCGGCCGCCGGATTGCCGCCACAAGGGCGGTTTGATAGGGTCCGCGGCCCCTTCCCGATGGAACCACTGCAATGGCGCAAGCGCCCGAGGACCTGACGCCGCTGCTACGGCGGATCGCCGACGCGCTCGACCGCCTGGCGCCGACGGCGCGGCCCGCCGCGAGCATCGCCGCGGCCGACGCCTTCGTCTGGCACGCGGAGACCGGCACGCTCGATCCGGTCGAGCGCGTCAACCGCGTCGACGTGGCGCTGCTGCGCGGCATCGACCGCCAGCGCGACATCCTGCTCGACAACACGCGGCGCTTCGCCAAGGGGCTGCCCGCCAACAACGCGCTGCTGTGGGGGGCGCGCGGCATGGGCAAAAGCTCGCTGGTCAAGGCGGTGCACGCCGCCGTGAACGCCGAGGGGACCGCCCGCCTGGCGCTGATCGAGATCCATCGCGAGGACACCCCATCCCTGCCGCCGCTGCTGCGCCTGGTGCGCGAGGCCGGGCGCCGCGCGATCCTGTTCTGCGACGACCTCAGCTTCGACGGCCAGGATGCCAGCTACAAGTCGCTGAAGGCGGTGCTGGAGGGCGGTGTCGAGGGCCGGCCCGACAACGTGATCTTCTACGCGACCTCGAACCGCCGCCACCTGATGCCGCGCGACATGATCGACAACGAGCGCTCGACCGCGATCAACCCGGGCGAGGCGATCGAGGAGAAGGTCTCGCTCAGCGACCGCTTCGGCCTGTGGCTGGGATTCCACCAGTGCGACCAGGACACGTATTTCGCGATGATCGAGGGCTACGCCAAGCGGTTCGGCCTTTCCATGCCGACCGACCAGCTCCATGCCGCGGCCAACGAATGGTCGGTCACGCGCGGCGCGCGATCGGGGCGGGTCGCGTGGCAGTTCGTGCAGGACCTGGCGGGCCGGCTGGGCAAGAAACTGGAAATCCCCTGACGCAACTCGGGCGTTCGGGTCCGGCTCTATTAACCATTTGGCAGGTATTAGGTTGTTTTTTATCTAAATAGTTGATATTCGAGTCTGGCAATTTTACGGTCCGCCTCGAATGGAGCCGCCGCGGATGTATCGCGGCGACTGGATGGTCAGGAATGACGGATGTACCGCTCACCGGCTCGGTGAACGCCGCGGAAACCGCGGAGCGTTCGAAAACAAACGCGCAGCTTGTGGAGGTCGCGGTCCTCGCCGGACTGGCCGTCGCGGCCATGGGCTGGCTGGTCTTCTCGGTCAGCGCGCCGCCCCTGGCGGACTATCCCTACAACCTCGCGCTGTTCTTCATCCACGCGCGCACGGCCGTCGACCAGCTGCTGGCGCAGTACTACGTGCCGTTCTGGCGCTTCCAGCCCAATCTCGGCCTCGACGCGCTCGCCTACGTGCTGATGCCGTTCCTCGACATCCACACGGTCGGGAAGATCACCGTGTGGGTCAGCTTCGCGAGCCTGCTGGCCGGCGGCATCGCGGTCCACCGCGCGCTGCACGGCTACT
The DNA here is from genome assembly GCA_020851015.1 of Alphaproteobacteria bacterium. The sequence continues at coordinate 2,576 of JADZDN010000294.1, read as the reverse complement.
GGTCGCTGGTGCCGATGATGGCGGGCGTGCTGGTGCTGAATCGCTACTTCACCTCCGGCTTCCTGGAATTCCTGCTGAGCCTCGGCTGGGCGATGATCGGCTTCGCCGCCTGGATCGCGCTGCGCGAGCGGCCGGTGGCGCGGCTCGTGGTCGGAACGCTGTTCAGCTTCGGCGTCTATCTGGGCCACCTCTACGCCTTCGGCGTCTACGCGGTCTGCGTCGGCGGCTACGAGTTCACCTATCTGCTGCGCGACCTGCGCTTCTGGCACTGGGTGCGCACGCGCGGCGCCCTGGCGGTCGCGCAGGCGGTGCCGAGCATCTGCGTGTTCCTGTTCGTCAGCCCGACGGTGGGCGGCATCGGGTCGACGCAATGGCGGCCGCTGAAGGACAAGCTCGCCGCGCCGGTGGTGCTGCTGCCCGGCTACGACTTGCCGCTTGAACTGCTGCTGCTCGCCATCCCCTGCGCGGCGCTGGCGATCGCCTGGTGGCTTGGCCGGGCAACGCTCAGGCGCGAGTTCTTCCTGGCGATCGCCATCTTCGCCGCGCTCTACATGATCATGCCGGACATCCTGTTCTCCAGCTACGCCGCCGACCGGCGCATGGTGGTTCCGGTGGTGATGCTGGCAATGCTGAGCTTCGACTGGAAGGCGTCAACGGCGCGCGCCCGGATACTGCAGGCGGCGCTGGCGTTCGGCGTGCTCGGCGCGCAGATCGCGCATGTCGCGATCGAATGGCGCAAGTCGGAACCGCTGATCGCCGGTCTCATGCGGCTGACCACGATGGTCGAGCCCGGGGCGAAAGTCGCGGGCGCGACGATCGTGCGGTCTGACCAGTACTTGACCTTCCCGCCATTGCACGAATTCCCATCGATGTTCGTGCCCCAGCGCTCGGCCTTCGTTCCCAATCTCTACGCCTATCCGAACGACGCCGCCGCGCCGGTGCGCTATGCCCCCGCCTATGCCGACAAGGCGTTTCGCCCGCCGGTAATCTACGTGCCGGCCAATGGAACCGATGCCGACATCCAACGCCTGCTCGACCAATACCTCGACCGGATGAACCAGATCGGAATCGGCTACTTGCTGTTGATCGACGAGGCCCATGCCGCGATCCGCCTGCCGAAGAACTTCACGCCGATCGGATCGGCGGGCGACGGCAAGGCAAGGCTCTACCGCATCGAGCGGCCGAAGGGATCCTGATGCGCGGCTAGCGCAGCGCGCCCAGCTGGGCCGTGCGCGCCGGCGATCCGGCGAGCTGCTTTTCCGGGTCGACCGGCTGCTTGCCCTGGCGGATCTCGAAATGGAGCTGCGGGCTGGTCACGTTGCCGGTCATGCCGACCGTGCCGATCGGCTGGCCGCGCTCGACCTTGTTGCCGCGATAGACCGCCATCGTGCCGAGGTGCGCGTAGGCGGTCATCCAGCCGCCCTCGTGGCGGATCAGCAGCATGTTGCCGAAGCCGCGCAGCTCGTTGCCCGCGTAGACGACGACGCCGTGCTCCGACGCCTTGACCGCCGCGCCCCTGGGCGCCGCGATGTTGATGCCGTCATTGCTCAAGCCGCCCACCTGCGGCCCGAACGAGGCGATCACCTTGCCGTCCACCGGCATCATGAAGCCATGCATGGATCGCGGCGGCGGCGCGGGAAGCGCGACATTCAGCGGCGACGCGGCCGGACCCGGCGCCAAGGTCGCTGCGGCTCCGCGCGGTGCCGGTAAGGTCTCGTCCGACGGCGACTTGCCCGGCATTGGCGGCGATGCTGCCGGCCCGGATGGCGACGCGGGCGACGATGCGGCGGGCGGCGAAAGCGACGCGGGCGGCGCCGCGGCGGTCTGGGGCAAAGCAGCCGCCGGGGCGGCCGGCTTGGATTCGGCCGATTTGACCTCCACGGCCGGGGGGACCGGCGGCAGGGGCGAACCCGGCGGCGGCAGCGAAACGGCGCTGACCGAATTGCGCGGCGCGCTTGCCGGCGCGGAGGTGCCCGGCACAGGCTGGCGGACCAGGGCCGCGGCCTGGATCGCGGCCGGCACCTCGCCGGCCACGCTCGTCGCCGGCGCGGGCATCTCGCCGGGCAGGCGCAAGATACGGCCGACATTGATCGCATTGGGCGCGTCGAGCCCGTTGAGCTTCACGATCTCGCCGGGCTGCACCCCATGGCGGCGCGCGATGCCGTAGAGCGTGTCGCCGCGCGCGACGGTATAGGTGCGCGGCACGGTCGCCGTGGCGGGGGCCGGCGCCGAAGCAAGCACCACCGGCGCACCCTGCGATGCCGCCATCGACACCGGTCGCACCTTCGGCACGTCGCGCGTATCCGGCTCGAGCATCGCGCAAGCGGGCAGAACAGCGGCCAGAAGCATTGCTGCCACAGCCCGCCGCCCTTTCTTGGAGTCCCCCCTTCCCTGCGCGACGACGCTGCGCGCCGCCGCGCTGGGGAGGGGGGACAAGATTGGAATTCGCGTACCCATCACACGTGCAGTTCCGGTGGCGGGGCCTGGGGAACCAGCGGGACGAAGCGCACGGTCCACAGCTCCTCGACGCTGAAGTCGTCGCCCGCGCGGCGCACGCGCAGGATGCGCTGGTCGCG
>JADZDN010000293.1 GCA_020851015.1 Alphaproteobacteria bacterium | reverse complement strand
CGGCCCTCCTCAGGATGACGCGTTTCTTTGGTGTTTAATGAAAGAAACGCGTCATCCTGAGGAGGGCCGAAGGCCCGTCTCGAAGGATGAGGAGCGCCGAACGCCGCGCCGCTACTCCTCCACCGCCTTGCCCGCGCGGACGATTTGCTCGCCGAAGTCGCGCAGGAAGACCGAGCCGCGGATTGTCCGTTGCAGCAGGATGCTGCGCCGGTCGGCCTCGTCCGGCTTGCGGCGCAGGTAGTCGAGTTCGCTCAGCCGGTCGATCGCGCGGGTGACGGCCGGCTTCGACACGTTCAGCGTCGCGGCCAGCCCGCGCACGGTGTGCGGCGGCGCCGTCAGGTAGACGGTCAGCATCAGCGCCATCTGGCGCGCGGTCAGGTCCGGCCCGTCGCCGGCGACGCTGCCCACTAGCGCGCGCCGCCACAGGTCCAGCCCTACATGGGCGGTCAGGTTCTTGGGCATACGGTTCCGTCGGCCGTGTTCGTTGCGATAGCGAACCGAACCCTAGCTGCGCCGCGCCGTCGCGCGCAAGAGGGTCAGCCGCCGAAGCGCTCCTTCACCAGCGCGAACAGGGCGCGCAGCATCACCGCCTCGCCGCCCTCGGGCCGGCCGGGACGTGCGCGGCTGTTCCAGGCGTAGAGGTCGAAATGCGCCCAGGGCGTGGTGTCGGACACGAACTCCTTCAGGAACAGCGCTGCATAGATCGCGCCGGCAAAGCCCGAATCCGCGATGTTGTTGAGGTCGGCGACCTTGCTGTCCAGGCCCGAACGATAGCCGCGCCACAGCGGCAGGCGCCAGGCCGAGTCGGCTTCGGCCGTGGCGTGGCGCTGGATGTCGTTGGCCAGGTCGTCGTTGTCGGTGAACAGGGCCGGCAGGTCGGGACCCAGCGCGACGCGCGCCGCGCCGGTCAGCGTGGCGAAGTCGATCATCAGCGCCGGCTTGTCGGCGTCGCCCAGCGCCAGCGCGTCGGCCAGGATCAGCCGGCCCTCGGCGTCGGTGTTGCCGATCTCCACCGTCAGCCCCTTGCGCGTGGGCACGACGTCGAGCGGCCGGAAGGACGTGCCCGACACCATGTTCTCGACCGCCGGAACGATCACGCGCAGGCGCACCGGCAGTTTCGCCGCCATGATCATCGAGGCGAGGCCAAGCGCGTGCGCGGCACCCCCCATGTCCTTCTTCATCATCTTCATGCCGCTGGAGGGCTTCAGGTCCAGCCCGCCGGAATCGAAGCACACGCCTTTTCCCACTAGGGTGATGCGCGGCCCGCGCGCGCCCCAGCTCAGGTCGATCATCCGCGGGGCGCGGGCGCTGCCTTTGCCCACCGCATGCACCATGGGGAAGTTGTGCTTCAAAAGCTGATCGCCCACGGTGACCTGGATCTTCGCGCCGTGCTTGCGCGCCAGGGCCCTGGCGGCATCGGCTAACTCGGCCGGACCCATGTCGGCCGCCGGCGTGTTGATCAGGTCGCGCACCAGGTAGACCGCCTCGGCGGCGTGCTGGACGTGGTCGCGATTGGCCTCCTTGGGCCACACCAGGTCGATCGCCTTGCGCTCGCGCTTGCGATAGCGGGTGAAGGCATAGCTGCCCAGCGCCCAGCCCAGCGCCGCGCGGGTCGCCTGGCGGGCGTCGGCCGCGCCATCGAGCCGGTAGCGCCCGGCCGGCAGCCGTCCCGGCAGGTCGCCCAGCGCCCACAGCAGGTCGTCCCCCTCGACGCCGACGAACACGCGGGCCAGCCGGCCATTGTCGCCGGGCAGCATCGCCACCTGGCCGGCGGCGCCGGTGAATCCCGTCGATTCCAGCCAGGCCACGACGCGGGTCGGTTCGCGGTCCAGGATCCGTTTCAGGGCCGTGGCCGCGACCGGCAAAATCGGCACGGCTTCCGCGCTGGGGCGCGGGGCGAAGCAATCCAGCATGCAATGTCTCCCCCGTGTCGGGGCGCACCATGCCTGGAAACGCCGGCGGGGAAAAGGGGCGGCGGCGGCAAAGGGCGCTGCCCGCGCCACCTCTCGTGGCTACCGCCAGGTCGATGAACGTGCCCCTGTTCGGTGAGTTGGGACACGGACTTGTCAGCCTCGTGCGGCGCGGCAACAATCCGGCCCCCGAACCGATGGAGTGCGCGTTCATGGCCGGCTTGGAACTCGTCATCGGCACCAAGGCGTGGTCGTCCTGGTCGCTGCGCCCGTGGCTGGCGTTGAAGATGATCGGCCGCCCCTTCAAGGAGACGCTGATCGACCTGCGCACCCCGCAAACGCGCGCCAAGGCTTTGGCGCATGGGCCCACGGGGAAGGTGCCGGTGCTCAAGCATGACGGGCTCGCGATCTGGGATTCGCTGGCGATCTGCGAGTACCTGGCCGAGGCGTTCCCGCAGGCCGGGCTCTGGCCGGCTGACAAGGCCGCGCGCGCCTGCGCCCGCTCGGTGTCGGCCGAGATGCATGCCGGTTTCGGCCCGCTCCGTCAGGCCATGTCAATGGATGTCGCGGCGCGCCATCCGACTCCCGCGATGACGCCCGAGCTTTCCGCCGATGTGGCGAGAGTCAAGGAACTGTGGAACCGGTGCCGGCGCGATTTCGGCACCCAGGGAGACGGACCTTTCCTGTTCGGCAGGTTCACCATCGCCGATGCGATGTACGCGCCGGTGGCGACGCGCTTCGTCACCTACGGCGTGACGATGGACGACGTGTCGGCCGCCTATGCGAAGGCGATCTTGGACCTGCCGGCGATGAAGGAATGGATCGCGGCGGCCTGAAGCCTCACTGCTGCGGCGCCGCCAGGTTCTTCTCGGCATAGAACTGGGCGGCGCCGGGGTGAAGCGGCACGCTGAGCCCGTCCAGCGCCGATTCCAGCTTCACGGTCTGCGCCAAGGGCCCGACGTTTTCCCATAGCTTCTGCGTGTTCGGATGCCACAGGGCGCGCGTAATGCTGTAGACCAGCTTTTCGTCCAGCTCGGTCGTGGCCAGGTACTGCACGCCGACGCCCAGCGTCTCGATCCCCGATACGTTCTCGTAGGTGCCGCCGGGAATGATCCTTGCGGACAGGAACGGATAGAGCTTGAGCAGCTCCTCGCGCTCGCCGCCGGCGATCGACAGCAGCCGGATCGGCGTGGTGCGCGCAAGCTCGGCGATCGCGCCGACCGGCGGGCCGGCGTTGACGAAGAAGGCGTCGATGCCGTCGTTCGCCAGCAAATCGGCGGCGGGGCCCGGCTGCAGATAGAACGGCAGGACGTCCAGCTCGGACAGGCCGTAGGTCTTCAGCACCGCGCGGGCGTTGACCAGCGTGCCCGACGCCTGTTCGCCCAGCGACACGCGCCGCAGCTTCAGGTCGCGGATGCTCTGGATGTCCGCGTTGGCGCGCACGACGACATGGATCACCTCGGAATAGAGATTGGCGATCGCGCGCAGGTTCTTGACGGCGCCCTTGTCGGCATAGGGGCCGGTGCCGTGAAACGCCCAGTAGGCAAGGTCAGCCGGGGCAAGTCCGGAATCCAGCGAGCCCTTGGCGATCAGCGCGATGTTCTCGACCGGGCCCTGCGTCGACTGCGCGGCGGCCAGCAGGCCCGGCACGCCGCAGCTTCCGCCCTTGTCACATTCGCGCGACCCGGGCGGGTTGGAGATCGCGCTGGCGATCGCGCCGCCGATCGGGAAATACGATCCGCTGGCCGAACCGGTGCCGATGCGGAAGAACCGCACGTCCTGTGCGCCGGCTATGCAGGCCGCCACGACCGCCAGCGCGCAGCCCAAGGCGATGTGGCGCAGGCCGCTGCTGCCAGGCGGGGTTCGGTGGAACAGGGACACGTCGGGCGAAACCTTCCTGGGTGTCGCGGGTCCGATGGATCGGCCAGTCTAGAGCAGCCCTTCCCTGCCGGAAAGCTTGTCATGAGGTGGCTGCCCGTCCATCATTCGCCGGCGGATTTCCAGGGTATCGATCAGCACGGATTGCGCCGGTGAGGTTCATGCGCGTGGCCAGAATGTGTTTCGCGTCGACCGCCGCGCTTGCCGCTGGCTGGGCGCTGTGGCTCGGCCCCGCGTCCGCCCAGGCAACCGACGCGGTCGAGCCGATGGCGCGCGAGGCGTTCGACGGATTCCGCGTCCACTGCCTGGCCAACATGGCCAATCCGAAGCTGGTCCGGGACGGCGCGCGGGAGATGAAGTACGCCCCGGTGCCGGCCGATCTGATCAAGCGCCTGGGCACGGACGAGGCGTGGTACGTCCCGTCCGAGCGGGGTTCGATCATCCTGGGGCTGGATGCCAAGGGGCATTGCGGCGTCGTGGCCCAGGATGTCGACGTGGCGGGCTTCGCAAGGCTGCTCGAGGAGCGCCTGTCGATCAAGGCGGCGATCGACGAGGTGGTCAATAACTGGCGCACGCGCATCTATTCGCTGGTCTACGACAACCGCAGCGCGACCTTGCGTCTGCGCCAGGCGGCCAACGTGGTCCAACGCGGTCCGATCTCGGTCACGATCTCCGATGTGCGGCTGATGCCGCCGCCGGTCCAGGCGGCGGTGCCGCCCGCGGTCCAGGCGGCGGTGCCGCCCGCGGTCCAGGCGGCGGTGCCGCCCGCGGTCCAGGCGGCCGCGCCGCCGCCGGTGCCGTCCCCCTCCGTCATCCCGGCGCCGCAGCCCGCCGATCCACCGGCCGCCTTGCCGCCGGCAGCCAGCGCACCGCCCGCCGATCCTGCTCCGGCCGAACCGTCGAAGGCCGATACCACCGTCGTGGCGCAGGCGATCCCGCCTGCCGCGCCGGCCGCCGCGCCGCCGGTAGGCAATCCGGCCGCGGCCACGCCCCCTGCGGCCACGCCCCCTGCGGCCAGTCCCCCTGCGGCAGCCCCAGCACCCGCCACGGCGCGGCCGCCGGGCGCCGTCGCATCGGGACCGCGCGCGGGCAAGGATGGCGCCGTGCAGACGGTGTTCCCCGGGCAGGCTGCGATCGCCGCCTGGGATCCCAACAAGCGGGCGATCGAGAACACGCTGACGGTCGCCTTCGCTGATGCGTGCTACCAGACCCGCGCGCAGCCCACCGACGTGCTGGCGCGCGCCCAGCAGCAGAAGTGGCGGCCGCTTCAGGCCGCGATGATCGGCGGCGGGTTCGATTTCGCCTGGACCACGCCCGAAGCGCCGCCCGAACAGGTGCTGGTGTTCTACGACAGCCTGAAGACCCGGTGCTGCGCGTCGATGTTCGGCGTGCACAAGCTGGATCTGCTCACGGCGGCGACGCGACGCTTTTCCCTGGCGCCGGAAAAGGCCTATGCGATGGGCGGCAAGGAAGTGCTGCAATTCAAGCCGCGCAAGGACTATCGCATCTCGGTGGACTTCGAGCCCGCCGAGGACGGCACCACCTTCGCCAATATCTGCTACGTCTCGCGCTGATCCCCGCCCGGCAACCCGGGGCGCGGACCGGTCCAGTTGTCCAGCGCCGCGGCGAACGCCGCCAGCGACCGGCGCCTGCGCCGCGCCGCATCGGCCGCGACCGCCAGCGCCGCGCCGACCTTGCGGCCGGAGCGCCGCAGCACGGCCTCGGCGACGATCGCGCCTTCGGCAAGCGCGGCGTCCGCACCGTCGGGCGCGCCCGCGTCGCCAGCGGCGAAGATGCCGGGCAGGCTGGTCTGCAAGTCCGCATCGCGCCGCAGAAGCCAAAGCCCCCGCGGCGCGTCCCGGTCGACGCTGGCGCCGGCCGCCCGCAGCAACGCGACGGCGGGCCGAAGCCCGTGTCCGATGGCGACGAGGTCGGCCGCGGCATGCCGCTGCGGCGTGCCGTTGCCGACCGGCGCGAACGCGACCGCCTGGACCCGGCCCTCGCCCAGGATCGCCGTCACGGCGTGCCGGCGGCATATCTGCGCATCGCTGCTCCATACCGCGCGCATCCATCCCAGGCCCTGGGACAGCAGCCCGGGCTGGCGGAGAAAGCGCAGGAGGTGGCGCGGGTGGGGCAACGCGGCCGCGTCGATGACGCCCGCGAGCGCGAGGCGCGCGGCGGCGCAGCGTGCGGCGGTAAACCACAGCAGCGGCCCGCCGCCCGCCAGCACGATGCGCGCGCCCGGCCGCTCGCGGGCGGCCGCAACCAGCGCGTTGGGATCGCCGAGCGACATCACCCCGGGCAGCGATGCGCCGGGGACGTGCGGCGAAATCGTCTCCGCGCCGGTGGCCACGATCACGGCGTCGGCGTGGAGTTCGACGCAGCCACCGGTTTCCATATCGCGTACCGATAGGCCGTGGTCCGCACGAATGGCCTCGACCCGGCGACGCTGCCAGCAGGTGATGCGCCCGGCGCGGTCCCGCAGGGCTTGGCGCAGCGCCTCGCCGCGATAGGCGCGGTCCGGCCACAGGAAGGCAGGCTCCTCGTCGGATGGCGGTGGAAAGGCCGCTCCGCCCGCCTCGGCCTTGTCGTCGATCAGCAGGACGTCGGCGCCCGCGTCCGCAAGGTGAAGGGCGGCCGAGGCGCCGGCCGGGCCGGCGCCAATGACGGCGATTGGACATTCGCGCATGCCCCCGACGCTAGGCGCGCGGGATGCGGCGGGTCAACGAGCCACTGCTTGTCGCGCCGGCCCGGATGCGGCAACGTGGTGTTCCCGCTGTCGTCCGCCCATCCGGGGAGACCATGAACCCTATCCGCATCACCGCCGCCACCGTCTACGTCACCCGCATTCCCGTCCGCATCAAGCGCCGCCACGGCTCCGGCGACGTGGAAGGCTCGGTCAAGAACGCGATCCTGAAGCTCGAGACCGATGCCGGCATCACCGGCTGGGGCGACGCCGCGCCCTGGGCCGTGTTCACCGGCACGATCGAGGCCTGCACGGCGGCCCTCAACGTCTATCTGCGCCCGATCCTCGTGGGCGCCGACCCGACGCGGATCGCGGAGCTGATGGACAAGGCGGACCACGCCGTCGTCGGCCATCCCGAGGCCAAGGCGGCGATGGAGATGGCGCTGTTCGACATCGTCGGCCAGGCGTCGGGCCTGCCGGTCGCCGAACTGCTGGGCGGGCGCTGCCGCGACGACATCCCGCTGTCCTTCTCGGTCGCCGATCCCGATTTCGACCGCGACATGGACACGGTGAAGCGCCTCTACGGCGAGGGCTTGCGGTGGTTCAAGATGAAGACTGGCTTCGCCGGCCACGCCCAGGACCTCAAGCGCATGGAGCGCTTCCGCAAGGAAATCCCGGCCGACGCCGAGCTGCGTATCGACTACAACCAGGGCATGCAGGCGCACGACGCGATCCGCCAGCTGCGCGACGTCGAGGCGTTCAAGCCGACCTTCATCGAGCAGCCGGTGCCCGGCAACCAGCGCGCGGCGCTGGCCGAGATCACGCGCGCGCTCGACACGCCGATCCTGGCGGACGAAAGCGTGTTCACCGCCACCGACGCGCTGACGGTCGCCAGCCAGCGCATGGCCGACCTGGTCTCGACCAAGATCATGAAGCACGGCGGCATGATGGCGGGGCGCAAGATCGCGGCGATCTGCGAGGCGGCGGGCATCGCCTGCTACGGCGGCGACATGTTCGAGACCGGCATCGCCCATCTCGCCGGCACGCATATGATCGCCGCCACGCCCAACATCTCGCTGGGCTGCGAGTTCTACCAGGCGACCTATTTCCTCGAGCGCGATCTGCTCGCCGAGCCCTTCCCCGCGGTCAAGGGCCGTGTGGTGGTGCCCCGCGCGCCCGGCCTCGGCATCAAGGTCGACGAGGAGCGCGTGCGCCACTATGCGGTGGAGACGTTGAAATGAGCGCCGCCGACAAGCAGGTGCCTGGCCCGGGCGGCATCGCGCTCGACCACGTCGCGCACTGGGTGCCGGACATCGAGCCGGCGTCCCGGCGCATGGAGCAGCTCGGCTTCACGCTCACGCCCTACTCCAGCCAGCGCCTGCCGCCCAAGCCGGGCGATGCGCCCGCGCCCGCCGGCACCGGCAACCGCTGCATCATGCTGGGCGAGGGGTATATCGAGGTGCTGGGGGTCGAGAAGGGGGCGGAGACGCCCAACGCCAAGGCGCTGCGCGAAGGCATGGCGCGTTACGTCGGCCTGCACATCGTCTGCTTCGGCGAGCACGATCCCGAGCGCGTGGTAAGCCGCCTGAAGCAGAACGGCTTCGATCCGCCGCCCGCCGTCGCGCTGTCACGCAAGATCGGCACGCCGGACGGCGAGGGGCTGGCGCGGTTCTCCGTCGTGCGCGCCGCGCCCGGCGGCATGGCCGAGGGGCGCATCCAGTACTGCATCCACCACACGCCCGAGCTGCTGTGGCAGGAGCGCTGGGTCAACCATCCCAACGGCGCCCAGGCGCTCGCCTCGGTGATCATCGTCGTCGGAGACCTCGAAGAGGCGGTGGGACGCTACGAACGCTTCCTCGGCCGCAAGCCCGAGCGCCGGCCCGACCAGACCGCCGTCTTTCGTCTCGATCGCGGCACGGCGATGCTGGGCGGCCCGAATACGCCGCGCAGCGGCAACGCGCCGCTGCCCTTCGTCGCCGCCTACGGCGTGCGGGTGCGCGACCTCAAGGAGACCGAGCGGTTTCTCGACGCGCACGGCGTAACGGCGGACAAGTCGGTCGCCGGCGTGATCTCCGTGGACGGCGGCCCAAGCCTGGGCGGAACGATCGTGTTTCACCAGTAGACGCCAAGCCAACTTTCTATGCGCTGTCATGCCCGGGCGCGTACCACGGCTGTCCGGCTCGCGAACCCCGCCGGGTAGATTTCGTGTTTGGTCCCCCCTCCCCTTGCGGGAGGGGGTTAGGGAAGGGGAACCGCGCCACCGCCCGGCAAGCATGGCCCGCCTGGCAATCGCGGAAACCACCAAGGCACCAAGACACCAAGGTAGAAGAGAAGGGCGCACCGCCACGAGATGACGGACACCAGGCCGGAGATGGAGAACTCGCGCTCCGGCCTTGTGTCCTCGATGCGGTGGCGGTTCGGTTCTATTCCGCGGTGCCTTGGCGTCCCGGTGGTTTCGGACTGGAAGGACAAGCCACGCTGCGAAAGT
>JADZDN010000292.1 GCA_020851015.1 Alphaproteobacteria bacterium | reverse complement strand
GCGCTCCCGCCTTGTGTCCTCGATGCTGTGGCGGTTCGGTTCTATTCTGCGGTGCCTTGGCGTCTTGGCGGTGTCCGACTGGAAGGAGAAGCCACGTTGCGAAAGCGCGCGTGCGGCCCCTCCCCCTAACCCCCTCCCGCCCCGCGCGACGCCACAGGCGTCGTCGCGCTCGGGGGAGGGGGGACTGGAAAAAGGTGTCCCGGCTCGCGCGAAACTCGTCAAACACCCGATCGGCGCCGGCTCTCGTGCAATTCGTCAAGTGCTCAGCCGGACAGCCTTGCGCTTGTCGCGGCCATCCACGTCGGCCAAAGTGCCAGCATCATGGCCAGCGGTTGGCTCTACATCATGACCAACAAATCGAATGGCACCGCGACAAGCGCGGGCATGACAAAGAAGGAAGGGTAGAGAGAAACGGCAGTGCCGCCTCAATCCACCGCCAGCACCAGCGATTTAAGGTAGGCCGTCTCGGGCAGGTAGGGATGCACGGGATGATCCGGGGCGGCGCCGGCCGCGCGCAGGATGCGGCCGCTGCGCCCGGCGTCGGCCAGCCCCCGGCGGACCTGCTCGGCGAAGGTCTCGGTCTCCATGTTGTGCGAGCACGAGGCGATGAACAGGATGCCGCCCGGCAGCGTCAGCCGCGCGGCCATGCGCGCCAGCTTGCGGTAGCCGCGCGCGCCCGCCGCCAGGTCCTTCTTCGATTTCACGAAGGCGGGCGGGTCGGCGATCACCACGTCGAAGTGTTCGCCGGCATCGGCCAGGCGCTCGCACTCCGCGAAAATGTCGGCGCGCACGAAGCGGCAGCGCTGGGCGACCCGGTTCTCCTTCGCCGCGCGCTCCGCCAGCGCCAGCGCCGGCTCGGAGCGGTCGACCGCCACCACCTCGCCCGCGCCCGCGCAAGCAGCCTGCACCGCGAAGCCGCCGGTATGGCTGTAGAGGTCGATCACCCGCGCCGGCGGGGCGCTGGCGCCTTGGCCGCCCACGCCGCGCCGCGCCAGCGCGGCCATGAACGCGCGATTGCCGCGCTGGTCGTAGAACCAGCCGGTCTTCTGGCCACCGAGCAGATCGGCAAAAAATGCGACGCCGTTCTCCACAAGCTTGACCGGGCCTTCGACCGCGCCCTTGACGACCGCGACCCGCTGGTCGAGTCCCTCGAGCGCGCGGATCGCCCCGTCGTTGCGCAGCACGACCGCCTGGGGCGACAGCACCTGGTCGATCGCCTGCAGCAGCACGGGCCGCAGGTGTTCCATGCCGGCGGTGTTGAGCTGGGCGACGACGACGTCGCCGAAACGGTCGATCACCAGCCCCGGCAAGCCGTCCGCCTCGGCATGCACCAGGCGGTAATAGGGCGCGTCGAACAGCCGTTCGCGCAGCGACAGCGCGCGCTTGAGCCGCCGCGCGATGAAGGCGGCATCCAGCGGCGCCTTGGCGTCGCGGTCGAGCAGCCGCGCGGCGACCAGGGTGCGCGGGTTGAACATCGCCACGCCCAGCGCCTGGCCCTCGGCCGATTGCAGGGTCACGGCCCCGCCCGGCGGCAGCGCCTTGGCCGCCGCGTCCATCGCCACCTCGTTGGAGAACACCCAGGGATGGCCGCGCTTCAGCCGCGCGTCGCGGCCCGGCAGCAGGCGCAGAACGGGGCGCGCGGCGGCGTCAGTCGCCACGCGCCACGCCTTCGCGCCGCGGATCGGCGCCGCCGGTCAAGGTTCCGCCCGCGCCGCGGACGATGCCCTGCGTGCCGCTGGTGAACTCCAGCACCGCGACCTTGTGCCCCATCGCTTCCAGCGCCGGCTTCAGCGCCTCGGCCTCGGTCCCCTTCTCCAGCTCGGTCGCGCCGCCGCGGCTGCCGACATTGGCGAGCGCGATCGCCTGCTGGATGTCCATGCCCCAGTCCAGCACGGCGACGATCGTCTTGACCACATAGTTGATGATGGCGCTGCCGCCGGGCGAGCCCACCGTCATCACCAGCCGTCCGTCGCGGTCGAACACCAGCGTCGGCGACATCGAGCTGCGCGGGCGCTTGCGCGCCTCGATGCGGTTGGCGACCGGCCGGCCATGGTCGGTCGGCGAGAAGGCGAAGTCGGTCAATTCGTTGTTGAGCAGGAAACCGTGCACCATCAGGCGCGAGCCGAACTGGTCCTCGATCGTCGTGGTCATCGCGATGGCGTTGCCCTCGGCGTCGACCGCCGAGATCTGCGAGGTCGAGGGCAGTTCGAGCGAATCGTCGCGTCCCCGGTCCGCGGGCAGGACGCGCGTGTCCTTCTGCGGCGGCTGGCCGGGCTCGGCCTTGGCCATCGCCTTGCCCGGCTGGATCAAGGCCGCGCGCGACGTCAGGTAGTCGGGATCGACCAGGCCTTTCGCCGGCACCTTCACGAAATCGGCGTCGGCCATGTAGAGGCCGCGGTCGGCATAGGCAAGCCGCATCGCCTCGGCCATCAGGTGCACGGCTTCGGCCGAGAGCGGCTTCAGCGCCTTGAGATCGAATTCCTGCAACATGCCGAGGATCTGCAGCACCGTCAGACCGCCCGAGCTGGGCGGGCCCATGCCGCAAACCACCCAGATGCGATAGGGCCCGCAGACCGGCGGCCGCTCGACCGCGCGGTAGCCCGCCAGGTCGGCCATGGTCATGTCGCCGGGATTGGCGGGCGCCAGGGCGATCGTGGCGACGATGTCGCGCGCGATGTCGCCGCGATAGAACGCATCGGCGCCGTCGCGCGCGATCGCGCCGAGCACCTCGGCGAGCGGCTTGTTGACGAGGATGTGGCCGACCGGCCAGGGCGATCCGTCGGGCCGGTAGAAATAGGCGTTGGCCGGCTCGACCTTGCCCAGCGCCTTTTCGGCGGCGAGCAGGGTGTTGAGCCGCGGTGAGACCGCGAAGCCCTTGGCCGAAAGCTCGACCGCCGGCTGGAACAGCGCCTCCCACGGCAGCTTGCCGTGGAGCTTGTGCGCCAGCTCCAGCGCGCGCAGCAGGCCAGGCACGCCGACCGAGCGGCCGCCGATCACGGCCTCCATGAACTTCATCGGCTGGCCGTCGGCGCCGAGGAAGCGGTCGGGCCGCGCGGCGGCCGGCGCCGTCTCGCGCCCGTCGAAGCTGGTCGTGGTCCGCGACGCGGCGTCGTAGTAGAGGATGAACGCGCCGCCGCCGATGCCCGAGGATTGCGGCTCGACCAGGTTGAGCACGAGCTGGGCGGCGATGGCGGCGTCGATCACGCTGCCGCCCCGGCGCAGCATCGCCGCGCCGGCGTCGGCCGCCAGCGGATTGGCCGCCGCCAGCATGAAACGCTCGGCCTTGACGGCGGCAGTCGCCGTGGCCCGGCCGCTCGGCGCCTCGGGCGCGCGCTGCGCCCAGACGGACGACGCCAGAAGCAGGCCGCACGCCACCAGTGCGGCAAGGGCGGGCCGACGCGGCCCCGGATCGGTCATGGCAGGCTCCTCACCGCTCAGCGATCATCTGTCGCAGCAACGGCGGCGCGAAATTCGATCCGGAAGTATGGGATAGTCCCGCGGCCGCCATCAAGAAGCCTGCGCGCGATGATCCTGGCGATGCTCGCGAGCCTCATCCTGGTTTCGTCCACCATTCGGGTCCATTACGAGGCGCCGCGCCGGAGGCATCAAAGCAGGCGCGGCTGGTCCGCCCTGGGCTTGGCCGGCATGGCCGGTCCGGCCGGGTCGAGATGCGCCACGACCAGCGCACCGGTCTCCGCCAGGCGATCGGCCACCATCAGCCGGTGGCAATCCGCGGGGTCGCGCTCCAGGCACATCAGGCAAACGGAACCGCTTTCGGCCTGGGAGCGTACGGCTTCGAGAGCAGTACGTGCCGGTTCCGTATCCAAATGGCGTTGGAACAGCGTATGGTACCGATCGGTCGCGCCGGCTTGGGCGGCAGCGCGCGATTCCGGAGGATTGCCTAAGCTTTTCAGGTGAATGTAGGAAAGTCCCGCGGCCTCGATTGCACGCCGCAACGCAGCCTGGCAGAACTCGGGCCGGCGCGAGAACGGCGAAAACCGTATGTCCGCGAGGGTGGTAACGCCGTTGGCCTTGAGGCAGGCAATGAAAGCATCCAGCCCGGCGCCCTGGTAGCCTATCGTGAACAGCCGTTTGTCCGGCATGCCCTATTTTCGCGCCCGGTTGCCGGCGATCGGCTGGGCGAATTGCGGTTCGAGGTCCCAGGGAAAATGGATCCAGGTGTCCTGGCTGACCTCGGTGATGAAGGTGTCCACCAGCGGCCGGCCGGCCGGCTTGGCGTAGATGGCGGCGACATGCGCCTTGGGCAGCATCTTGCGCACCGCGCGCATCGTATTGCCGGTATCGACCAGGTCGTCGATGATCAACCAGCCGGTGCCGTCGCCCTCGACGCTTTTCAGCACCTGCACTTCGCTTTGCGCCTGGTGATCGTAGCTGGCGACGCAGATCGTGTCGATCAGCCGGATCTCGAGCTCGCGCGCGATGATCGCCGCCGGCACCAGCCCGCCGCGGGTGATCGCGATGATCCCACGCCACGGGCCGGCATCGACCAGGCGCCAGGCCAGCGCCCGCGCATTGCGATGCAGCTCCTCCCAGGACACGGGAAAGTTCTTTTGGAAGCGCTCTTTCTCCGTCACGGCCACCCCCGACGCTTGAAGCGCCGGGTTTTTAGCAGCGCGGCGGGCCCAAGGGCAATGCGTCAGGCGTCGTCGTGGCGGAAGGGCAGGATGTAGCAGCCGTCGATCCGCCACGTGCCGTCTTCCATCTGCTTCATCGGATAGACGGCGATCACCGGCACGCCGTCGGGCCCGATCACGATGACGCGCTGCGCCGGGCCGCCGTTAAACGAGATGATATCCTTGAACGTCACGGCGCGCGGACGATAGACCGGCTGATAGCCGGTGCGGACCATGGTCATGAAATTGTCGGGCGTCTGGAACATCGATTGGATGCCCGGCGCGGCGAACGAAAAGGCCGAAGACCCGTCGTCGCGCTGGAAGGCCTGCATCTGGCCTTCGATCACCCGTCGGATGGCGGCGCGGTCGGCGTCCGGCATGGCCATCGGCTCGCCCGATACCTGAGCCAGGCTGGGCGCGGCCACGGCCGGTGCGAACGGAGCACCGCCAAGCCCGAGTGCCAGGGCGAAGGCAAGAACAGCGCATTTGCCGATTTCA
Organism: Alphaproteobacteria bacterium; assembly: GCA_020851015.1. The sequence continues at coordinate 3,776 of JADZDN010000292.1, read as the reverse complement.
CGCATGGCCGACCCCTCCATCGCGATGCCGCGGCGATCCACCTGGAATGAACACCGCAGCGCGACGTTCCATTCGTGGGTTATGGGGAAAATACGGTCGGACGGGGATTTCGGATGTAAGAACGGGCGGAATTCGCCTGAAACAGGCTGGCCGCCGCTAACGTACGTACAGATGGACCTCGTTGGCCTGGATCTGGGCGCTGTTGGTGGCCGACAGCGTCACCCGGGCGGGCGGCAGGCCCATGTTGGTCAGCGAGCGCATCACGTGCTCAGCGTTGCGCCGGGCGGCGGCGCCCGAGCTGGGTCCGGGACCGGGCTTGGCCGGCGACACCGCCACCAGGTCGAACATGGCGTCCGGCTTTCGATCGAGCGCCTGGCTGACCGCCGCATAGAGCTGCTGCTCGTACTCGACGTTCGGCCGGTCGAACTTGACCACCACCAGCGGCCGCCGGTTGCCGGGCGGCTGGGGCTGCGGCGCCGGCGTGCCGGCCGCGGCCATCTGGGTCGGGGTCGGGCCCATGCTGACGAACGGACGGTTGTAGAGGCTGGGCCCGTAAAGCTCGCCGTTCTTCACGGCCACGGACAGAAGCTGCAGGTTGCGCCGCTCGCCGGCGAGATAGTTGTTCTGGCGCTGCAAGTCTTCGCTCAGCTCGTTCAGCAGGCGCTCGATCAAGACGACCGTGCGGTTGATCTCGTCCTCGAGGATGGCGAGTTGGCGATGATCCTCGTCGACCGCGCCGGACAGCGAATAGGCGGCGCGGGTGGAATCGAGCAGATACGTGGCCATCGAGGCGTCGCCAGCCGTCGCGTTGGTCAGGCGGCTGAGCTTGGCGATCGCGCCGTCCAGCTTGTCGATCTCGCCCTGCGCCTGGTTCCACTGCGCGATCAGCTCGGGGTTGCCGGGCGTGGTGCCGACCTGCAGGCGCGAATTGATCGACGCGACGATCTGGTGGTAGAGCCGCGACTGCTGGATCATGTCGGCGCGGTTCTGCTGCAGCTCGGCGTTGTGGCTGGAGATCAGGCCCTGCAGCCGCACCAGCTCGCCGCGCAACTGGCCGACCTTCTGGCCGACATAGGTGCCGGTGGGGGCGCCGGGCGTCGTGGCGGGGCTGGCGGCAGGTGCCGCCGCGGGCGCGGCCCCCGTGGCCGGGTACGGCGAAGCTTGGGGCTGCGGCGCCGGCTGGGCGGCCTGGGCTACCATCACCTGGGCCGGCGTCGCGGGCGCGGCCGGAGCCGCGACCTGCGGCACGTCGGGCTGCGGCGGGTTGGCGGCCAGGTTGGAAAGGGTCGATGCCTCGGCGGAGGAACCGGGCGGGCCGGCCTTGAGGGCGGGCCAGGTGCCGCCGGCACAGGCGGCTGCCAGCAGCCCAAGCGCGGCCACGGCAACGCAATTACGCAGCGGAGTCATCCCCAAGCGCGGCCTTTCGCTCGCCTTCCCCTCCGGCAATCGGGCCGGTCACCGCGGCGACGGTGTTGTCAGACGATGCTTACGTTATCTGCCAAGGTCACGAAGCCCGCGGAGTCTACTTAAACAATCCACAAGCGACAAGCGCGATTTCCGCGAACTTCCGGGTTTTTCCGTGGTTTATCCGATGCTTGCTATCGTCTTTTGCTTCGAGTAGTGTCCGCCGTCCTCGCGCGCCCGTAGCTCAACTGGATAGAGCACCAGACTACGGATCTGGGGGTTGGGAGTTCGAATCTTCCCGGGCGCGCCAAGATTTCAATCGGTTAGCCTTGGCCTATCGACATCGTCGCCCGCCGCCCGCGCGCGGGGCGCTGGCACGCATCCGCGCCACCGGCGGGACAGGGCACGGCACTGTGTCGAATCTACAACTTAGCGCGAGATTCTAAGAGGACACCGCCGCTGCGGGATGCAAACCCAGCTTCCCCACGCGAATCAGCGCGGCGGGTGATTCGATACCATATCGTTTCAGCAACGGTTCCAGCAGCCTGGCCACCGCGTCACGGCCCAGCCGGTCCATCTGCGCCACCGGCGGATCGTCCCAGCGCAGCGCGATACGCGCGCCCATGTCGACATCCGCCGGCGTCGCGATGCCCTCGCCGACGAGTTGGAGCACGGGCAGGAAGGTGGCCGCCCGCAGGCGATCGGCGACCTGCGCCTGGCGGGCCGGGTCGAGCGCGGGCGGCGGTTCGGCAAGCGTCCAGGTCTGGCCGGCCTCGCCCACGCGCCGCAGCGACTCGGCCGGCGCATAGAAGGCGCCAAGGCGGGCCAGCGAGCGCTGGGCATGCAGCGCGATGCGCGGCTTGGTCAGGTTCATCACGGCGAAAGGACCGAGCGCGGCGCCAAAGCTGGCGCGCGCCACCAGATCGATCGCGGCCGGATCGTGGCCGTCGTCGTGCAGCCGCGTGGCCTCGTTGGTGTAGGGGCAGAAAAAGCGGTTGATCGCGAAGCCCAGCCCGTCGCGGCAGGCCAGCGCCTGCTTGCCGGAGCCGCGCACGAAGCCCAGCGCGCGGTCGAACGCCGCGGGCGACGTGCGCGGGCCGCGCACGACCTCGACCAGCCGGTTGACCGCCGCGGGACTGAAATAGTGCAGGCCCAGGAAACGGGCCGGGTCCGGCACGAAATCCGCCAGCTCGTCGACGCCGAGCGCGCTGGTGTTGGTCGCCACCAGCGTGCCGGACCCCAGCAGCGGCGCCAGCCGCTGATAGAGCGCGCGCTTGACGGCAAAATCCTCGAACACCGCCTCGATCACCAGGTCGCTGGCGGCGACTTGCGCAAGGTCGTCCGTCGCGTCCAGCCGGGCGCGAATGGCCGCCGCGTCGGCCGGTTCGAGGCGGCCCTTCTCGACCCCGCGCGCCAGCATGCGCTCGATGGTAGCGATCCCGCGCCGGAGCTGCGCCGCGTCCGCGTCCAGAACGACGGCCCGCCGCCCGTGCTCGATCACGTTCTGTGCGATGCCGGCGCCCATCGTGCCGGCGCCGAGGATTCCAACCTGGCGAATGTTCATGGCGAATGGGGCGGTCAGGGCTTTTTCTTGTAGGCGTTGTCGTCCTTGGTGACTTCGTACACCACATGGGCGGCCGTGGCTTCGTGGATCGTAACCTTGAGCCCCGGCAGTTCCAACTGGCTGTTGCGCACCGGATAGAATCGGCGCGAGCCCGACGCCACCACGTCGGGATTGACGCGGTCGTACTGCAGGACCGACAGGTCGAGATGCGGTGCGGTGCCGCATTCCGTCGCGGGAGCCGGCGCGCCGGCCGCCGGCGGCTTCGTGCCCGGCGCGCGCGTCGGCGTGCAGGATTCCAATTGGCGCACCTCGTTGCCATGGTAGATCACGTCGTAGTTGACGTATCCGGCGCGGGTCTTGACCGATTCCTGCACGATCGGCAGCAGCTGGGCGTTCTTGGGCTGCACCTCGAACGCGGTGAACGGCGCGACCTTGCCGCCCCGCAGGCTGGCCGGCACCAGCAGCCCGCTGTCGCTGGCGAAGATCGCCTGGATGTCGGGCGCGCCGGGCGGCGGTGCGGGCAGCGCGATCAGGCCGGCCAGCCGGCCATTGACCAGCACGCGGTCGGAGACGCGGAACTGCGCGCCTTCGGGAATCTCGATCCGCACCCCGTCGCCGATCGCGACCAGATTGACCGGCGCGCGAAACGCGCCCGTGCCCTCGGCCGTCATGACATAGAGTTTGTTGCGGATCATGACCTGGCCGGGCAGGACGCGGTAGCGCTGGCCGACCTCGTAGTTGCGGTCGACCACCACGCGGTCGCGCGTGTCCTTCTTGAAATTGTCCATGACCTGGTCGGTCTTGATCT
>JADZDN010000291.1 GCA_020851015.1 Alphaproteobacteria bacterium | reverse complement strand
CAGGTGAACATTCCCGCGGGGGTCGAGGAAGGCACGCGCATCCGCCTGGCCGCCGAAGGCGAGGCGGGGCTGCGCGGCGCGCCGGCCGGCGACCTCTACATCTTCCTCGCCGTGCAGCCGCACCGCCTGTTCCAGCGCGACGGCGCCAACATCTTCTGCAAGGTGCCGCTGCCGATGACGACGGCGGCGCTCGGCGGGCAGATCGAGGTGCCGACCGTGGACGGCGGCCGCGCGCGCGTCAACGTCCCCGCCGGCACCCAGTCCGGCGCGCAGTTCCGTCTGCGCGGCAAGGGCATGAGCGTGCTGCGCTCCCCCTCGCGCGGCGACATGTTCATCGAGGCCGCGGTCGAGACGCCGGTGAATCTCACCAAGCGCCAGCAGGAACTGCTGAAGGAATTCGACGAGGCCGGTCCCAAGGGCCGCTCGACCAGCCCGGAGTCCGAGGGCTTCTTCGCCAAGGTGAAGGAGTTCTGGGAAGACCTGACCGAGAAGTAGCCGCGCCCGACGGCCCTTGGTCTCCCGCCGCATCTTGTGACTAAAGCGCACACGCAAATCTCATAGGTTGGGGCTTGTCGGCCCGTGCTATATCCGACGCAACGCGTGCCTGAGAAAATCAGGCCGGTCGCTGGGGAAACGCCGGTGCCAACATGCTGCACGCATCCCTCACGGAACGCGTGACCACGCCCGATGGCGTGTCCGTGTCGGTAAGCGAATGGGGCAATCCCGAGGGCCCCGAGATCGTGTTCATCCACGGCGCGGCGCAGAGCAGCCTGTCCTTCGCGCGCCAGTGCCACAGCGAATTGGCGCGCGACTTCCGCCTGGTCGCCTACGACCTGCGCGGCCATGGATTCTCGGACAAGCCGCGCAATCCCAAGTACTACCGCGAGGGAAGGCGCTGGGCGGACGAGGCGCAGGCCGTGATCGACGCCAAGCGGCTGAAGCGTCCGGTGATGGTCGGCTGGTCGCTGGGCGGGCGCGTGCTGCGCGAGTACCTGATGGCCTATGGCGACCGCGGCTTGAGCGGCATCAACATCCTCGCCGCGCGGCCGTTCGAGGTCGACGCCGTGGTCGGACCGGGTTCGAAGGCGATGATGGAGAGCACCGCGCGCGACCTGCCCGGGCGCATCGCCGCCGCCATCGCCTTCCTGCGCGCCTGCTTCGACAAGCAGCCGGACCCGGGGGATTTCGTCACCGCCGTCGCCTATAACTTCATGATCCCGTTCGAGGTGCGCGACGCTATCGCCGGGTGGAAGACCGATCCGGCCGCCGTGCGCGCGGCCTTCGCGGCGGTGACCGTGCCGACGCTGATCACGCATGGACGGCGCGACAGCCTGATCCTGCCGCTGGCGGCCGAGATGTGCGCCGACGCGATCAAGGGCGCCCGCATCTCGTGGTACGACGACTGCGGGCATTCGCCGTTCTACGAGGACGCGCCGCGCTACAACCGCGAGCTCGCGGCCTTCGCCGCCGAGGCCTGGCGGAGCGGCCGTGGCTGAGGCGCGCGCCGCCGCGCCCGCCGGCATCGATGCGCCGGCCGACCGCGGCTATGTCGGGTGGATCGACCGCTCCATCGGCGCGTTTCTCGGCTACGCCACCGCGGTGCTGGTGGCGGCCGAGATCGCGATCCTGTTCGCCGGCATCCTGGCGCGCTACGTGTTCCACCGGCCACTGGTGTGGTCGGACGAGCTGGCCTCGATCCTGTTCCTGTGGCTGGCGGTGCTGGGCAGCGCGATGGCGTTCCAGCGCGGCGAGAACCTGCGCATGATGACGCTGGCGAACCGGTTGCCGGCGGCGGCGCAGCGCCAGCTCGAGGCCATCGCGCTGGCCGCCAGCATTGCCTTCCTGGTCATGATCCTGCCGGCGTCGCTGAAGCACGTGGAACTCGAAGCCGTGGTCATCACCGCGACGCTCGAGCTGTCGATGACCTGGCGCACGCTGGCGATGCCGATCGGCATCGGGCTGATGATCGCGCTGGGCCTGCTGCGCCTGGTCCACCAGCCGCGCGGCGACGTGCTGCGCGCGCTGGCGCTGGTGCTGGCGGTCTGCCTGGCGCTGTGGCTCGCCAAGCCGATGCTGATGGGGCTGGGGCGGCTCAACCTGATCGTCTTCTTCCTGATCCTGGTGCCGTTGACGGTGTTCGCCGGCGTGCCGATCGCCTTTAGCTTCGGGCTGGCGACCTTCGGCTACCTGGCGCTCACCACCAGGATTTCGACTTCGGTGCTGGTCGCGCGGCTCGATGCCGGCATGTCGCACTTCATCCTGCTGTCGATCCCGCTGTTCGTGTTCCTGGGCCTGTTGATCGAGATGACCGGCATGGCCGCGCTGATGGTGCGGTTCCTGGCCAATCTTCTGGGTCATGTGCGCGGCGGGCTGCACTACGTGCTGGTCGCGGCCATGTACCTGGTGTCGGGTATTTCGGGCTCGAAGGCGGCCGACATGGCGGCGATCGCGCCAGCGCTGTTCCCGGAGATGGAGAAGCGCGGCGCCGACCGCGGCGATCTGTCGGCGCTGCTCGCCGCCACCGGCGCGCAGACCGAAACGATCCCGCCGAGCCTGATCCTGATCACGCTGGGATCGGTGACCGGCATGTCGATCGCCGCGCTGTTCACCGGCGGGCTTCTGCCCGGCGCCGTGCTGGGCCTGGCGCTGTGCGTCGTGGTCTGGCATCGCTCGCGGCGCGACACGCGGGCGCTGCCGGCGCGCGCGGGTCTGCGCCCGCTCGCCAGCAGCTTCGTGGTCGCGCTGCCGGCGCTGGCCCTGCCCTTCGTGATCCGCAGCTCGGTGATCGAGGGGGTAGCGACCGCGACCGAGGGGTCCACCATCGGCATCGTTTATTCGCTGATCGTGGGCCTGTTCGTCTATCGCCGGTTCGACTGGTCGCGCGTGATGCCGATGCTGGCGCGCACCGCCTCGCTGTCCGGCGCGATCCTGCTGATCGTCGGCGCCGCCACGGCGATGGCCTGGGCCATCACCCAGTCCGGCTTCTCGCAGAACCTGGCGCACGCGATCGGCCAGGTGCCCGGCGGCAGGGCGTCGTTCATCGTGCTGTCGATCGTGCTGTTCATCGTGCTGGGCAGCGTGCTCGAGGGCCTGCCGGCGATCGTGCTGTTCGGGCCCTTGATGTTCCCGATCGCGCGCGAGGTAGGGGTGCACGAGGTGCACTACGCGATGATCGCGATCCTGGCGATGGGCGTCGGCCTGTTCGCCCCGCCGTTCGGCATCGGCTACTACGCGTCCTGCGCGATCGGCGGCTGCGATGCCGACCGGGCGCTGCCGCATATCTGGACCTACCTCGCGGCGCTGACGATCGGCCTGGCAGTCGTCGCGGCGGT
>JADZDN010000290.1 GCA_020851015.1 Alphaproteobacteria bacterium | reverse complement strand
GCCGCTCGATCGGGAAGTTGAACCAGCGATAGCCGGCGAAGATGCCCAGCGCCAGGTCGGCATAGGTGAAGGCGTCGCCCGTCAGGTAGGCCTTGCCGGCGAGCTGGCGGTCGAGGATGCCCACGGCATCGGCCGAACGCTGGCGGCTCGATTCGATCAGCGCCTTGTCCTGCTTGTCCGGCGCGGTGCGGTAGAGCTGCAGGAACATCGGCGTGATCGCCGGCCCCATCACCGAAAGCTGCCAGTCCATCCAGCGCTCGACATCGGCGCGGCGCTTCGGCTCGGTCGGGTAGAGCGGGCTGCCGCCCTGCTTGTTGGCGAGGTAGCGCAGGATGGCGTTCGATTCCCACAGGACGAAGCCGTCGTCGTCGATGGTCGGCACCAGCGAGTTGGGATTCATCGCTAGGTAGGCCGGCTCCTTGGTCTTGCCGAAGGGACCGCCGTAGTCCTCGCGGGTGAACTTGACGCCCAGCTCGCCGCAGCACCACAGCACCTTCTGGACATTCGACGAGTTCTTGCGGCCCAGAATTTTCAACACGGCATTTCCCCCTTGCGGATCGCGGCGATGCGCGGACCGGCATTCGTAAACGCGCGGCCTGGGGAGGGTCAACCCAAGAGGGCGGGGCCGAAATCGCTTTCTCCGACCGCCATATATGGTATAAGCCTTTAATAGGGCTACTATATCCGGCCGGTTTTGTGCATCCGGCGGGGTGGGAACGCGGGGATGGGCGGCCTCGAGGTCGCCCTGGCAGGTCGTACGGATGAGATTTCGCCGCTTGGGCGGGCGCGGTCCCGATTTCAGCGAACAGCGCGCGTCGCCGGCGCCGGCCGCGGCGGGGCTGCGCCCGGCCGCCAGCCGCCGCCGGCGGGCGGCGGCGCGGCGCATCCTGGCGCTGCTGCTGGTCGCGCTGCTGGTGGCCGCGTTCCTGTTCGTCGAGCAGAGCTGGCTGCGGGCGGACGCGCTGGTGCGCGGCCCGACGGTCGTGGTCGAGGCGGTCAACAAGGCCCGCATCGTCGAGATCTATGCCACCTGCAACCGCGCGGTGAAGGCGGGCGACGCGCTGGTCAAGCTGGAGAACGAGACCAAGGGCGTCGCCTTCGACGACACCGTTCGCCAGTTGCAGAGCCGCAAGATCGAGCTGGGCGGCAACGTGAAGGTCGCGGCCGAGGAGGCCGCCCAGGCCCGCGCCACGCATAACGGCACGCTGGCGGTGCTGGCCGAGAAGGCGACGGTCTTCAACATCCACGACCGGCTGTTCAAGGAAGGCGTGATTCCCAGGACCGAATGGGACCTGGCGCGCGTCGCCTACAAGGAGGCCGAGGCCAACGCGCTGACCGCCGAGGCCGGATGGCGCACCAAGCAGGCGTCCTATGACCGCGCCGAGAAGCAGCTGTTGAGCGACGCCAAGGCGATCGACACGCAGCTAGATGTGATGCGCCGATCCGAGGAGATCCAGAAGGTCCAGATACTGCGCGCGCCCAAGGACGGCATCGTGACCAAGTGCGACTACCTGCCCGGCGCAGTTGTCGATGCCGGCATCTCGGTGTTCGTGATCTTCGATCCGCGGGAGTCCTTCGTCGAAGCCTATTTCGAGCCGGCGGCCGTCGAGCGGCTGAAGATAGGCATGAAGGCCGAGCTGCGGATGCCCGGCTTCGCCCGGCCGCTGGTGCTGCCGATCACGTCGATCGACCCGGTCATCACGCGCCGGCCCGAGGAGCTGACCCGCTATTTCTGGCAGCGCGAGCAGTGGACGCAGTACCAGCCCGTGCGCTTCGACCTGAAGGCCCTGCCGCCGGCCGAGCTTGCCAGCGTGCAGTACGGCGCCCATGCGGCGGTCGGCTTCGTGTTCCTGCCGGGCTGGGCGGAGCCCTTCTACCGCCAGGCTTTCGGCAAGCCGTCGGCGAACTGACCTATTGCGGGGCCGCGGCCTGCTGGCTCTGGCGCAGCGGGTTGGATACCACGATGCGGTAGAAGCCTTTGCGCGCATCGATGCCGCTGAGCTTCAGGTGCACCGAGGCGGGGCGCTGGTGCGCGTCGTCGGACCAGAAGGCGGAGAAGTCGCCCGCGCCCATCTCGGGCTTCAGCGCCTCGAAGAAGGGCAGCGAGGCGGGCGCCAGGCGCTGAAGGATCGGGCGCTGGCCCTGGGGCAGGAAGCGCTCGATCTCGCGCCGCACCTGGTCGAAGCGCTGGCGCACCGTGGCACCGTCGCGCTGGGCGGTGTAGTCGACCAGCTCGATGCTGCGCGTCTCGATCGACACGAAGCGGTCGCCGTCGCCGCGGTCGAACCAGGCCTCGACCAGCGCGGCATCGTCCAGCAGCGGCTTCACCTGCAGCTCGCATACCTCGTAGCGGCGGCCCACGGCGCGGCATTCCTTGGCGCGCGCTTTCACTTCCGCCAGCGTGTCGCGCCAGGTGAAGCCGTACATCCGCGCGGCATAGCCGCGCGCGTCGTCGCCCGGCGCGATCGGCGCGCGGGCGGCGGCGGGCGCGGCGTCGAATCCGCGCGGCAGCGTGCTGGGCAGCAGATCGGCGTTCGCGGCGGCCGGGATGGCGCGCGGCACGCCGGCCAGCCGGCGCTGATAGGCGGCCTCCAGCACGTCGCGGACGCGGGGATGCGCGGCCGCGGCGTCCAGCGCGCCGCGACGGCACCCCGGCAGCACGTCGAACGTGGCGCCGCGGGCGAGCAGGTAGTTCACCATCTCCAGCCGGCCGGCATTGGCGGCGACCAGCAGCGGCGTGTCGCAATCGTCGACCCCGCCGCGGCCGTTGACCTGGCCGCCGCGCTGCATCATCGCATCGACCGACGACAGCAGCCCTTCGCGCGCCGACGCCAGAAGCGGCGTTGCATTGGGGCCGAACCGGCGGTTCGGATCGGCGCCGGCGTCGAGCAGCGTGTGCACGATGTCGAGGTGGCCGCCACGCGCCGCCACCAGCAGCACCGGCACGCCTTGCGGATCCTCGCTGTTGGGCGAGAAGCCGCCGCGCAGGAGCTGCGCCACCTCGTCCTGCCGCCCGCGCCGCGCCGCCGCGACGATCGGCCGCTCGGGCCCCGCCGTCAGCAGGGCGACCGCCTGGTATGCCTCGCCCAGCAGGTCCGGCAGGCCGATCGCCAGGCGCGTCGCCTCGTAGCTGGCGATGCAGAGCAGCAGCGAGGCGAGGCCCGCGCCCAGCGTGTAGGCGACCTTGCGCAGGCGGAAGCGCCACTGCGCGCTGCGCGGGATCGCCGCGACGCGGTCCTCGTCGTCGTAGATCGCGTAGTTCGCCACCGGCCGGCCGGCGAGCGCCACGTCGTCATTGGCCGGCGGCGCGGCGGTCCGCTCGGAAGCGATGAACTCGCTCCATAGGCGGTCGGCCTCGCTGCGGCTTCCGGCGGGCACGGTGTCCGGCGCCGGTGAAGCCGCGGCCGACGGGACCTCGGCCGGCGGGGCCTCCGCCGGCGGGACGGCTGCGCGATCGGCGCGGTCGTCGGGCGGCGCGTTCGTCGGCGCAACCTCCGGCAGCGCCCCCGCATCGTCGAGCGGGGACGAGGCGTCGGCCTGCGGGTCGCGGGCGGGCTGGTCGGATGCGGACGGTTCCTCGGGCGGCGGCGCGGGGGGCGTGGCCGGTTCGATGACATAACCGGCGGCGAACAGGTTTTCCGGCAGGCTCGATTGCTCGGCCTCGGCCGGCATCGGCGCTTCGGACGGGGCTGGCGGGACGGCCGCTTTTGGCGCTGCTTCCGCCGCCGCCGCTTCGGCTGCCGCCGCTTCGGCTGCCAAGGCATCCATTTCCGCCGCTTCGCGCGCGGCGGCGGCGACGCGCGCCAGCGCGTTGGCCAGCGCATCGGCCACCGGGGCGGCGATCAGCGTGTTGTCGGCCGGCGTCGCCACGGGCGGTTCCATGGCGGGCTGCGGCGGAGCGGCCGCTGCAGCCGCGATCGGCAATGCCGCGAGCGGCGGTGCCTTTCGTGCCGCCGGCGGTGGGGCGGCGGGAGGCTCGGGCGCGAAGATGGGCAGGGGCGCGACGAACAGCGGGCCGGTGGGGGGCGCGGCTTCCGCGGCGGCGATATCGGCGGCGCGCGGGCCCTTGGGGTCGAGCACGAACAGCTCGCGCGAGACCGACGGCGCGCCGTTCCAGCTCGGCACCGTCTCGATCAGCCGTGCGCCGTCGAAGCGCTTCTCGCCCGCCATGCGCTCGATCTCGGCGGCGGCCTCGTCATGGGTGGCGAAGCGCTGCCACACCCACCACCGCCCGCCGATGCGTCCCTCGACGGTGAAGCGGGCGCTTTGCGGCTGGCCCTGCATCGCTCAGCCTTCCGACCAGTCGGCGCCGGCCGCGCCCAGCGCGCGCAGCAGCTTGTTGTAGACGGTGAAATACTGGCGGATGGTGTCGTCCGAGCGCTCGAAGGTGCGCAGGTAGTCGAGGTTGGCCAGCATCAGCTCCTTCTGCTCCTTGCTGCCCAGCTCCTCGAAGCGGAACTTCGCGTTCTTCAGGCGGATCGCGGCGGCGCGCACCGTCTCGAACTGCGCGGCCTGCAGGTTGCCGAGCCGCGCCAGCTCGCCGGTCAAGAGCCGCAGGTCGCGGCGCATCTTCTCGCGCACCGCGATCAGCCGGCTCTCGGCGGCGCCGATCGCGGCCTGCTCGGACTGCGCGCGCGCGCTGCGCACGAAATTGTCGAACAGCGGCATGGCGAAGCGCATGCCGACGAAGTTGTCGCTGTCGCCCAGCGTGTTCTCCAGCCCCGGCGAGGTGCGCCTGGCATGCGCCTCGGCGTAGAGGCGCGGCAGCATCTGCGATTCCGCGACCTGCAGCTTCTCGCGCTGCTTGCGCACGTCGTTCTGCGCGATCTGCACCGCCGGCGTGCGCTCGATCATGGCGTCGAGCTGCGGGTCGCCGGGATAGGCCGGCAGGATCGGCCAGTAGGACAGGGTCGCATCGTCCAGCGTCGCGGCCGGCGCGCCCGGCGGGAAGACGCGGCCG
>JADZDN010000289.1 GCA_020851015.1 Alphaproteobacteria bacterium | reverse complement strand
TGCCTGCGCAGCATGTTCATCGCCGCGCCCGGCCAGCGTTTCATCGGCGGCGATCTGTCGAACATCGAGGGTCGCGTGGCGGCCTGGCTGGCGGGCGAGCAGTGGAAGGTCGAGGCGTTCAGGGCCTACGACCAGAAGCGCGGCCCCGACCTATACCGGGTGGCCTACGCGCGGTCCTTCGGCGTGGCCGATCCTGCCACGGTATCGGGCGCGCGGCGGCAAGTCGGCAAGGTGACGGAGCTGTCGCTGCAATACCAAGGCAGCGTTGGCGCCTGGATCAAGATGGCCGCCAACTACGGCGTGACCCCGGCGCAGGTTGTCCCGGTGGTGCGCGAGGCCGTGGGCGAAGAAGCCTTCCTGCGCATGGTGGCGCGCTACGCCAGCGCCCCCGACAAGCACGGCCTGGACGCGCTGGAGTGGGCGGCGATCAAGATCATCGTCACCGGCTGGCGCGACGCCCATCCGCTGCTGGTGCAGGGGTGGTGGGACTTGCAAGACGCGGCGATCGAGGCCGTGGCGGCGCCCGGCGCGGTCGTGCCGGTCTATGGCGGCAAGGTGCGGTATGTCTGCTCGCGCGGCTTCCTCTGGTGTTCGCTGCCGAGCGGCCGGGTGCTGGCCTACTTCAACCCGCGCGTCGTCGCCGAGGACACCAGCTACATCGAGATGCCGGGCGGCGGGCGCACCAAGGTCGGCACGCTGGGCGCCGCCGACCGCGCGGCCATGCTGGAGGAAGGCGGATACGAGGTTCGCCAGACCCGCAGGCGTGTCGATTACGAGGGCTATGAGGGCGAGCGGAAACGCTGGGCTACGATGAACCTCTACGGCGGGATGCAGTTCAACCACATCGTCCAGGGCACCGCCCGGGACATCATGGTCGAGGACATGCTGGAGGCCGAGCGCCGGGGCTACACCGTGGTGCTGACCGTCCACGACGAACTGCTGACCGAAGGCCCTGTCGATTTCGGCAGCGCCGAGGAGCTGGAAGCCATCATGTCCACCGTGCCGCCATGGATCGACGGCGATCTGCCGCTGGCGGCGAAAGCCTGGGAAGGAGCGCGCTATGACAAGTAGGCTCGACGAGCGCATCTTCATCGACAAAAACGTGCCGCTGCCGACGCCAAGGGCGCAGAACGCTCCGCAGATAGGCGGATCGCATGGCATCTACCCCTGGGCCGAGATGGTGCCGGGCGACAGTTTTTTCGCGCCCGGCGCAACGACGAACCGCGGGGCGCTTGGCAAGGGCTTGCGGTACATGAGCACCAGCCGCGGGCGCCAGGTCGTGCCTGGGTCGGAGTGGGCCTGCCGGGCGGTGACCAAGGGCGGCGTCCGAGGCGTTCGGGTTTGGAGGGTGAAATGAAAAACGATGTCGGGTCGACGCGCTGGGCGCGGGAGCTGAACGAGCGCGATGTGCGCCTGATGCGGGAGCAGAACACCCCGGCGGCGGAGCGGCATCTGCTGCCGAAGCGCAAGGTGGCCTGGGCATTGATCGTCGCGGTGGTGTTCGGGATCGGGGCGGCCATCGGCGAACTGGCGCAATGGGTGTTCGGATGACGCCCGAACAAGAGCGGGCGCTGACGAACCTCAGAGAGGCGATCGTCGCAGGGCTTGCCTGCCTCGGCGCGATGGGGAGCGGGCCGCCGCAAGGCATGACTGCGGCGGGAGCGCGCGCGGTTTTGGCGACCTTCGAGCGCGACGTCCGGGAGGACGAACGTACGGCCCTAGCCGCCGCTGTGCAGAGGCGCGCATGACCGTCGCGCCCGAACGCGAAGCGATCTTTCAGGCTGTGCTGTCGCGCCTGCGGGACACGGCGCCCCTCATGCATAATGTCTGGGCGATGGTGGGCCGCGGCGCGCCGCGCGAGGTGGATGAGCTGGCGCGCATCCTGTGGCACCCGAACACGCCGCCGCCGAAGCGCACGGCCCGGCAGATGCGCGTCGGCGCGTTCGTCGCCCACCTGAACAAGCGGGTGGCGAAGTACGGCGTCATCATCAAGCCGGGCGCGGCGCGCAACACCTACCAGCTTTACGGCCTCGCCACCTGGCAGCAGGAACAGGCCGAGTTGCGCGGCGCGCTGTTGCCGGCGGCCAACGACACGGTGCCGCTGCTGAAGCGCCGCCCCCGGAAGAACGCCTAGCCCCGAGAGCACCCCCATGGCCAAGCTGCACGACGCGCTGGCCTGGGCCGAGCGCGGATACCGGGTCTTTCCCTTGGCGCCCGACAGCCGCCGCCCCGCCTGGGCGGAGTGGGACTGGACGCGCGAAGCCACCACGGACGCTGCGACGATCCGGGCTTGGTGGGGTGCGGGAGATTGGAACATCGGCTGCTGTGCCGGCGCGGGCACGGTGGTGGTCGACCTCGATGTGAAGCGCCCCGAGGCCAACGGCATCGCCGCCTACATGGCGCTGGCCGGCGACATGGACACGTTGGTGGTCCGCACCACAACGGGCGGCCTGCATCTCTATTTCTCCGGGGAGGGCCGCAACAGCGCCGGCACCGTGGCGCCCGGCATCGACACGCGCGGGGACGGCGGATACGTGGTGGCGCCCGGCAGCACGATCGACGGCGTGGCGTACACGGTGCTGTTCGACCGCCCGCTGGCGCCGCTGCCCGCCGAGATCGTCGCGGCCATGGGGCGCACCAGGATCGCCACCAGCGCCCCGCTCACCGAGTTGGATACGCCGGCCATCCTGTCGGCCGCGCGGCTCTGGCTGGCCAGCCAGCGGCCTGCGATCGAGGGGCAGGGCGGCGACGCCTACACCTACCACGTCGCCTGCGAACTGCGGGACCGCGGCGTCAGCGAGCACGCCGCGTTCGAGATGCTGCTTGAGGATTGGAACGAGCGGTGCCTGCCGCCGTGGGGCGGCGAGGAATTGCAGGCCAAGGTGCGAAACGCCTACGCCTACGCCCAGAACCCGGCGGGCGCGAAGGCGGCCGAGGTGTTGCTCGGCGGCGCCACGATCACCGTTCACGAAGACGCGCCGCCCCCGGCACCCGACCGTTCGGCGTGGCAGCTCGGCGCGATCACCCCCATGGCCGCCCTGTTGCCGCGCCCGTGGCTCTACCGGCGCTTCCTGATGCGCGGCGAGATCACCACGCTGGCGGCGGCGGGGGCCGCAGGCAAGTCGCAGTTGTCGATCACGACAGCGATCCACTTGGCGCTCGGCTGGGATATGTGGGGCTTCAAGCTGGCGCAGCCCGGCCAGCCGCAGAACAGCATCATCTACAACGCCGAGGACAGCCTGGCCGAGATGTCGCGCCGGCTCTACGCCGAGTGCGCGGCGCTGGGCGTAGATCCCGCGCAGGTCGTGCCGCACATCGCGCTGGTCAGCGGCAAGGACCCGGCGGCCGGGCGGCCGAAACTGGTCCACATGGCCGGCGGCGTGCCCACGGTCGACACTGCCGCCCTGAACCTGCTGCTCAATGCGGCGGCCAGCCAGCGCGTCGCCATGCTCGGCCTCGATCCACTGGTGAAGCTGCACGCCGGGTTGAACGAAAGCGACAACAGCCACATGGATTTGGTCATGGAGGCCATCGCCGAGATCGCGGGGCAGGGAAATGTCGCGGTGCTGCTGTGCCACCACATCGCCAAGCCCGGCGGCGCTGGCACCGACAGCTATGTGGGCAACGTCGATGCGATCCGCGGCGCCAGCAACATCACCACCAGCAGCCGCTTCGCCTTCACCCTGGCCGCCCCGACGCAGGACGACGCGAGCCGACTGAGCCTGACGCGGGGCCAGCGCGAGCGGCTGGTGCGGCTCGACGATGCGAAGATGAACATGGCGCTGCGCAGCAGCGAGCCTGTCTGGATCGAGAAGCGCACCATCCTCCTGCCGACTGGCGACGAGGTGGGCGCGTTCGTGGCCGCCGACATGCGCGCCGCCACCGAGACGAACCGCGCCCAGATGGCGCATCGCCTGCTCCAGGAGAGGGATGGGCGCGGCTTGGCCAGTAGGTCGCTGGCCGAGGGCGCCGCCATCCTCCAGGACATGGACCCGCTCTACAGCAAGCGGACGGCGCGGCAGGTGCGCGTGCGGCTCGAAGCCTTCTT
>JADZDN010000288.1 GCA_020851015.1 Alphaproteobacteria bacterium | reverse complement strand
GACACCGGCGAGCCGGTGTTCGGCGGCGCGCGTGTGGTCGATTGCGGCGACGTGCCGGGCGACCTGATCGACGGCGCCGTCAACCGCAAGCGCATCGAGGATGCGACCCGCGCGGTATTGCAGCGCAATGCCGTGCCGATCCTGCTGGGCGGCGACGATTCCACGCCGATCCCCTTCATCCATGCCTACGACCGGCACGGGCCGCTGACGATCGTGCAGGTCGACGCGCATATCGACTGGCGCCACGAGCGCGAGGGCGTGACCCACGGCTATTCCAGCACGATGCGCCGCGCCTCCGAGATGGGCTGGGTCAAGCACATGATCCAGATCGGCGCGCGCGGGCCGGGCAGCGCGCGGGCGCAAGAGCTGGCCGACGCCAAGGCGTTCGGCAGCAAGTTCTTCACCGCGCGCGACATCCACGCCAACGGGCTTGCCGGCGCGCTCGCCGCGGTCCCGAAGGACGGCAACGTCATCCTGGCGATCGACGTGGACGGCATCGACCCCTCGGTGGTGCCGGGCGTGATCCTGCCGGCCTTCGGCGGGCTTACCTACCAGCAGATGCTCGACGTGATCCACGGCACGGCGGGGCGCGCGCGGATCGTCGGCGCCAATTTCGTGGAGTTCGTGCCCGAGCGCGATCCCCAGGGCAGCGGCGCCCAGGCCATCGCGCGCCTTGTGTCCAACACGATCGCGGCGATCGCGCGGCAGCGGCGCTGATTTGCGTCCCTCATCCTTCGAGACGCTCGCTGCGCTCGCTCCTCAGGATGACGCGTGTCTTTGGTTTCCAACCATGGAACGCGTCATCCTGAGGAGGCCGCGAAGCGGCCGTCTCGAAGGATGAGGGACGCGGTCCCGCGTTACTCCGCCGCGGCCGGCGCGTCGGCCTCGATCGGCACGCCGGGCAAGAGCTTCGCGGTGCGGATCGCCAGCGCGGTCTTGACGTGGCTGACGTTGGGGGCCGAGGTCAGCCGCGTGGTCAGGAAGCCCTGGTAGGCCTCCCAGTCCTTGGCGACGATCTTCAGCAGGAAGTCGGTCTCGCCCGCCAGCATGTGGCACTCGCGCACCTCGGGCCAGCTTCCGACCAGCCGCTCGAACGCCTCCAGGTCCGCCTCGGCCTGGCTCGACAGCCCGACCTGGGCGAAGACGGTCACGCCGAAGCCCAGCTCCTTGGCGTCGACCATCGCGTGGTAGCCCCGGATCAGCCCCGCCTCCTCCAGCGCCCGCACGCGGCGCAGGCAGGGCGGGGCGGAGATGCCAGCCCGCTTGGCCAGGTCGACATTGGTCATGCGGCCATTGTCCTGCAGGTCGCGCAGGATGCGCCGGTCGATCCGGTCCAGCCGAACCCGCTTCTTTCGGTTCCTGTCGCTTTCTTCCGCCATCGCGCAATTATATTACAGTAATTTTCGTGCGCGAACCATGGCTGATGTGGACCGCGCCCGGACCGGCGACTAGCCTCGGCCGGCCATTCCGCCCAGGGAGATTTGCCCATGCGCCGCCGCCTGCCGCCCCTATTCGCCTGCCTGGCCGTCCTGGCCTGGGTTCTGCCGCTCCAGGCCCAGGAAAAGATCAAGCTGCGCATGACCACGATCGTGCCCGAGGGCACGTACCTGTTCACCGCCTTCTCCAAGCGCTTCGTCGACAACGTGACGCGCCAGACCGGCGGCAAGGTCGAGATCACCGCCTATCCGCCCGGCGTGCTGGCGCCGCCCTTCGAGGTCTACAAGGCGGTGGAGGACGGGCGCGCCGACATGGGCCACGCCCCGCCCGCGCTGATCTACCAGCGCGACCCGACCATGGCGCTGTTCTCGAGCTTCCCGGGCGGGCTGGGCATCGAGGCGACGATGCACTGGCTCTACCAGGGCGACGGCATCAAGCTGCTCGAGGCGCATCACCGCGAGCGCATGGGCCTGCACCCGCTGGTCGCGGGCATCGCCACGACCGAGATCTTCGCCCATGCCCACAAGCCGCTGCGTACGGCCGAGGACATGAAGGGCCTGAAATTCCGCACGCTGGGCATGTGGGCCGACCTGCTGCGCGGCTTCGGCGCCGAGCCGCTGGCGACGCCGACCTCGGAAGTCGCGACCGCGCTGGAGCGCAAGGTGATCGACGCCACCAAGATGGCCGGCCCCGCCGACAACCTGCAGATGGGCCTCAACAAGCTGGCCAAGTACATCATGGTGCCGGGCGCGCACCTGCCCGGCGGCTACTTCACCGTGTTCCTGAAGGCCGGGGCCTGGGACAAGCTGCCGGCCGGGACGCGCACGCAGATCGAGACGGCGGCGCGCATCACCTCCTTCGACAGCTACCTGGAGAAAGGCAAGCTCGACATCGACGCCATGGCCGAGATGCGCAAAGGTCCGAACGAGATCGTCCAGCTCGATCCCAAGTTCATCCAGCAGATCAAGGAGGCCGGCCGCGCCTGGGCCCGCGCCAAGGCGGCCGAGGAGAAGGCCAAGGGCACTCCCTGGACCGAGCGCGTGGCCGATTCGGTGTTCGCCTTCCAGGACAGGTGGGAGGCGAACCGGGATTACCGGATGTGATTTTTCGCGGTGCAGGACCGCGCCGGGCCCCTCACCCGCTCGCTCCGCTCGCACCCTCTCCCCCTTGCCAGGGGGCGAGGGTTCCGGATCCCTCGCCCCGCGCCAGCGGGGAGAGGGTGGCCGACGCGCTAGCGTCGGCCGGATGAGGGGACGCCCACGCCATGCTGGGTAGCACGCTGCGGTTCATCGACCGTCTCTCCGCCCTCGCGATGAGGGCGGCGGTCGCGCTGGGCGCGGCGCTGTTCGCGGTCATGCTGCTGGAAGTGTTCATGCGCTACGCGCTGGGGCGGCCGCTGATCTGGTCGCAGGAAGTGACGGGCATGCTGAACGCCTGCATGTTCCTGGCGGCGGCCGCGCCGGCGTTGCGGGCGGGCGCGCATGTCACGGTCGATGCCCTGGCGGAGAAGTTGCCCGCGCGCGTGCAGGCCGCGATCCTGGCGGTCGCGCTGGCGCTGCTGTTCCTGCCCGCGATCGCGCTGATCGAGTGGACGGTGATCGGGCGGGCCTGGCGCGCGTTCCTGACGGCCGAGGTCGACGAGGTCAGCCCCTGGCGCCACGTTCTGTGGCCCTACTACGCCGCGATCGCGCTGGCGCTGCTGCCGTTCGTGCTGCAGGTCGCGGCCGAGGCGGCGCGGCACGCGGCCGTCGCGGTCGGCGGAAGGCGCTGATTTCGTGATCGCCGCGCTGATGTTCCCCGCCCTGTTCGGGCTGGTGTTCCTGGGCGTGCCCGTGAGCTTCTCGCTGATCGTCGTCGGCGCCGGCTTCGGCCTGCCCTTCTTCGGCGCCACGCTGGGCCAGCAGCTGCTGGGACGCCTGCTCGAGGTAGCCTCCGGCTTCGCCTTCGCCTCGGTGCCCGCCTTCATCTTCATGGGCGCGCTGCTGGAACGCGCGGGCATCGCCGAGCGCCTGTTCGCGGCGATGCGGGTGTGGCTGGGCGCATTGCCCGGCGGGCTTGCCGTGGCGACCATCGCGATGGCCGCGGTATTCGCCGCCACCACCGGCATCATCGGCGCGGTCGAGGTGGTGATCGGCATGATGGCGATCGGCCCGATGCTGCGCGCGGGCTACAACCGCGGGCTGATCGCCGGCACGATCACGTCAGGCGGATCGCTCGGCACGATCATCCCGCCGTCGGTGACCTGCGTGATCTACGGGCTGATCGCGCAGGTGCCGGTGGGCGACCTGCTCGCGGGCATCCTGCTGCCCGGCCTGCTGATGGTGGCGCTGTTCCTGCTCTACATCCTCGGGCGCTGCATCCTGCGGCCGCAGGACGGGCCGGTGACGGGGCTGGAGGAGCGCTGTCTGCCGCTCAGCGCCAAGCTCCGGATCACGCTCTCCGGCCTGGTCCCGGCCGCACTGCTGATCGCGGCGGTGCTGGGCTCGATCTTCGCCGGCATCGCCTCGCCCACCGAGGCCGCCGCGGTGGGCGCGCTGGGCGCCGCGCTGCTCGCCGCGGCCTATGGCCGGCTGACCCTGGCGCTGGTCCACGAGGCGCTGGAGAAGACCGCGACGGTCACCGCCATGATCATGCTGATCGTGTTCGGCGGCACGCTGTTCTCCAGCGTGTTCTACGTACACGGCGGCGGCGCGCTGATCCAGTCGATGGTCGGCGGCGGCCAGGTCTCGCCGACCATGCTGATCGCGATCTTCCTCGGCATCGTGTTCCTGGCCGGGTTCGTGCTGGACTGGGCGACGATCGTGCTGCTGTGCGTGCCGATCTTCAGCCCGTTGCTGAAGGCCGCGGGCATCGACCCGCTGTGGTTCGGCGTGCTGGTGCTGGTGTGCATCCAGACCAGCTACCTGACCCCGCCGATGGCGCCGGCGCTGTTCTACCTGCGCAGCGTGGCGCCGCCCGAGATCACCTACGGCGACATGTGCCGCGGCGTGATCCCCTTCGTGATCTGCCAGCTGATCACGCTTGCCGCGGTCGCGGCATTCCCCTGGGTGGCGACCTGGCTGCCGGGATCGCTGAAGGCGTTTTAGCCCCCGCCTAGCGGCGATAGTCCGGCTCCTCGCGGTCGAGGATGCGCTTCAGCGCTTCGAAATGCCGGTGGCACTGCGCCTTCTCGGCGGCGATCTGCTCGGCGGTCTTTTCGACGATGGCGGGGTCGATCCGGCGCAGCGTTCCGCCGGTGGACCGCGCCAGCACCTGCGCCTTGGCGGCGCGTTCGAGGTAGTAGAGGTCGTCGAACGCCTCGGCCACGCTCTGCCCCACCACCACGACGCCGTGGCTGGCGAGGAAGGCGATCAACCGGTTGCCCAGCGCCTTGGCGATGCGGTCGCCCTCGTCGTCGCTCAGCGCCAGCCCGTTGTAGGTGTCGTCATAGGCGATGCGGTCGTGGAAGCGCAGCGCATTCTGCTCGCACATCTCCAGCCGGCCGCCCTCGATCATGCACAGCGCCAGGGAATGCGGCATGTGGGTGTGCAGCACGCAGCGCGCCTGCGGCACCTTCCGGTGCACGCGGGCGTGAATGAACATCGCCGTCGGCTCGACCTCGTTCTCCCCCTCCAGCACCTTGCCGTCGCGGTCGCACAGCACCAGCGACGAGGCGGTGATCTCGCCCCAGTGCCAGCCCCAGGGATTGATCAGGAACCGCTCGGGCGTGCCCGGCAGCGCCAGGCTGAAATGGTTGCAGATGCCCTCGTGCAGCTCCAGCCGCGCCGCCCAGCGCAAGGCGGCGGCGAGGTCGATGCGCATCTGGCGGATATCGGCGTCCATGGCGGCTCCGGGTTCGGTTTCGGCGCGCATTATGCAGATCGGCGCCCGCGCCACAACCGCGCCGCAATGCGCGGCACGCTACTCCGACGCGCGTCGCGCCAACGCCTCCAACCGCTCGGCAAGGGCGAGCCAGCGTTCCTCGGCGACCGACAAGGCCGCGGCAAGCTCGCCGTGCCGCTTCAGCGCCGCCTCGAACGCAGCGCGGTCGCCGGCCAGCCGGTCGGGCTCGGCCAGCACGGCCTCGAGCTTGGCCTTCTCGGCTTCCAGCCGCGCGATCTCCGCGGGCAGGCTGTCAAGCTCGCGCTGCTCCTTGAAGCTCAAGCGCGTCGGCGTCTTGGCGCGCGGCGCTTCCGGCGCCGGCTTCGGCGCGGCCCGCGGCGCAGAGGGCTTGGCCTCCGGCGGCGGGCGCTGGCGCAGGTAGTCGCTGTAGCCGCCGACATACTCGTGGACGACGCCGTCGCCCTCCACCGCGATCGGGCTGGTGACGATGCGGTCGAGGAAGGCGCGGTCGTGGGTCACCAGCAGCAGCGTGCCGTCATAGTCGGCCAGCACGGTTTCGAGCAGCTCGAGCGTCTCGAGGTCGAGGTCGTTGGTGGGCTCGTCCATCACCAGCACGTTGGACGGCTGGGCCAGCACCTTGGCCAGCAGCAGGCGGTTGCGCTCGCCGCCCGACAGGGTCGAGACCTTGGCGCGGAACTGGCGCTCGTCGAACAGGAAGTCCTTCAGGTAGCCGGCGACGTGCCGGCGCGCCTGCTGCACCAGCAGCGTGTCGCCGCCGCCGGCCAGCGTCTCCCACAGGGTGCGGGCGGGATCGAGCGTCGCCTGGCGCTGGTCGAACACCGCGGGGATCAGGTTGGTGCCGCGGCGGACCGTGCCGCTGTCGGGCTCGATCGTACCGGTGAGGATCCCGATCAGCGTCGACTTGCCGGCGCCGTTGCGGCCGATCACGCCGACCCGGTCGCCGCGCAGGATCCGGGTCGAGAATCTGCGCAGGATGACGCGTTCGCCGGCATCGCCCGCGAAGGATTTCGACACCGCGTCGAGCTCGTAGACCAGCCGGCCGCCGCCCTCGGCGCGGGCCGAACCCAGCGCCAGCGTACCCGGCGCGCTCCGCTGGGCGCGCTCCTGGCGCAGCGCGGCCAGGCGGCGGACCCGGCCCTGGTTGCGCGTGCGCCTGGCCGAGATGCCCTCGCGCGACCACGCGGTCTCGCGCAGGATCAGCTTGTCCAGGCGCGCTTGCGCCGCCTCCTCCGCGGCAAGGATCCCTTCCGACCATTCGTCGAAACCGGCATAGCCCTGGTCGTGCTCGCGCAGAACGCCGCGATCGAGCCACAGCGTGCGGCGCGACAGCCGCGTCAGGAAGGCGCGGTCATGGCTGATCAACAGCAGCCCGGCGCGATCGGCGGCAAGCCGCTCCTCCAGCCACTCGACCGCGGCGATGTCGAGATGGTTGGTCGGCTCGTCGAGCAGCAGGATTTCGGGGCGG
Organism: Alphaproteobacteria bacterium; assembly: GCA_020851015.1. The sequence goes on along the minus strand of JADZDN010000288.1, from coordinate 728 downwards.
CCGACGAGGGCGCGCGCCAGGCTGACGCGCCGGCCCTCGCCGCCCGACAGCGTGCCCAGCGCGCGGCCGGCGGCAATGCCGACCTCGTCCAGCGCGGCGGCGACGCGGTGGTCGCCCTCGCTCGCCGCCGCGTCGGCAAGCCCGATCGCGACGAAGGCGCCGGCCGGCATCGCCGGATCGAACACCGGCTGCTGCGGCGCATAGGCGACGCGCGCGCCGGGCTGGCGGAACAGCGAGCCCGAGTCGAGCTCGATCTCGCCGGCCAGCGCCCGCAGCAACGTCGACTTGCCGGTCCCGTTGCGCCCGACCAGGCAGGCACGGTCGCCCAGCCCCAGCGCCACCGAGATGCCGGCGAAGATCTGGCGCTCGGCGATGCGAACGCCGGCATCGCGCAACGCAAGAAGGGGCGGCTGGGCCATGCGGGAACTCGTGTTGGGCTCGATCCGAGCGGGCGCAATCGGCCCGACGGCAGCCGGTGAAGATAGCGTCGGCCGCCGGGGATGCACGCGAAAACGCCCGAACCGGAGTGTTCGCAGTGCAATGCGCGGGCGCTTGGCCCTTGCGGCGCGCCCCGCCGGTTCCCTATGGTGGCCGCGGCACGACGGACGAGGACGACATGATTCCGCGCTACAGCCGGCCCGAGATGGCCGCGATCTGGGACCCCGAGCAGCGCTACCGCATCTGGTTCGAGATCGAGGCCCATGCCTGCGACGCCCAGGCCGAGCTCG
>JADZDN010000287.1 GCA_020851015.1 Alphaproteobacteria bacterium | reverse complement strand
CGTCCTCGGGCAGCTCCTGCGCCTCGGACTCGACCATCAGCACGCCGTCGGTGGTGCCGGCGACGATCAGGTCGAGCTTGGAGCTCGCCATCTCGTCGCGCTGCGGGTTCAGCTTGTACTGGCCGTCGAAGTAGCCGACGCGCGCGGCGCCGATCGGCCCCAGGAACGGAATCCCCGATATCGTCAGCGCGGCCGACGTGCCGACCATGGCGACGATGTCGGGATCGTTCTCGAGGTCGTGGCTGAGCGTGGTGCAGATCACCTGCACCTCGTTGCGGAAGCCTTCGAGGAACAGCGGACGGATCGGCCGGTCGATCAGGCGCGAGGTGAGCACCTCCTTCTCGGTCGGCCGCCCCTCGCGCTTGAAGAAGCCGCCCGGGATCTTGCCGGCGGCGAAGGTCTTTTCCTGGTAGTGCACGGTCAGCGGGAAGAAGTCGATCCCCACCCGCGGCTGCTTGGCGCCCACCACCGTGCACAGCACGACGGTCTCGCCATAGGTGACCAGCACGGCGCCGTCGGCCTGGCGGGCCATCTTGCCGGTCTCGAGCACGAGGCGCCTGCCGCCCCAATCCAGTTCCTTGCGAAATACGTTGAACATCGTTCTAGATTCCTTCCACATCCATTCGGCGCCGCGCCGGATTGCGCCTGCGCCAGCGGGTACGGCCCGTGGCCGCGGCCCGCGCGCGCCCGGACGCACCGTCGCGCGGACCTTCCAGGCCCGCGCGCGTCCGCGCCCGATCCGCGCCGCCGGTCATCGCCGCATCATTGCGGGAGCGCTGCCCGGCCTGCCGCGCCGCCCTAGCGACGCAGCCCCAGGCGCTTGATCAGATCGTCGTAGCGCTTGGTGTCCTTGCGCTTCAAATAGTCGAGCAGACGGCGACGCTGGCCGACCATGACCAGAAGCCCGCGCCGTGAATGGTGATCCTTCAGGTGCGTGCCGAGATGCTCGGTCAGGTTGTTGATCCGCTCGCTCAGGACCGCGACCTGGACTTCCGGCGAACCCGTGTCGCCTTCCTTGGTGGCGTATTCCTTGACGACCGTCTGCTTGCGCTCAGCGGTGATCGACATCGGTTGCTCCTTCGAGAACGGGGTTGAGCAGGCGAACCGGGCGGACCGTGGCACCATCGCGTCGGGCCAGCGCGACCGCGCGGCCTTCGGCCATGACGCACAGCTCCGCGCCGTCCTCCAGGCCCGCGAGCCTGTCGATGTCGGCGCGGCGCAGCAGGACGATCGCTTGTCCGCTGCGCAGCCGATTCGCTTCGGCGCCGGTCACGGCCAATGCCGGGATGTCGTCCAGCACGGTCTCGACCGGCGCTATGGGCGGCGGACTATGCCCCAAGCCCCGCAAGTAATCCAGGGTTATCGCGGCTTTCTCCGTGAACGGCCCGACCATGACCCGGCGCAGGCCGGCGATATGGCCGACCGTGCCCAGGGCGAGCGCGAGGTCCCGCGCCAGGGCCCGCATATAGGTGCCGCTGCCGCATTCGACCGCGAAATCGGCATGGTCGGGGTCGGGTTGGCCCAGCAGATCGAAGCGGTAAACGTTAACGACCCTTGGGGCCAGCACGACCGGGGTGTTGGCCCGCGCCAGGTCGTAGGCACGCGCGCCGTCCACCTTGACGGCCGAAAACGCCGGCGGGACCTGGGCGATCGCCCCGGTGAAGCGCGGCAGGGCCGCGCGGATGGCGGACGCATCGGGACGGCGGTCCGAAGTCGCCACCACCTCGCCTTCGCAATCGTCGGTCGACCGCTGCTCGCCCCAGCGGACCCGGAACCAGTATGCCTTGGGCCGGTCGGAAAGATGGGGGATGGTCTTGGTCGCCTCGCCCAGCGCGATCGGCAGCACGCCGGTGGCGATCGGGTCGAGCGTGCCAGCATGACCGGCCTTGGCCGCATCGACCAGCCGGCGCACGGCGCCCACAACCTGGGTCGAGGTCATGCCCGCGGGCTTGTCGATCACGATCCAGCCGTCGACCGCGCGGCCCTTGCGCCTACGCGCCATGGCCGTCCTCGCCCGGCGCGATCTCCTTCAGCACGCGCTCGATCCGGCTGGCATTGTCGAACGAGGTGTCGAGCATGAAGCGCAGCCTGGGCGTGTAGCGCAACCGCACCGCCGTGGCCACCAGGCCGCGCAGATGGGCGCTGGCATGGTTGAGCGCCTTGACGGCCGCGGTCCCGCCGGCGCCGCCCAGCGGCGTCACGAAGGCGGTCGCGTTCTTCAGATCGGGGCTGACGCGCACCTCGGTCACGGTGATCGACAGGCCGGCCAGGGCAGGATCGCGCAAGACGCCGCGCTCCAGCAGATGCGCCAGCGCATGGCGCAGCTCCTCGCCCACGCGCAAGGGACGCTGGCTGGCGCCGCTTTCCCTGGGTTGATTAGATCGACGAGACATCTGGCGTTCCTTCAGCCCTCGCCCACCGCGGGTGGGAGAGGGTGGCGAGCCCTTGGGCGAGCCGGGTGAGGGCCGGCGCCCTGCCCTCACCCTCCCGACGCTGCCGCGCCGGGGCCCTCCCTTTCCCGGCTGCGCCGGGCGAGGGGTGTTGCCGGCGCGTCAGGCGAGCTGGCGCGCCACTTCCTCCATCTCGAAGCACTCGATCGTGTCGCCGGGCTGGATGTCCTGGTAGCTCTCGAAGGCCATGCCGCATTCGAAGCCTTCCTTGACCTCGCGCACCTCGTCCTTGAAGCGCTTGAGGGTCTTCAGGCTGCCCTCGTGGATGACCACGTTGTCGCGCAGCAGCCGCACCTTGGCGCCGCGCTTGACCACCCCGTCGCTGACCCGACAGCCCGCGACCTTGCCCGACTTCGAGATGTTGAAGACCTGCAGGATCTGCGCGTTGCCGAGGAACCGCTCGCGCACGGTCGGCGCCAGCAGGCCGCCCAGCATCGCCTTGGCGTCGTCGATCACGTTGTAGATGATCGAGTAGTAGCGGATATCGACGCCGTCGCGCCTGGCCAGTTCGCGGGCCTGGGGGTTGGCGCGGACGTTGAAGCCGATGACGATCGCGCGGCTGGCGTTGGCGAGCGTGATGTCCGACTCGTTGATGCCGCCGACGCCGGAATGCAGGATGCGCACCGCGACCTCGTCGGTCGACAGCTTCTGCAGCGTGCCGGCGATCGCCTCGATCGAGCCTTGGACGTCGGCCTTGATGACGACCGGCAGCTCCTTCGCCTCGCCGGCGGCGATGCGCGAGAAGATCTGCTCGACCGTGCCGCGCGCGGTCGCGGCGGCCGCCGCCGAGCGGCGCTTCTGCTGGCGGAACGCCGTCACGTCGCGCGCGCGGCCTTCGTTCTCGACCACCAGCAATTCGTCGCCGGCCAGCGGGGCCGAATTGAGGCCGAGCACCTCGACCGGCGCGGCGGGACCGGCCTCGTCGACCTTGCGCCCGCGATCGTCGGTCAGCGCGCGCACGCGTCCCCATTCGGAGCCGGCGACGACGATGTCGCCGACCTTGAGGGTGCCGCGCTGGACCAGCACCGTCGCCACCACGCCGCGGCCGCGGTCGAGCTTGGCCTCGACCACCGTGCCTTCGGCCGGCCGCTTCGCGTTGGCCTTGAGGTCGAGTATCTCGGCCTGCAGGAGGATGGCCTCCTCCAGCTTGTCGAGGTTCAGCTTCTTGGTCGCCGACACCTCGACCGTCTGCACGTCGCCGCCCAGCTGCTCGGCCTGGATCTCGTATTGCAGCAGGTCGGTACGCACCTTGTCGGGATTGGCGTCGGCCTTGTCGATCTTGTTGATCGCCACGATGATCGGCACGTTGGCCGCCTTGGCGTGGCGGATCGCCTCGACCGTCTGGGCCATGATGCTGTCGTCGGCGGCCACTACCAGCACGACGATGTCGGTCACATTGGCGCCCCTGGCGCGCATCTCGGTGAAGGCGGCGTGGCCGGGCGTGTCGATGAAGGTGATCTTCTTGCCCGAGGCCAGCACCACCTGGTAGGCGCCGATATGCTGGGTGATGCCGCCGGCCTCGTGCTTGGCCACGTCGGTTTCGCGCAGCGCGTCGAGCAGCGAGGTCTTGCCGTGGTCGACATGGCCCATGATCGTGACGATCGGCGGCCGCGGCGCCAGGTTCGCGTCCTCGTCGACCGCGCCTTTCAGCCCGATCTCGACGTCCGATTCGGCGACGCGCCTCAGCTTGTGGCCGAACTCGGTCACGATCAACTCGGCCGTGTCCGCGTCGATCACCTGGTTGATCGTCGCCATCACGCCCATCTTCATCAGCGACTTGATCACGTCGGCGCCGCGTTCGGCCATGCGGTTGGCCAATTCCTGCACCGTGATGGTCTCGGGCACCACCACCTCGCGGATGACCTTCTGGTCCGCCGCCGCAGCCTGGAGCTGGCGCAGGCGCTCCTTCTCGCGCGCGCGCTTGACCGCCGCCAGCGAGCGGACGCGGTCGTCGGCGCTGTCGTCGAGCGCCTGGGCGACCGTGATCTTGCCGGTACGGCGGCGCTCGTCGCCGGCCGGACGGGCGGGCGGGCGCTTCGGCTTGACGTCGGCCTTGAGGCCAGGACGCTTGGCCCGTGCCGCGGATTCCTCGTCTTCCGGCTCCATGACGCGGGCATGGGCGGGCACGGCGGCGGCCACGGCCGGCTTGGCCGGCGCCACGACCCCGGCCGGCGGATGGGCGACGGCGGGCTTGGCGCCCTTCGGATGCTCGGCGGCGCGGCGCTGCGCCAGTTCCTCGTCGTTGCGCCGGCGCTCCTCCTCGGCCTGGCGGCGGCGCTCCTCTTCCTCGGTCTTGCGGCGTGCCTCTTCGGCGCTGCGCCGATCCTCCTCGGCCTTGCGGCGGCGCTGCTCCTCGTCGAGGCGTCGATGCTCCTCGATATCCGCGAGCTTGCGCGCCTCCTCGTCCTTGATCGCGCCCTGCAGCGCCTTCAGGCGTCGCGCGCTCTCGTCCTTGGTCAGCACGTGCGCGTGGCGCGCATCGCCTTCGCTAAGGGTGATGACCTCGTTCGTCTCGCCCTGGGTGCGCTGCGTTTCGCCCGCCGGCGCGTTCTGGCCGGGGGCGAAGGTGCGCTTGCGCTTGACCTCGACCTGCACGGTCTTGCTGCGGCCATGCGAGAAGCTTTGCCGGACCTGGCCGGTCTCGACGGTCTTCTTGAGCTCGAGCTTGCCGCGCGGCGCCAGGCTCAGCTTCTTCTTTTCGCTCTGGGCGTCCTTGGATTCTTCCATGTCACACGCTGTCCCAAGTTTCCGGCCTGCCGTCGGCGGACGGCAGGTCCGGGCGCAGCCCGGCCAGGCGGCCGGCATCCTCGATCAACCGGCGGCAGAACGAACCCTCGGCCACCGCGGCCTGGGCCGTACGGCCGCGCGCGAAGGCACGGCCGATCTCCTCGCCCGCTAGAACCTCGATCCGCGGCCGGCGCGCGGCCCAGCGGCGCCGCGCATCGGCCCCCGCATCGCGCGCCAGCACCAGGAGCCCGGCATTGGCGGCGTCGAACCACTGCTCGACCTTGGCCGCGCCGGCGACGGCCTGGCCGGCGCGGCGCGCGAGGCCCAGCGTGTCGACCAGTCGTTGCGCCAGCAATTCCTCGACCAGGCTTGCAAGCCCGTCCGGCACCGTGACCGGGCCACGGAAGGCGCGGGCGAAGAGCCTGCCCTTGACTGCCGCTTCGACCGACGCAGCGCTCGGCGTCAGCCATACGCCGCGGCCGGGGAGCCGGCCGGCGACGTCCGGCGTCAGCGCGCCGCCCGGCGCCAGCACGAAACGCAGCAGCGCGTGGCGCGGCGACGACGCACCGCTGGCGATGCAGCGGCGCAGCTTCTCGCCGGCCCGCTTCGCCTTCGGCCCGGCCGCCTTCGCGGCCGCCATGTCGGTCATCGCCAGATGCATCGATGCCTGCCGTCCCCTATTCCGCCTTGGCGGCGCCCGCCGCCGCGTCTTCCTTGTCGAACCAGTGCTGGCGCGCCGCCATGATCGCGGCGTTGGCCTGCTCCTCGCTGAACGGCATGCCCTTCAGCAGCTCCAGCAGCTCGTCGGTCGCCAGATCGCCCAGGTCATCGAGCGTCTTCACGCCGCCTTCGCCGAGCTTCGCCAGCATCGACGAGTTCATGCCGGGAATCGCCGCCACCTCGTCGGTCACGCCCAGTTCCTTGCGGCGGGCCGTGAAGCGCGCCTCCTGCTCTTCCAGGTAGGACTTGGCGCGGTTCTGCAGCTCCTCGGCCACGCCCTCGTCGAAGCCTTCGATCGCCGACAGCTCCTCGATCGGCACCATCGCCACGTCCTCGACCTTGGTGAAGCCTTCGGTCACCAGCAGGTGGGCCACCACGTCCTCGACGTCCAGCGCGTCGATGAAGAGCTGCGAGCGGGTGCGGAACTCCTCCTGGCGGCGGTCCGATTCCTCGCGTTCGGTCAGGATGTCGATGTTCCAGCCCGTGAGCATCGAAGCCAGCCGCACGTTCTGGCCGCGCCGGCCGATCGCCAGCGAGAGCTGGTCGTCCGGCACCACCACGTCGATGCGGTGCGCGTCCTCGTCCAGCACGACCTTGGCCACCTCGGCGGGCGCCAGCGCGTTGACCACGAAGGTCGCCGGGTCCTGCGACCACGGGATGATGTCGATCTTCTCGCCCTGCAACTCGCTGACCACCGCCTGCACGCGGCTGCCGCGCATGCCGACGCAGGCGCCCACGGGATCGATGCCGCTGTCGTTGGAGATCACCGCGATCTTGGCGCGGCTGCCGGGATCGCGCGCGACCGCCTTGATCTCGATGATGTTGTCGTAGATCTCGGGCACCTCCTGCGCGAACAGCTTGGCCATGAACTGGGGATGCGTGCGCGACAGGAAGATCTGCGGCCCGCGCTGCTCGCGCCGGACGTCGAAGATATAGGCGCGCACGCGGTCGCCGCGACGGAAATTCTCGCGCGGCAGCATCTCGTCGCGGCGCAGGAAGGCTTCGGCGCGGCCCAGGTCGACCGTGATGTTGCCGAACTCAAGCCGCTTGACCAGGCCGTTGACGATCTCGCCGACGCGGTCCTTGTACTCCTCGAAGTTCTTGTCGCGCTCCGCCTCGCGCACCTTCTGCACGATGACCTGCTTGCCGGTCTGCGCCGCGATGCGGCCGAAGTCGATCGGCGGCAGCGGATCGACGATGAAGCCGCCCGCTTCGATCTTCGGGTCGATCTTTCGCGCCTCGGCCAGCGTGAGCTGCGTCGCCTCGTTCTCCACCGCCTCGGCGGCCTGGCGATAGCGCGCGATCTTGACCGAGCCGTTGGAGCGGTCGATCGCGGCGCGGATGTCGTGTTCGTGGCCGTATTTCGACCGCGCCGCCTTCTGGATCGCCATCTCCATGGCTTCCAGCACCTGCTCGCGTTCGATGCCCTTCTCGCGCGCGACGCTGTCGGCGACCTGAAGGAGTTCGATGCGGGGAATCGTCACGGTATCCATGTCAGTCCATTCGTCCTTGATCGACGTTCCTTGCCTCTTGCTTGCCGCGCTTCAGGCTCGCGGCGATCAGCTCGTCCGTCAGCACCAGCTTGGCCCGTTCGATTTCGGCCAGCGGCAAGTCGACCTGGCCTTCGGACTGGGCCACGCGCACCGCGTCGCCGACGACGCCGACGATCCTGCCGCGGAACTTCTTGCGGCCGCCGATCGGCCAGCGCGTCTCGATGCGCGCCTCGTGGCCGACGAAGCGCTCGTAATCGCCCGGCTTGATCAGCGGCCGGTCGATGCCGGGCGAACTCGCCTCGAGCAGGTAGGCACAGGGCAGCGGATCGGCAACGTCGAGCAGCGCGGAGACGGCGCGGCTGATGTCGGTGCAGTCCTCGACCGTCATGCCCTTGCCGTCGGCGCGCTCGGCCATCACCTGCAAGGTCGGCCGGTCGCGCCCGCCCGAGAGCTGCACGCGCACGAGTTCGTAGCCCATCGCCGACAGCGACGGCTCGATCAGCCGCGTGACCTCGTTCACCGGATCGCTCAACCCGCTCCTCTTCGGCCGCGTCCGCCATGCGCGCCACGGTCAGGCGGCGCGGCGGTTTCCGGCCTCTGCCATTGCCAGATCGCAGTCACAAAAAAATGGGCCGGCGGCCCATTTTTTGTTTACGAGTCCGCCACCTAGTCGGACCCCTATGCGAGACAGGCCAAATATACCTTTTCGCGTGGTGCCGCAAGGGCAAACCGCAGGCTCGGGGGCCCAGGCCCGGCCCGCCCGCCAGGGCTTCATGCCCATATGGGTGGGCCAACAGCTGGCGACAATCCCTGGTGCGTGCCGAGGCGTCTCTACGGCTTGTCCTGGTCGACCCGCGCCTGCCGTTCGAGTTCGAAGAAGACCGGCACGCGGCCGGCGCGGCGGGCCTTCGCCTCGTAGCGGCTGACCGGCGCGTCCGCCGGCCGCCACCCGCTGGCGCCCGGCCCGCCGCCGATGCGGCGAAGGGCCGGTTGCGACGCGGTCAGCTCGGCCATCGCTTCGGCATAGGCGCGATCGTCGGTTGCCAGGCGAAGGACTCCGCGGTCGGCGAGCAGCCTGGCCAGCATGTCGAGGGTTGCCAGCGATACAAGACGGCGGCGCTGGTGGCGGGTTTTCGGCCAGGGATCGGGAAACAGGATGAACACCCGATCGAGGCTGGCGGCGGCAAGGGTTGCCAGCAGCGGCCGGCCGTCGTCGGGCAGGATGCGGACATTGGACAGTCCTTCGCTATCGACGCGGCGGAGCAGCGCGGCGACGCCGTTCTCGAACGGCTCGCAGCCGATGAAGCCGATGTCCGGATGGGCCTTGGCCTGCGCCGCCAGGTGCTCGCCCCCGCCGAAGCCGAGCTCGAGCCAGACCGCGCTGACCGGCCGGTCGAACAGCTTACGCGGATCGACGCTGCCGGGCGGGGCGCCCAGCGCCGGCGCCGGCACGCGGAGCCGCGGCAGCAGCTCCCCAACCAGGCGCGCGCGTTCCGGCCGCAGCGGCCGGCCCCGCCGGCGGCCATAGGTCCGCAACGCCCGGTTCGGGTTGTCGGAAGGCCTGGCGGGATCGGCCAATGCCCGATCCCCTGGATGACGCCTTGCCTATCGCCCGTTGAATGCCGATTTCAGCGCCGGCACCAGGTCGGTCTTCTCCCAGGAGAAGCCGCCGTCCTTAGTCGGCGTGCGGCCGAAATGGCCGTAGGCCGAGGTACGCGCATAGATCGGGCGGTTGAGGCCGAGATGTTCGCGGATGCCGCGCGGGCTCAGGTTGACCAGTTCCTGCAGCACCTTGGACAGGCGCTGCTCGTCGACCTCGCCGGTCCCCTGGGCGTCGACATAGACGCTCAACGGATGCGACACGCCGATCGCGTAGGAAAGCTGGATCACGCAGCGCCTGGCAAGGCCGGCGGCGACCACGTTCTTCGCCAGGTAGCGCGCGGCATAGGCGGCCGAGCGGTCGACCTTGGTCGGGTCCTTGCCCGAGAAGGCGCCGCCGCCATGCGGCGCCGCGCCGCCGTAGGTATCGACGATGATCTTGCGCCCGGTCAGGCCGGAATCGCCGTCCGGTCCGCCGATCACGAACCGGCCGGTCGGGTTGACGTAGAACTGGTTGTCGTCGTCGGGCATGCCGACGGTCTTCAGGACTTTTTCGACATAGGGCCGGACGATCGCCTTGATGTCGCCCGATTCCAGCTCGCGACCCTTCTTGTCTTTGGCGGCGTGCTGGGTGGAGACGACCACGGCGGTGCAGGCCACCGGCCGGCCGTGCACGTAGCGCAGGGTCACCTGCGACTTCGCGTCCGGCAGCAGGATCGGCTCCTTGCCGGAATGGCGGACCTCGGCGAGCGCGTGCAGGATGTTATGCGCGTACTGGATCGGCGCCGGCATCAGCTCGGGCGTTTCGTCGCAGGCGTAGCCGAACATGATGCCCTGGTCGCCCGCGCCCTCGTCCTTGTTGCCCGCGGCGTCGACGCCCTGGGCGATGTCGGCCGACTGGCCGTGCAGCTTGTTCAGGATCTTGGCGGTCTTCCAATGGAAGCCCTTCTGCTCGTAACCGATCTCCTTGATCGCCGCGCGCGCCATCGCCTCGATCTTCTTCTTGTTGATGGCGCCGTTCTTCAGCATCGGCGCGCGGGGGCCGCAGGCCTTCTTGTTCAGGCGAACTTCGCCGGCGATGCACATGAAATTGGTGGTCGCCAGCGTCTCGCAGGCCACGCGTGCCTGCGGGTCGGCGGCCAGGAACGCATCGACCACCACGTCGGAGATGCGGTCGCACACCTTGTCCGGATGACCTTCGGAGACGGATTCGCTGGTGAAGACGTAATCGCTGAGCGGCAAGACTTCCCCCTATCGCTGACGCCGTTTGCGTTGGCGGGTGACGCGGCCCTGGGGCCATCAAAGGGAGCATCGCGGGCGCCGGCCGGGATCCGGGCGGCCGCGCGATGCGGACGCGCGGTCTTGTGACGGGGTTTGCCGTTGCCGTCAAGCGAAATGGCTGCCCTTGCGGGCAGCCCAACCACGGGAAAGGGCCGTTGAATCGGCCGTCGAGCGCCGCCGATCAGGCGGCGCCGGCAGCGCTCATCGTCTTGATCAGGTCGAACACGCGCTGGCGCACCGAAGTGTCATCGATGCGATAGTAGGCGCGAACGAGCTCCAGCGTCTCGCGCTTGGCGATCGGCGCCTTGCCGTCGAACTCCGCGCGCTCGTCGCTTGCCCGCCGCTTCCCAGGCTTGGCCGGTAGCTCCTCGGTCATGTCCTCGAAGAAGAAGGACATTGGCACGTCCAGCACGCGACTGAGGTCGTAGAGCCGGCTGGCGCCGACGCGATTGGATCCGCGCTCGTACTTCTGCACCTGCTGGAAGGTCAGACCGATCAGCTCGCCCAGCCGCTCCTGGCTGAGGCCCAGGAGCGTGCGTCGCAGCCGGATGCGTGCACCGACATGAACATCGATCGGATGCGAGCCGCCTCCGCGCCGGCGGCGCGGTCCCGCGCGTCTTGCCTTGGAACGAGATGCCATTCCGTGAAAGCCTCGTGAACAGAGCTTGTTGTTTGCTGAACTTTAGCGCGCGAACATGCAAAAGGTTGCCTGTCGATCGCAGGCGCATTCATGCCTCGCTTGTGTAGAAATCGCAATGCTTATCATAAGCTATATGGTCAATATCGAATTGCAGTAGGCAATTTGTAAACGCTTACACGGGCGGCGCGCCAGAATCGCCCGGTGGCCGGCTTGCGGACGACGCGGCCCAAGCGGCGCGTTCGCCCCTAGCGAACGGTCGTACGCAATTGACAGATCAAGCGCTTGTCAGGAGCGTTCGGTTCTGGCGAACGCCAGCGCCGCGACGGCCGTCGCGAGCAACATCGCGAGCACCGCCCAGTCGCCCAGCCGGGCAAAAGGCGTCGGCGTCCCCAGCGCCTGCGGAAGCGGCGCGTCGAGCACACCGGCGCGGCCCAGCTCGAGCTTGGCGACCACGCGGCCATAGGCGTCGATGACGCCGGAGATGCCGGTGTTGGCCGAGCGCACCAGCGGCAGCCCCTCCTCGACCGCGCGCAGCCGGGCTTGCGCGAAATGCTGCCGCGGCCCGGGGCTGTCGCCGTACCAACCGTCGTTGGTGATGTTGAGCAGCCATTTCGGCCGGTCGGTGCGATCGACCACGTGGCCGGGAAAGATCACCTCGTAGCAGATCAGCGGGCTCAACGGCGGCAACCCCGCAAGCCGCAGGGTGCGCGGACCCGGGCCGGCCGAATAGTCCGACGCGCCCTGCACGATCTTGGTCAGCGGCAGGTAATCCTTGAACGGCACGTATTCGCCTAGCGGGACGAGGTGGAACTTGTCGTAGCTCGCCGTGACCGAACCGCGATCGTCGATGGCGAGAAGACTGTTCCACAAATGCCGCTCGCCGGCTTCGACGCTGCGGCGCGGCGCGCCGGTCAGCAGCAAGCCGCCCGGCGGCACGACGCGCGCCACCATGTCGAGCGCCGGCTTCTGCTCGGCCAGGAAGAAGGTCGCCGCCGTCTCGGGCCAGATCACATGGGTAACCGGCCGGCGCCCCTCGCCCGCGCTGAGCTGCAGATGATGCAGGAAATTGGCCTCGTGCCGCTGGCGGTCCCATTTGTTGACCTGCTCGACATCGGGCTGGACGATGCGCAGCGCCACGCCGGGAACCGGGTCGGCGCCCGGGGCCGGCGCCCCGGCGAGGCGCATGGCGCCGAAGCCATAGACGGCGACAAGCACGAGGCCAGCCGCGCCGATCGCAGCCAGGCCGGCGACCGGCGCGCGCGGTCGCTCCGCGAGCACCGTGGGCATGGCGCAGGCGGCCACCGTCACCAGGCTCAGGCCCCAGATGCCGAATACCGAAGCGATCTGCAGCATCGGATCCGAGAAGGCCCACGCATAGCCGATCAGGTTCCAGGGAAAACCGCTGAACAGGACGCCGCGCAGCCACTCGGCCGCCAGCCACAGTCCCGCCAGCGCCAGCACGCGGCCGGGTCCGCGAAACGGCACGGCGCGGGTGGCCATGGCGGCCAGGCCGGTGAACAGGGCGAGAATCGACGGCAGGAAGCCGACCACGATCGGATAGACCGGCAGGTACTTCCACCCGAAGATCAGCAGCGCGTTGACGATCCAGAAGAGCCCGGCGAGAAAATGGCCGAAGCCGAACGCCCAGCCGACCGCGAAGGCGCCGCGCGGACCGCGCGTCCCGTCGATCAGCCAGACGAAGCCCGTCAGCGCGATCGCGCCCAGCGGAACAAGATGGAAGGGCGGCAAAGCCAGGGCCAGCAGAGCGCCGAGCAGAAGGGCAACCAGCGCCCGCCGCCAGCCCCGCAGCGCCACGACCCGTTCGCGCCAGCGCGCCAGGGCGCCGGTCAGGAAGCTCAAGGGAGATTGTCCGGCTCCGGCGCGGTGGGCCCCGGCGGAAACCGGATGGCTCACGCCGCGTCCGCCGGCTTCGGCAGGTTGCGCACGCGCACGCGCTTGACGCGGCGGGGATCGGCGTCCAGCACCTCGAATTCCAGCCCCGAGGCGTGGGTCACCAGCTCGCCGCGCCCCGGCACCCGGCCGGCCACCGCGAACACCAGCCCGCCCAGCGTGTCGATCTGCTCGCGCTCCTCGTCGGTGAGGATCGGGCCGACGCGGCTCTCGAATTCCTCGATCGTCGTGCGCGCGTCGGCGATCAGGCTGCCGTCCGCCGCCGGCACCAGCTTGGGTCCCTCGTCGACGTCGTGCTCGTCCTCGATCTCGCCGACGATCTCCTCCACGAGGTCCTCGATCGTGACCAGCCCGTCGACGCCGCCGAATTCGTCCACGACCAGCGCCATGTGCAGCCGCGTGCGGCGCATCTCCAGCAGAAGATCGAGGATGCGCATCGACGGCGCCACGAACAGCACGCGGCGCAGGATGGAGCGCAGGTCGAACGGTCGCGCATTGGCGATGCAGGTCAAGACGTCCTTGACGTGGATCATGCCGATCACGTCGTCCAGGGTCTCGCGGTAGACCGGCAGGCGCGAATGCTGCTGGGCGACGAAGATGGCGGTCAGCTCCTCGAGCGAGATGCCGGCCTCGACCGCGATGATGTCGGCGCGCGGCACGCTGACGTCCTCGGCGGCGAGGGTGCGGAACTTCAGGAGATTGGTCAGCAGCACGCGCTCGTGCTGGCTGACGTCCTCGCGCGGAAGGTCCTGTGTCTTGATGATCTGGTCGATCGTCTCGCGCAGATCGTCGCCGTCGCGCGGCCCGCGCAGGCCGCGGATGATCTCGCGCCAGGCGCGGCCCAGCCGGCCCTCGGCGCCGCGCGGCGCGGGCTTGTCCTCGGTGCGCGCGGATTCCGTCACCGCCGGCGCGGAGGTCTGCTCGCTCATGCCGCCGCCCGGCCGACCCGATAGGGATCGGCGATGCCCAGGTCCGCGAGGATGCGGCGCTCCAGCGCCTCCATGCGGCGCGCGGGCGCGGCCTTCGCGTGGTCGTGCCCCAGCAGGTGCAGCACGCCATGCACGATCAGGTGGGTCGCGTGATCGGCCGCGCGCTTGCCCTGGGCCTTCGCCTCGGCCAGCACCGTCTCCAGCGCCAGCACGACGTCGCCAAGCGGGGCGCCGGCGCCGCCGTCCAGCGGAAATGACAGCACGTTGGTCGGCCCGTCCTTGCCGCGATAGTCGCGATTGAGCCGCCGCACCGTGGCGTCGTCGGCCAGCACCAGCGCGATCTCGCCCGCGCCCGTCGCGCCCGCCGCCGCGACGGCGGCGAGGGCCGCGCGCCGCGCGAGGCGCGTGACGCCGGGCACGGCGCGGCGCCAGCGCGCCGCGTCCACGCGCACCGCGACCTGGATCGCCTCAGCGCGCATGGCGGCCGTCGCCGAGATCGAGGGCGGGATCCTCGGCGGCCTCGTAGGCGCTGACGATGCGCGTGACCAGCGGATGGCGCACGACGTCCTTCTTGGTGAAGCGGACGAACGAGATGCCCTCGACCCCGCGCAATACGTCCTGGGCCACGTCGAGGCCGGAGGTGACGCCGCGCGGCAGGTCGACCTGGCTGGGATCGCCGGTCACCGCCATGCGGCCGTTCTCGCCTAGCCGGGTCAGGAACATCTTCATCTGCGTGGGCGTGGTGTTCTGCGCCTCGTCCAGGATAACGAAGGCGTTGGCCAGCGTGCGGCCGCGCATGAAGGCGAGCGGCGCCACCTCGATCTCGCCCGAGGCCGTGCGCTTGACCACCTGGTCGGCCGGCAGCATGTCGTAGAGCGCGTCGTAGAGCGGGCGCAGATAGGGATCGACCTTCTCGCGCAGGTCGCCCGGCAGGTAGCCCAGGCGCTCGCCCGCCTCGACCGCCGGCCGCGACAGGATGATGCGGTCGACGCGGCCCGCGAGCAGCATCGCCACCGCCATGCCGACCGCGAGATAGGTCTTGCCGGTGCCGGCCGGGCCGAGGCCGAACACCAGCTCGTGGTCCATCAGCGCGCGGATATAGGCGCCCTGGGTCGGCGTGCGCGGAAAGATGTGGCGCTTGCGGGTGAGGATCGAATTGTCGGCGCCGACGAACCGCGCCAGGGCCTCACGGTTCGGCGCGCGCTCGGCCTTGTTGTCCGCGGCCGGGGCGCCCGGCTCCTCGCCCTCGACCGCCATGCGCAGCGCCGCGTCGACCTCGGCACCGCCGACGGCGCGGCCGCGCTTCAGGCGGTCATAGAGCGCATCGAGCGTCGCACGCGCCAATTGCTGCGCGCCGGGCGGTCCTTCGATCGCGAGCCGGTTGCCGCGCGAGACCAGCGACACGCCCAGCCGCTGCTCGATGCGCGCGAGATGCTGGTCGTGCTCGCCGTAGAGCAGCGGCAGCAGCGAGTTGTCGTCGAACTGCAGCAGGACCGGCGCGCCGACCACGATGGGACTGGGACCGGTCATGCCGGCACCTTTTCCGCCACCGTCGCGCCCGCCAGGCTGTTGGGCTGTGCCGCGACGATGCGTACGTCCGCCAGATCGCCGAGCGCGATCGTGGGGTCGTCGACGTGGACCGGTTGCAGGAACGGGCTGCGCCCCAGGCTCTGCCCGGGGCGGCGGCCGGGCCGGTCGAACAGGACGGGCATCACCGTGCCGACGCAGCCCCGGTTGAAGTCGTCCTGCTGGCGGCGCAACAGGGACTGCAGGCGTGCCAGACGCTCGGCCTTCACCTGCTCGGGCACCTGCGCCTCCATCTCCGCCGCCGGGGTACCGGGGCGCGGGCTGTACTTGAAAGAGAAGGCTTGCGCGTAGCCGACGTCCGCGACCAGCCGCAGCGTGGCGTCGAAATCGGCGTCACTCTCGCCGGGGAAGCCGACGATGAAATCCGACGACAGGGCCAGGTCCGGCCGTGCCGCGCGCAACCGATCCACCAGCCGGCGGTAGTCGTCGGCGGCGTGACGACGGTTCATGCGCTCCAACACCCTGTCCGAGCCGGATTGCACCGGCAGGTGCAGAAACGGCATCAGCGCCTCGACGTTGCGATGCGCCGCGATCAAATCCTCGTCCATGTCGCGGGGATGCGAGGTGGTGTAGCGCAGGCGCGCCAGGCCGTCGATCCCGGCCAGGGCGCGGATCAGCCGCCCCAGGCCCCAGCGCGTTGCGTCGGGCGCCTCGCCGCGATAGGCGTTGACGTTCTGCCCCAGCAAGGTGATCTCGCGCGCGCCGCGGGCGACCATGCCGCGCGCCTCCGCGATCACGGCGGCGGCCGGACGCGAGGCTTCGGCCCCGCGCGTGTAAGGCACGACGCAGAAGGCGCAGAACTTGTCGCAGCCCTCCTGCACCGACAGGAAGGCCGCGACCCCCTGGGGCGCGTGCGATTCCGGCAGGAAATCGAACTTGGAATCGGCGGGGAAAGCGGTGTCGACCACGCCCTGGCCCGGCGTCTGGCGCGCGCGGGCGACCAGCGCGGGCAGGCGATGATAGGCCTGCGGGCCGCAGACGATGTCGACGAACGGCGCGCGGCGCAGCATCTCCTCGCCCTCGGCCTGGGCGACACAGCCCGACACGGCGATCAGCAACTCGGCGCCGGCGCGCCGGCGCTCGTCCTTCAGCCGACGCAGGCGCCCCAATTCGGAATAGATTTTCTCGGCCGCCTTTTCGCGGATGTGACAGGTGTTCAGCACCACCATGTCGGCGTCGGTGGCGTCGTCGGCCGCGACAAAGCCGAGCGGCGCCAGGACATCCGCCATGCGGGCGGAGTCGTAGACGTTCATCTGGCAGCCATAGGTCTTGATGAAGACGCGTTTTGCCAAGGTCTTGGTCAACCCTTACCGGCCACGGCGCGTCCAGGCCCGCGGCGCCGACGCGGCGGCGGGGTCGAAATCCGTCAATTTGGCCGTCATTTCACGACGATAGCACCCGTCCCCGGGGAGTCAAGCCGACCTCGATTGCGGGTGCGCGCCAGCATTTTCCTGCCACCATATGGGCCCGGTCCGCGCCGCCGCCAACCCCCGCTGGAGACAGCGCGCCGAACCGGCGGGCGCGCTTCGGCGGGCGCGCCGCGCTACGCAGCTCAGCTTTGACCGCTACTGCCTTCGCCGCGCTTCAGCGGCACGGCGAACAATTCGAGGCGATGCTCGACCAGGCGATAGCCCAGCTTCTCGGCGACCGATCGCTGCAGCGCCTCGATCTGCTCGTTGCGGAACTCGATCACCCGGCCCGATTCGATGTCGATCAGGTGATCGTGATGCGATTCGGGGATTTCCTCGTAGCGCGAGCGGCCATCGCCGAAGTCGTGCTTCTCGAGGATGCTCGCTTCTTCGAACAGGCGCACGGTGCGGTACACGGTGGCGATGGAGATGCGCGAGTCGATCGCCGAGGCGCGCCGATGCACGGCCTCGACGTCCGGATGGTCGGCCGATTCCGACAACACGCGCGCGATGACGCGGCGCTGGTCGGTCATCTTCAGACCCTTCTCGATGCACAGGCGCTCGATCCTGGACGGCACGCGTATTCCTTTCGCCCTCGACAGCGGCGCGGCCGCGCCGCCGCCACTGCTTATCAGCCGCGAATTATACCGTGGCCATCGCCCGCGCCCAAGCGCGCAAAAGCAGGTAATAACCCTGAACGGTCTGCGCGATTGACGATCGTCCCCTCGCGTCCAGGTTGAGGATCGCTAGACGCCGCGACGGCCCTTCGCGGTGCCCAGGCCGATCTCCTTGGCCAGCTTGCTGCGATGCTTGGCATAGTTCGGCGCGACCATCGGATAGTCCGGCGGCAAACCCCAGCGCTCGCGGTATTGACCCGGGGAAAGTCCGTAGGCCGCTTTCAAATGCCGCTTCAGCATCTTCAGTTTTCGCCCGTCCTCCAGGCACACGATGTAGTCGGACGTGACCGAACGCTTGATCGGCACGGCGGGCTCGGGCTTCGCCGGGTCGCCGGCGGGTGCCGTGCCCAGCGACGTAAGGGACCGGTAGACCTCGCCGATCAGTTTCGGCAATTCTCCGAGCGGCAACTGATTGCGCCGGACGTGGGCCGAGACGATCTGCGTCGTGAGTACAAGGATGCCCCTTGCATCATGTGGCCTGTTCATCCGCGATTCCATTCGGTGGCCGGGACACCCGTACTTATAGGCCCTGGCCATCGCTTCCACAACCGTCGGGCCAATTCCTGCCGGGCTCCGCTTCGGCGAGTTCGGCGGCCATGATCAGCGCGTCTTCCGCGCCGCCGGCGCGGACATAGTATTGCTTGCGCCGCCCGACGGTGGCGAAGCCGCGGGCCCGGTAGAGCGCGATCGCCGCCGCGTTGATCTCGGACACCTCGAGCAGAACGCGCCGCGCGCCGTTAGCCTTTGCCGTGCGCATTGCCGCTTCCAGCAAATCGCCGCCCACCCCTCGGCCCCGTCGGGACGGTATCACCGCAAGGCCGATGATCTCGGCCTCGTCGGCCACGGTGCGCGCAAGCACGAAGCCGGCCGGATCGCCCCCCGCAACGGCCAGCAAGCCGAAGATTCCACCGGTCGCCAGCAACCCGGCGAAGGCTTCGGCGGTCCAGGCGTCGTCCATCGAGCGTGCGTGCAGCGCCGACAGCTGCGCGGCGTCGGCGATGCCGACCACGCGCAGCACGGCGTCGTTGCTGCCCTGCATCGTCAGCGCCGCCGCGCCGGCATGGGGGTCACGTCGGGCGCCCGCAGATAGACCGGCCGCAGGGGATCGCCGGCGCCGCCGCCGGCAAGCCGTGCCGCGCCCAGCCGCGCAACAACCGCCGCGTCGAGCGGACCGGCGCTCGACGCAACGGCGGCCGTGCGGCCCGCCGCCTGCAGCGCAGCCAGCAGCGGCCGCGTCGCATCGCCCGTCAGCACCAGCGCGCCCGCCGGCGCAAGCGTCGCCGCGTCGGGCGCGGTCGCGACCCGCGGCGGGCCGGCGGCAACCAGCGCGGCGTCGAATACCTGGACGAAGAGATCGTCGCGCCGCGTGTCGATCGCGGCCATGACGCTTGCCGCGCGGCGCTCGGCGGCGGCGACGGCATGCGCCGCGGCCTCGAGCGTGCTGATCCCCACCGTCGGCAGGCCGGTGGCAAGCGCAAGGCCGCGCGCCGTCGCAATGCCCGCGCGCAGGCCGGTGAAAGATCCGGGTCCCAGCGTGGTCGCGATCGCGTCGAGGTCGCGATAGCCGAGCCCGGCTGACGCCAGGGTCGCCTGGATCATCGGCACCAGCACCTCGGCCTGGCCGTGAAGCAGCGCGCGCGTGTTTCGGGCCAGCACCGTCCCGTCGCGCACAACCGCGACCGAGCAGGCGGCCCCGGCGCAGTCGAACGCGAGGATGATCATCGCGCGCCCGTCCCGCCGCGTGCTAGGCTGCGCGCAAGAAATGACCGCATGGGGGAGCCTGATCGGCGATGGCGCTGGTGGAAATCGCGCCGCCCGCGTACGACGTCGCTGTCGACCTGCGCTACGCGACCGCGGACAACTTGACCGGACAGCCGATCTACCGGCGATCCGCATGCTACCTGCACGAGGACGCGGCCCAGGCGCTGCGCCGCGCGATGGCGCTGGCCGAGCCGCTGGGGCTCAGGCTCCACGTATTCGACGCCTATCGGCCGCCGGCGGCGCAATGGGCGCTGTGGAACCATATGCCGAACTCCGAATTCATCGCCGATCCACGGCGCGGGTCGCATCACAGCCGCGGCGTCGCCGTCGACCTTACGCTGGCCACGCGCGACGGGCGCAAGCTCGAAATGGGCACCGGCTTCGACGCCATCACGCCGCTGTCCTATCACGCCGACACCGCCGTGTCGCACGAGGCGCAGCGCAACCGCCTGCTGCTGCTCGGCCTGATGTCGGCGGCGGGATGGGATTTCTATTCGAAGGAATGGTGGCACTACCAGCTTTTCCAGCCCCGGCGCTATCCGCTGGTGGAGGACGGCGTGCTCGCGCCGGCCATGATGTAGCACGCCATGCCGCGCAGCTCCGTCATCGCGACGCTCGCATTCGCGCCGCTAGCGCTCGCAGGGAGCGCGGCCTGGGCCGGCGATGCCGCGGTCGTGCTGGCCTATCCGCGGCTGGGGCCCGGGCGGTCCACCGCCACGGTGACGATCGAGCAGTTCGAGGCGCATATCAAGGAACTGAAGAGCGGCCCCTATACCGTGCTGCCGCTGGGCGACGTCGTTCGCGCGATGCGCGAAGGCAAGCCGCTGCCCGACCGCAGCGTGGCGCTGACCTTCGATTCCGGCCTGCGGTCGGTCTACCGCGACGCCTGGCCGCGATTGAAGGCCGCTGGACTGCCATTCACGATCTTCGTGCCGACCGACCGCATCGCGGCCGGCAATGCCGACTACCTGAACTGGGACGAATTGCGCCAGATGGCCCAGGCCGGCGTCGGCATCGGCAGCCAGGGAGCGGGCGACCTGCGACTGGCGACGACGCCGGTCGACCGCGCCGAGGCGGACATCCAGCGGTCGATGGAGAAGCTGCGCGCGGAGCTGGGCGCCGCCTGGACCCAGCGGCCGCTGCTGTTCGCCTATCCCTACGGCGAATGGACGCCGGGCACCGCGCACGCGCTGGAGCGCTTCGGTTTCGCCGCCGCCTTCGGCCAGCATTCCGGCGTCGCGCATGCCAGCCTCGGCATGTTCGCCCTGCCGCGCTTCGCGCTCAGCCAGTCCTATGGCGATCCCGACCGCTTCCGCATCGCGGTCAACGCGCTGCCGCTGCCGCTGCGCGAGCTGGTGCCGGGCGATCCGGTCGTCCGGGACAATCCGCCCTCGCTGGGCTTCACGGTCGATCCGGTGGTCGGGCGGCTCGATCAGCTGTCCTGCTTCGCGTCCGAGCAGGGCCGCGCGATCGTCGAGGTGCTGGGCGAGGTGCGGGTGGAGGTGCGGATGCCCGGCGCGTTCTCGCCGGGCCGCGCGCGCGTCAACTGCACCATGCCCGGTCCCGACGGGCGCTGGCGCTGGCTGGGGGTGCCGTTCTTCGTGACGGGGCCGTAGGAGCGATCGGCCTCAGACCGCGCGCACCTCGGTGACCTCGGGGATGTAGTGCTTCAGCATGTTCTCGATCCCCATCTTCAGCGTGGCGGTCGAGCTGGGGCAGCCGGAGCACGAGCCCTGCATATGCAGGTAGACGACGCCTTCCTCGAAGCCCTGGAAGATGATGTCGCCGCCGTCCTGCGCCACGGCCGGGCGCACGCGCGTCTCGAGCAGGTCCTTGATCTGCGCCACCAGCTCGCTGTCCTCGCCCTCGCCAGCCGCGGGTGCCGCCGTCGCGACGATCACCGGCCGGTTGGCGGTGAAATGCTCCATGATGACGCCGAGGATGCCCGGCTTCATCAGATGCCAGTCGCGGTCCGCGGCTTTGGTAACGGTGACGAAATCACCGCCCAGGAAAACCCCGGTGACGCCGTCGAGGTCGAACAGACGCTCGGCCAAAGGCGAGCGCCCGGCGCTGTCGGCGGTCGGGAAGTTGGCCGTGCCGGTTTCCATCACCGGCCGGCCGGGCAGGAACTTCAGGGTTGCGGGGTTCGGGGTCTCTTCGGTCTGGATGAACATCGCTGATCCTTCCGGCCGCCCCTAGGCGCGGCCCGCTTCCATACCAATCTATGTCGACACATGCGCCCGCCCCGGCGCAAAATCAAGTCCTGCATTTCGATCAAGACCTTACCCAAGGTATGGCTATGCATGATGAGGCTGAGGACGCTCCGCCGACCGGCCCCGCGGCCAGCGAGCGCGACGTCGAATGGCTGGTCTCCGAAGGGCGCGCCCAGGGTGGGCTGCCGGAGGTGGTCGCCGCGATGTGCCGGCACCTGTTCGAAACCGGCCTGCCGCTGGCCCGGGTGATGCTGAGCCAGCGCACGCTGCACCCCCTGGTCGCCGCGCGCGGCATCTTCTGGCGCCAGGGCAATGCCGGCTGCACCGAGCAGATCGACCGCGGCCACGACGTGCTGCAGGACAAGATCTACCTGAAGAGCCCGCTGCGCGTCGCCTACGAGCACGGCAAGTCGGTGCGCCGCCGCCTGGTCGGCCCCGAGGCGCGGCTGGATTTCCCCGTGCTGGAGGAGTTGCGCGACGAAGGCATGACCGACTACCTGGCCTTGCCGATGCCGTTCACCGGTAGGATCGGCGGCGTGATGACCTGGGCGACCGCGCGCCGCGAGGGTTTCACCGACGGTGACATCGCGCGGCTGAAGGCGCTGATCCCCGTGCTGGCGCTCCTGGTCGAGGTGCATGCGACGCGCGATCTCGCGCGCACCGTGCTGGACACCTATGTCGGCACCGCCGCCGGCCAGCGCGTGCTGAGCGGCCAGATCAAGCGCGGCGATCAGGAGCAGATCCGCGCGGTCCTTTGGTATTGCGATCTTCGCGGCTTCACCTCGCTGACCGAAAGGCTCGGCGGGCCGAAGCTGATCGACATGCTGAACCAGTATTTCGAGCGGATGACGGCGCCGGTGCGCGCGCATGGCGGCGAGGTGATGAAGTTCATCGGCGACGCGATGCTGGCGATCTTCCCGCTCGACAACCGCGATGCCGAGATCGCCAGCAACGCGGCGCTGCAGGCCGCGCGCGAGGCGATCCAGTCGATGAACGCCCACAACGTCACCTGCGTGGAATGCGGCGAGCCGAGCGTGAATTTCGGCATCGCGCTGCACATGGGCGAGGTGACCTTCGGCAATATCGGCGCCCCCGACCGGCTGGACTTCACGGTGATCGGGCCGGCGGTCAACCGCGTGGTCAGGATCGAGGAGATGTGCCGCAGGCTCGACTGCGGCCTGCTGGTGTCGGCCGAGGTGGCGCGCCACTGCCGCGAGCCCCTGACCTCGATCGGCCGGCACGATCTGCGCGGCGTGGGCGAGAAGATGGAGCTGTTCACCCTGCCCGAGCTGCTGCGCCGCACGGCCGCGGCGGCGTGAGCAAGCAAACGGCGCCCTTCCGTGCACTGATCTGAATCAATGGCGCGGGCGAAATTTGCGACCTATATGACCGCCTCCGTTTCCCAGCTTCCGCGCGTTCGAGCCGCGGGTGGTGCGCGATGCCGCCGGCAAGTCCTTACACCGCAAGCGAAGACACCCCCTTCCGGGCGCCGGTCCTGCCCCTCAGCCTTGCGCTTTGCATCGCGCCCGGCGGGCTGGTCGATGCCGCGCTGAGCACCATTTCGGCCGTCGCCCGTCGCCGCCATCCGCGCCTGTTCGCGCGGCTTGAGCCGTTGGGGCCGACCGGCATCCTGATCGACCCGGTCGATTTGCCGGTCGTCTTCCACCTCGAGATCGACGGCGCGCGAACCACGCTGCGCGCGCTTGCGCGCGGGCAGGACATGGAAGAAAGGCCGCGAACCACGGTGCGCGGGCCGTTGTCGGCGTTGCTCGATCTGCTGGAAGGCCGCGTGGACGGCGACGCGCTGTTCTTCGCGCGCCGGCTGGCCGTCGAGGGCGACACGGCGCCCGTCGTGGCGCTGCGCAATGCGCTGGAGGCCGAGCCAGTCAAGCTCGACGCGCTGGTGCTGGCGCCGCTTTGGCCTTTCGACGGGATCGCCCGGCACCTGGCGCCGCATGCGCTGGCAGCGATCCAGGGTGTCGACCGGCATCTCGCGGCCTTGCGCCAGGCGGTCGAGCAGCCGCTGGCCGCGCGCGTCGACGACCAGGAGCGGGAATTGCGCCGCATCGCCGCGCGCCTCGCGCGACTGGAGACTCCGGAGGAGCGGCCGTGAGCGGGGCGAAGCTGGAGCTGGTCTGCCCGGCCGGAACGCTGCCGGCCCTGCGCACCGCCATCGACGCGGGCGCCGACACGGTCTATGTCGGGTTTCGCGACCGCACCAACGCGCGGAATTTCCCCGGCCTGAACTTCGACCGCGAGGAACTGGCCGAGGGCCTGGCCTATGCGCATGGCCGGGGACGCAAGGTCTACCTGGCGATCAACACCTATCCGCCCGCCGGCGAGACCGCGGCATGGAAACAGGCCGTGGATGACGCCGCGCGGCTGCGCGCCGACGCCGTGATCCTGGCCGATATCGGCCTCTTGGACTACGCCCAGCGGACCCATCCCGGCTTGCGCCGGCACCTTTCGGTCCAGGCCTCGGCATCCAACCCGGCGGCGATCGGCTTCTTCCAGCAGGCGTTCGGCGTCCGGCGCGTGGTGTTGCCGCGCGTGCTGACGCTCGCCGAGATCGCCGCCTTGAACCGGGAAGTCTCGGTCGAAACCGAGGTGTTCGCCTTCGGCGGCATGTGCGTCATGGCGGAAGGGCGCTGCTCGCTGTCGGGCTACGTCACCGGCCAGTCGCCCAACACGGCCGGCGTCTGTTCGCCGGCCAGCCACGTGCGGTTCGAGGAGCGGGGCGATACGATGCTGGCCCGCCTCGGCGGCGTCACCATCGATGCCTATGCGCGCGACGAGGCGGCCGGCTATCCGACCCTGTGCAAGGGAAGGTTCCGCACCTCCGGCCAGGCGTCGCACCTGTTCGAGGATCCGACCAGCCTGAACGCCGCGGCGATGCTGCCGGAACTGCAGCAGGCCGGCGTGCGCGCGCTGAAGATCGAGGGGCGACAGCGCGGCCGCGCCTATGTTCAGCGCGTCACATCGGCCTTCCGCAATGCGATCGACGCGATCGCCGCGGGCAAACCGGCGCCCGAGGGCGGCCTGGCCGAGCTCGCCGAGGGGAGGCGCACGACCAGCGGCGCCTATCGCAAGGCATGGCGATGACCATGGCAGACAGGCCGGCGGCGAGCAGACCGGCGGCTCCGCCGCGCCTCAGCCTGGGGCCGGTGCTGTTCAACTGGCCCGGCGAGCGCCGGCGCGACTTCTATTTCCGCATCGCCGACGAGGCGCCGGTCGACGTCGTCTATCTGGGCGAGATCGTCTGTTCGAAGCGCACGCCGTTCCAGAAGCCGTTCCTGCCGGAGATCGCCGAACGCCTGGCGCGCGCCGGCAAGGAGGTGGTGTGGAGCACGCCCATCCTGATCGAGACGCGGCGCGAGATCGCCGAGCTGCGGGAACTGGCGGCGGATGGCGATCTTGCGATCGAAGCCAACGACCTTGGCGCGGTGGCGCTGCTTTCCGGCCGCCGCCACTGCATCGGCCCGGCCCTCAACGTCTACAACGAGGATGCGCTGGCGGTGCTGGCCGGACGCGGCGCGACGCGCTTCGCCCTGCCCTGGGAGTTGCCGGCCGCGTCGATCGCGCCGCTCGCCGCCGCTGCCGCTCGCGCGGATGCCGAGATCGAGGTGAACGTGTTCGGCCGAATGCCGCTGGCGATCTCGGCGCGCTGCTATCACGCGCGCGCGAACGGGCTCGCGAAGGATTCGTGCCGCTATGTCTGCGCCGACGATCCCGACGGATTGGAGGTTCGCACGCTGGACCACCAGCCGTTCCTGGCGGTGAACGGCGTCCAGACCCTGTCGCATCGCTACCTCTGCCTGCTGGAGGAACTGCCGGCGCTGGTCCGGCAGGGCGCGGCATTGCTGCGCCTGTGGCCGCACGACATGGACATGGTCGCCGCGGCCGGGCTGTTCCGCGCCGCCGCCGACGGCCGGATGGAGGCGGGCGAGGCCCGCGCCGCGCTTTCCGCGCTCGCCCCCGCGGCGACGTTCGCCAACGGCTTCTATCACGGCGCGGCGGGCGCCGAGGCGATCGCGGCGTCGACCTAGGCGCGAGCGCGCCGCCGCCGCCCGCCCTCACCGGGGCGGGAACTCCCGGGTCTGCTCCGCCGTCCCCAGGGCCTTGCCCGACGCGTCCAGTGCCGTAACGCGGAAGCGGTAGCTGTGCCGCCCGCTCGGCGGGCATGGCCCGACATAGCGCACGGCGCCGGCCGGGATCTCGCTGCCGCCGGCATAGGCGACCTTGCCGCCCCCGTGCTTGAAGCCCGGCACGTCCAGGTCGACCATCTGGACGTCCAGCGACGCGGTGCCCGCCGGCACGTTCGACAGGCCGATCGCCGGCGACCGGTCGGAGCACTTGCCGGTGCCGGCCCAGGTGAAGTCGATGGCGAACTGCTGCGCCGCGGCGCCAGGCGCGAACGCGGGCCCGGCGAGGGCGAGGACGGCGGCGAACAGCAACGCGCGACGCATGGCTACTCCTTGGGGTTGGTCACTTGCGCAGTATATCGGTCATCTCGCGCAACTGCGTGCGGGCGCGCAAGAGGTAGAAGCCCTGGGCAGCGAGATGGCTGGGCAGGAACTGGCTGTCGGGCGCGCCGTTCAGCACCACCCAGGGCTGCAGCAGGGCGGCTTCGCGGAAGCCGTCGATCATCTGGGTCCAGACCCGCCCGGCGTCGCGCTCGGCGATCACGCGGTCGAAATCCTTGCCCAGTTCGCGCAGCAGCATGAAATACCCGTAGAGCCGGCCCTTGGTGGCATAGAACACGTCGTCGGCGCCGAAATCGAGCAGGTTGCCCGACCGCTCGGCAACCTGCTTTTCGAGCAGGCCCGCGGTCGAGCCGAGGTCGGCGGCGATGCGGTCGAGCGTGGCCAAGAGGTTGTCGCCGCGCCGGTCGAACACCGCCTTTCCGGCCGCCAGGCGCTCGTTGAATGAAAGCAGGGCCTTGCGCGCGGCGCGGTACTGCGCCTCGGAGGACGCGGTCGGCGCGAAGCTGGTGCTGAGATCGAAGATCCAGACATTGCCCGGATACTTCAGCAGCCCGGCCGCGCGGTCGAGGTCCTGGTCGACGCGGCTGGTGCCGCGGGTGCGCGCGATCTGGTCACCCATCTCCACGGCAAGGCGCGACAGGGCGCCCACCATCCCGGTCTGGTAGTTCGCCATGTTGTCGAGCGCCCAGCCCGGCAGGAAGAACGGGTCGTTGGCGACCCAGGAATGGAGGTCGACCTCGCGCTCGATCAGCGCGGCGGCCATCGCGACCGTCCGGCTGGCGCCGGCGGCGGGCGCTTCGATCTTGAAGTCCGGATTGTCGTCGATCGTGTGCAGGACCAGCATGCCGATCGGGTAATAAAGGCCGACCGCGACGGCGAACAGGATCGCGACGCCGAGCCCGATGCGCCGGACGAGGCCCCACGCGCCGCCGGCGGCCGTGAAGGATAGTGCGCGCGGTTGATCGGCCATTCGCCCTCTGGATTCACTCGCCCATCTGCAGCAGAAGGCCGCGCTGCCGCGCGACGCGGACCGCCAGCAGAAAGACGAACACACCCGCCGCCATGTAGAGGATGTTCAATCCCGCCGACCAGATCAGGTGGTCCAGCCGCACGACGTGCTGGAACAGCACCGCGCGCATGCCCTCGAAAACATGGGTCGACGGCAGCAGCATCGCAAGGGGTTGCAGCCATCCCGGCAGCACGGTGACCGGGTAGTAGATCGCGCTGACCGGCGCCAGCAGGAAGACCGCGAGCCAGGCCAGGCTCTCCGCGCTCTGGCCGAAGCGCAGGATCAGCCCGGACAGCATCAATCCCAGCGCCCAGCCCATCACTAGCAGGTTGAAGAAGAACGCGATCAGCGGCAGGCCGAGGTCGAACAGCGAGTAGTGGTAGAGCGGGATCGCCAGCAGCGCCGCCGGCACGAGGCCGATCAGCGTGCGGATCAGGCTCATCGCCATCAGCGCGGCCGCCAGCTCGAGCGGCCTCAAGGGGCTGGTGAAGAGATGGCCCAGGTTGCGCGACCACAGCTCCTCCATGAACGAGACCGACACGCCGAGCTGGCCGCGGAACATCACGTCCCACAGCAGGACGCCGGCGATCAGCACGCCGGCCGCCTGCGCCACCCAGCTCGAGTTCTCGCGGAAGAACTGGCTTATGAAGCCCCACAGCACCATCTGGATGCTGGGCCAGTAGGCCAGCTCGAAGATGCGCGTCCACGAGTTCTTGAGCAGCAGCACGTAGCGCACGACCATCGCCGCGATCCGGCGCAGCGAAAGCACGACGGGCGAGGTCCAGGTCGATCGCGTCATTGCGCCGCCTCCTCGCGCTCGCCCGCGCCCTCGGCCCCCACGCCCCGCCGCCGCGCGATGTCGAGGAACACCTCCTCCAGGCTCTGGCGGCCGTAGCGGTCGATCAGCGCGGCCGGGGCGCCGCGATCGACGATACGGCCCGCGCGCATCATCAGCACCTGGTCGCACAGCCGCTCGACCTCGGACATGTTGTGCGAGGCGAGCAGGATCGTGGCCCCGGTGGTGCGGCGAAAATCCTCCAGGTAGCCGCGCACCCAGTCGGCCGTATCGGGATCGAGCGACGCGGTCGGCTCGTCGAGCAGAAGGACGCGCGGCGCGTTCAGCAGCGCCTTGGCCAGCGCGACGCGCGTCTTCTGCCCGGCCGACAGCTTGCCGGCCTCGCGATCGACGAACTCTTCGAGCTGCAGGTCGCGGGCCAGCTCCCGCACCCGCGCACCGACACGGGGCAGGCCGTAGAGATGGCCGTAGACCGAGAGGTTCTCGCGCACGGTCAGGCGGTGCGGCAGGTCGACATAGGGGCTGGAGAAGTTCATCCGCGGCAGCACCCGGTAGCGGTGGCGGACCATGTCCTCGCCCAGGACCGCGATGCGTCCCTCGCTCGGCAGCAGCAGCCCCAGCAGCATCGAGATGGTGGTCGTCTTGCCCGCCCCGTTGCCGCCCAGCAGCGCCGTCACCGAGCCGTGCGGCACGGCGAAGGCAAGCCGGTCGACGGCCAGCACCTCGCCGTAGCGCTTGGTCAGCCCCTCGACCAGGATGGCGGCGTCGGCTTTCATCGCGGCGCATCATGCCCCGGCGGCGGGAGCGCCGCCAGGGTGCGCGCCGGTCTGCTACTTGCGGCGATCCTCGAGGCTTGGCGGCCCGGCCGAACCCGCGCGGGGCGCCAGATCGATGGTCGTTTCAACGCGCACCAACCGCCGGTCGATGTCGCGGACCTCGCGCGCCAATTCGGCGACATTGTTGGCCATCGCGGTTACGCGGCCGTCGAGCTGGATCGCCGCCTTGAGCGCATCCAGAACCTTGTCCGTGACGCTCATTCCCGGCCCCTTCCGCGCTTGCGAGCGAAGTACGCGCGCGTCTCCGCCATTTCGCGCTCGGCGCTTTCGAGCGCGGTCGCCGCGGCTTCATGGGAGGCGGCGAAGCTGTCGAGCAAGGCGAGCACGGTTCGATCGGCCAGCCGCGGGTCGAAAGCCTCGACCGACCGGCGCACGAGCTCGCCCGCCGAAAGCTGCGTCGCCTTCGCCTTGCGTTCCAGGGCGCGCTTCTCGGCCGGGGTCATCAGCACGACAACGCGTTCGGTGGCCGCCGCCATGGCCTGCCTCCTGCATATGTGCAGCACATGTGCATAATATGGCATGGCTGCCGGCCGCGCAAGAGCCGGACCGGGGCGTTCAGCCCCGCCTTGCATTGGCGGCCCCATTCGTGCTGCTTACGGCGCGCATGACCGAAGCCTACCCGACCAGGATCGACAGGACGGGCGGACCGCCCCGAACCGGGCGGCTGCGCCTGCGCACGCTCGTGGTGATCCGCTGGGTGGCGGTGATCGGCCAGGCCGCAGCCGTGCTGTTCGTGCATCTGGGCCTGGGGTTCGACCTTCCGCTGGCGTCGATCGGGGCCACCATCTTCGCCGCCGCGCTGTCGAACGTGATCATGGCGATGACGCGCCCGGCCCAGGCGCGGCTTACCGACCGCGAGGGCGCCATCTACCTGGCGTTCGACATCCTGCAGCTGGCCCTGCTGCTGTTCCTGACCGGCGGGGTCCAGAACCCGTTCGCGATGCTGCTCATCGCGCCCGTCACGATCGCGGCGGCAACGCTGTCGGGATCGAGCACGCTGGCGCTGGTCGGACTGACCGTGACGGCGATCGCCTGCCTGGGCGGCTTCCACCTGCACCTGCCCTGGGCCGGCGAAGGCGTGGAGCTGCCTGTCATCTACCAGGCCGGCGTCGTGGTCGCGCTGACCGTGGCGACGCTGTTCATCGCCGCCTATGCCTGGAGCCTGTCGAACGCGCAGCGCCGCATGCTGGATGCGCTGGCGGCCGCCCAGGCCGCGCTGGCGCGCGAGCAGCGCCTGTCGGCGCTTGGCGGCCTGGCGGCGGCGGCGGCGCACGAGCTGGGCAGCCCGCTTTCGACCATCGCGGTGGTGGCGCAGGAGTTGCGGCGCGCCGTGCCGCCGGACGATCCGCTGTCGGAGGACATCGCGCTCCTGGTCAGCCAGAGCGGGCGCTGTCGCGACATCCTGGCGCGACTTGCCGAGCGTCCGGAGCAGAGCGGCGGCGCGCCCTACGAACGGCTGCCGGCTTCGGCCCTGGTCGAGGCCGCGTCGCATGCCGCCACGGCCGCCCGGCCCGGCGTCGCGACCACGCTTGCGGCCGTCCCCGCGGACGGCAGCGACGAGCCCACGCTGGCGCGCGCGCCCGAGATCCTGCACGCGCTGGGCAACCTGGTGGAGAACGCGCGCCAGTTCGCGCGCGCGGCCGTGACGGTCGAGACGCGCTGGAGCGCCGACACGCTTTCCGTCACGGTTGCCGATGACGGGCCGGGCTTTGCGATCGACATTCTGGGCGAACTCGGCGAGCCCTACCTGACCAGCCGCCGCCAGGGCGGCCACATGGGCCTGGGCGTGTTCATCGCCAAGACGCTGCTGGAGCGTACCGGCGCCACCCTGGCCTTCGCCAACCGCGCCAGCGGCGGCGCCGAGGTTGCCATAAGGTGGCGGCGTGCGGATATTGAGGCAACCGGAGCATGACCCGCGTATGACCGAGCCCGCCGACCCCGCCGCCCCCCGTCCCACCCTGCTGCTCGTCGACGACGACGCCCCCCTGCGCGAGCGCCTGGCGCGCGCGCTTGCCCAGCGCGGCTTCGCCGTGACGACGGCGGACGGCGTGAAGGCCGGAATCCAGGCCGCCGAATCCGCGCCGCCCGCCTATGCCGTGGTGGACCTGCGCCTGGGCGACGGCAGCGGGCTGGACGTCGTGGCGGCGCTGCGGGGGGCGCGCGCCGACGTGCGGGTGGTAATGCTGACAGGCTACGGAAACATCGCCACCGCCGTGGCGGCGGTGAAGGCCGGCGCGGTCGACTACCTGCCCAAGCCAGCCGACGCCGATGCGATCGTGGCGGCCCTGCTAGCCAAAGGCGAGACCTTGCCGCCGCCGCCGGCCGAGCCGATGTCGGCCGACCGCGTGCGCTGGGAGCATATCCAGCGCGTCTACGAACAATGCGACCGCAACGTATCGGAGACGGCGCGCCGGCTGCGCATGCATCGGCGCACCTTGCAGCGCATCCTGGGAAAGCACGCCCCGCGCGACTGAGCGCGGCCGCCGGGACCGATCAGGAAGCCCGGGCGCGGGCCGGCGCGGCGCCGGCGCGACGCTGGCTTTCCGCATAGGCCGCATCGATATGCCGGCCCTGGTAGAGCGTGATGCCCAGCGACTGCCCGAACGGGATGGCGGCGGCGTCGTTGCAGCGCGTCAGGATCACCCGGGGCGGGCCCGCGCGCTGGACGTTCTGCCGCAGCTCGCCCAGTTGCTGCGCGTTGGTAAGGTCGGCGTATTCCGGCTTCCAGTTCAGCTTGATGAAATCGGCGCCCAGGCGCTCGCGGTCGACCATCGGGAAGTTCAGGTGGTCGATGCCGTCGATGCACACGCGATAGCCGCGCTCGCGCACCACCTCGCGCGCGAAGATATAGCCGGACATGTCGCCGATCGCATCGATCAGGTCGAACTCGATGACGATGGTGCCGCGCGCCTGCGACCCGATCGTCTTGTCGAAGGCGAGGAACTGCGGCGTCGAGATGGTCTCGACGTTCAGGTTGATGGTGAAGGCGGCGGCCAGCTCCTTGTCGTCGTTGCGCGAGAGCATCGACAGCATGCGCTGGTCGAGCACGCGAGTGAGGTGGCGGAACAGCCAGCGGTTGCCGCTGAGGTCGACGTCCGGCGTCACCGCCGCCGCCAGGTCGGCGATCGCGATGTAGAGCTCGCGCAGCACCGGCTTGGGCGGCTGGTCGGGCGCGAAGATGCATACCGGCTGGCGGCGGATCAGGCCCGACAGATCGGCCTGCGACAGGTAGGCCTCGATGCGTCCCAGTTGAACCGGGTCGATCGGACGGCGCGTGGGGCCCGCGGCGCCGGCACGCGCGGCGGCCACGCGGCGCTGGCGCGCGCGCTCGGCATCCGCGACCTGCCGCGTCCAGGCGTGGAACTCGTCGTATTTCGCCGACAAGCCGATCCAGGTGCAGAACGAATCCTCGTCGGCGACCTCGGGCATCCAGCTCGTCGCCTGGTCGTCGTTGAACATGCCGCGCAGGCGGTCGACGACGTCGTTGAGCGCGTCGATGTCGCGCGCGTGGCCGATGAAGACGATGTCGGAGTTGCGCAGCACGAAGCCCTGGCCGTCCAGGCTTCGCACCAGGTCGGCGAAGGTGCTGGTCGCCACCCGCAGGTGCTGGTCGCGGCGGTTCCATGCCCTGAGCCGCGAGAGGTGCACGTGCATCGCCACCCGCCCGTCGCGATTGCGCGCCAGCCGCTCGACGTATTCCAGCAACTGGAATTCCTGGCTGGCGATCGCGTCGTCGGTTCTGGCCGGCTCTCCCACCCGGGAACTCCCTGGACTGGTGCGGTCGTGGCGAACGTTCTATCTATCCGTCCCTGGCTAACAAATCGTAAGGATCGCCGGCG
>JADZDN010000286.1 GCA_020851015.1 Alphaproteobacteria bacterium | reverse complement strand
GTTGCCGTCGGGCGAGAAGCGCGGCGCGAAGGTCATGCCGGGGAAGTCGCCCAGCACCTCCTGCTGGCCGGTGTCGATGTTGAAGATGTACACGCGCGGCTGGCCGTTGAAGTAGGACAGGTAGGTGATGTCCTGGGTGGTGGGCGAGAAGCGCGGGGTCAGCACCAGGGCCGAGCCGTCGGTCAGGAAGCGGTGGTTGGCGCCGTCCTGGTCCATGATCGCCAGGCGCTTGATGCGCCGGTTCTGCGGCCCGGTCTCGGACACGTAGACGATGCGCGTGTCGAAATACCCATCCTCGCCGGTGATGCGCTTGTAGACCTGGTCGGCGATAATATGCGCGACGCGACGCCAGTTCTGCGGCACGGTGAAATAGGCCAGCCCCACCATCTGCTGCTCGGCCAGCGCGTCCCACAGGCGGAACTCGATCTTCAGGCGCCCGTCGGGCTGCACCTCGGCCGCGCCCGTCACCAGCGCCTGGGCGTTGAGCGCGCGCCAGTCGGCGAAGCGCGGCTGGGTCTGGAGCTGGTCGGGCGTCTGGATGAAGGCGCGCGGGTCGATCGGCTTGAACAGGCCCGAGCGCTCGAGATCGGCCGAGACGACCTGGGCCATGTCGCGGCCGACGTTCTGCGCCTGCCCCGCCGCGCCGAAGAACGCCGTCACCGCGATCGGCATCGGCTCGACGTTGCCCTTGGTGATGTCGATGCGCAGCTCGGCGCGGGCCGTCAGCGGCCCCAAGAGCAGGAAGGCGATGGCCATTGCGGCGATGCGTCTTGCGACCGCCCCTTTGTCCCCCCTCCCCTTGCGGGAGGGGGTTGGGGGGAGGGGTCCGCCCGCATCAAATGCATTGGCGACGCCAGGACGCTCGATGTGTTCTTCGCTCACGCTTTCCTCGCACGTAGATGCGGACAGGTTCGTTGCGCGACAGCCATCGCGCCGCCCCCTCCCCCTGGCCCCCTCCCGCAAGGGGAGGGGGGACTCGATGGAAAACGCGTTCGTTCTCATCACATCCCCAGCATCGCCTTCGGATCGAACACCAGAACGAAGGATTTCCATTGCTCGTATTTCTCCCGCGGCAGCTTCAACGGCACCCCGGCGATGCCGGCGCATCTCGGATTGAGCACGGCGCGCATGGCGGCGTCGCGCGCGCTGGCATAGAACGGGTCGGCCGCCATGCGCAGGTTCTGGCGCGGCTGCGCCTTCATGATCGTGCCGTCCGGATTGGCGTAGATCTCGATCTCCACCACCAGGTCCTGCGCGTTGCGGCCGCCGAAGTTCGGGTTCCAGCACGGGCGGAACTGGTCGCGCACGCCGTCCATCTCGGTGCCGGTGAGCTGCTGCGCGTAGTTCAGCGCGGTCTGCGGGGGCGGCGGCGGCGGCTGGGTCGCCCGCGGCTGCGGCGGCGTCAACTGCGGCTGCGCCGCCGGCTTCAGCTTCTCGACCGTCTTCAGCACGGACATAAAGTCGTCCTGCTTCGGCGGTTCCTTCTTCGGCTCCGGCGGCTTGGGCTGCGGCTTGGGCGCCTCGACCTTCTTTGGCTCGGGTGGCTTGGGCGGCGGCGGGGGCGGCGGCGGTTCCGGCTTCGGCGCCTCGACGATCTTGGGCGGCTCGGGCGGCTTCGGCGGCTCGGGCTTCGGCGGCTCGACCTTGGGCGGGTCGGGCTGCTTGGCCTCGACCGGCGGCGGCGGGGGCGGCGGCGGCGGCGCGGGGATCGGCGCGGGCGGCTCCTGCTTCGCCTCCTTGGGCGGCTCGGGCGGCTTTGGCGGCGGCGGCTTGGGCGGCTCGACGATCGGCGCCGCCGGCTTCTCGGCGATGGTGACGAAGTCGACCGGCACGATCTGCTCGATCGCCGTGCGCGGATCGACCGCGATCGGGATGCCGAAGATAAGTAGCCCCAGAATGGTCGAGTGCAGCGCGACCGAGACGCCGAAGCCGATGCGCATCTCCGTGCGGTCGGAGCCGGTATCGTCCTCGCCGCGCGGCGGGATCATGAGGCGCCGGTCGCTCACGGGCTCGCCTTGGGCGGCGCGGATTGCGCCTGCGCCCTGACCCGGTTCGCCGACACCGCCACATCCATCGGGTCGAAGATCAGGTCGACCTTGGCGAAGCCGGCCGCGCGCAGCTGCTCCATCAGGTCGATCACCGCGCCGTAGCGCTGCTCGGAATCGGCGCGCAGCGAGATGCGCGTCTCCTTCTTCGCCTCCGCGATCGCCTGCAGCCGCGGCACCAGCGCGTCGGGCTCGATGCCGGTGTCCTGGATGAAAAGCTTGCCCTCGCGGTCGAGCGTGATCGCCAGGCGCTCCTGCTGGTCGGTGATCGACTTGGCCTCGACGTTGGGCAGCTTGATCGGCACGGTCGTCGAGATCAGCGGCGCGGCGATCATGAAGACGACCAGCAGCACCAGCATCACGTCGACGAAGGGCGTGACGTTGATGTCGCTGATGCGCGGCGCGGCGCGCCCGGAGCGCGTCCGCCCGCCGGCCATCATCATGCCGGCCATCAGCTACGCAGGGGGGAGCGGCCCCCCCACCCTGACCCTCCCCCGCGAGGGGGGAGGGGAGCGAAAACGGGGCACCGCCCTTGTCCCCTCCCCCTTGATGGGGGAGGGTTAGGGTGGGGGTGACGGGCAGGATGCTGCCGGCGCATCAGGTCTTCTTTCCCGATTTTGCCGGCGCGGGCGCGGGCGCGGCGGGCTCCATCTTGCCGAGCGCGAGGCCGGTGAAGCCCGCGGCCGAGAGCGGGCCCAGCACGGCCGCCACCTGGCCGTAGCTCGCCTGCCGCTCGCCGATCACCACCACCGGCTTCTCGCGGTCGCCGCCGACCAGCCGCATCACCTCGCTCACCAGCACCTCGGGCTTCACCGGCGTACTCTGGCGGCCGAGCTGGATGTCGCCGTTGGCGGCGACGCGCACGATCAGCGTGCGATCGTCTGGCATCGCCGCGGCGGTCGAATTGGCGGGCAGGTCGATCGGCGTGCCGGCGATGATCAAGGGCGCCGTCACCATGAAGACGATCAGCAGCACCAGCATGACGTCGATGAACGGCGTTACGTTGATCTCGGTCATCATCCGGTAGCCGCGCCGGCCGCGCCGGCGGGGGCCCTGGAGCTGCATCGCCACGGCGCTAGCTCCGCTCCTCGATCTGGCGCGACAGGATGGCGCTGAACTCGCCGGCGAAGGCGTCGAGCCGGTTGCCGTAGCGCCCCAGCTCGGTCGACAGTTTGTTGTAGGCGATCACCGCCGGGATGGCGGCGACCAGACCCAGCGCGGTCGCGAACAGCGCCTCGGCGATGCCTGGCGCCACCACGGCGAGCGAGGTGTTCTTCGAGACCGCGATCGACTGGAAGCTGTTCATGATGCCCCACACCGTGCCGAACAGGCCGATGAACG
>JADZDN010000285.1 GCA_020851015.1 Alphaproteobacteria bacterium | reverse complement strand
CGCGGGTCGCCGAAGGGCGGCTTGTCGCAGCCGAAATTGATGTTGCAGAACTGGCCCGACGGCGTGCGCAGCGCCTTGACGCCGGACGCCTTCTGCAGCCGGCCGAACTCGGTCGGCAGGGTGTTCAACATCAGGTCGGTGTCGCCGGCGATCAGCGCCGATACCTCGGCGGTGGGGTCGGGATAGACCACCACCTGCACCCGGTCCAGATAGGGGCGCTCCTTGTCGTAGAAGGCGGCATTGCGCTCGACCACGATCAGGCGTTCGGGCTCGAACGAAACCAGTTTGAAGGGCCCGGTGCCGACCGCCTCGCGATCCAAGCGCGCCAGGCCCGCCTTGATCACCGCGGCGGGCACGATCTTGGCGTTGGTGTAGGCCAACGCCACCGGCAGGTCGGCATAGGGCGCGCTCAGCTTGAAGACCACGGTCGTATCGTCGGCCGCCGTGACTTTTTCGATCGGGCCGACATTCTGTCGCGCGGGCGAGGCCGTCTTGGCATCCATGATCGCCTCGAACGTCGCGACCACGTCCGCCGCGGCACAGGGCGACCCGTCGTGGAACGTCAAGCCGCGGCGCAGCTTGAAAGTCCACTCGGTCAGGTCGGTCGATGCATTCCAGGCTTCGGCCAGATCGGGCACCGGCGCCATGTCCAGTCCCAAGCGGGTCAAACTGCTGTACAGCAATTCCGCCACCAGGTACTCGGGATTCACGCGCGTCAGGAGCGGATTCAGCTTGGCGACCGCCTGGTCCACGCTCATGCGCAGCGTGCCACCGCGCTTCTGCGCCTGCGCCAGCAGGGGGCGGTGCGACAGCGCCAGGCCGCCGAGCGCCGATGCGCCGGCAAGGAACCGGCGGCGGTCCAGGGCAAGGATCGGGGTCATCAGGCTCTCCCTTGAAGTTTGGGCGTGGGGGGAAGTTTGGGCGCGGGGGCGCGCGTTGCCGGCGGCATTGCCGGGTTGAAATCGCTGCTGAGGTAAAGAAGGATCGACTGGGCCAGCGCCATCACATCGTCAAGCGTCGTGAACTCGTCCGGCGCATGCGCGTTGCAGCCCGGCCGGGTCAAGCCGCCCAGCAGTATCTCCTTCACGCCCGCGCGTTGCACCCAGCCCATGTCCGAACTCGTCGAGGATCCCCAGGCCCGGAAGCTGGCCGGCTCGAACCCGAAGCCCCGGGCAAGCGCCGCCTGCCAGCGCGGCCAGTGTGGCCCGGTCGGGTCGGAAACGGGCGCCAGATGGCCGCTCATTCGCGTCTCGACCTTGGTCGCGCGCGACCCCTTCATGGCCGCGGCGATCGTCCCCTCGAGTTCGGCACACACGGTCGCGAAATCCTCCTCGGGAGCGTAGCGCCGGTTGACCAGGATGTCGAAGCGCGTGGGCAGGGAAGACCCCTTCTGGCCGCCCGACGCCGCGGCGATCGTCAGCAGGGCCGTCAGCGGTCGCCCTTCGTAGTGCGGCGGCGCGGGCATGGCCGATTGCCGGGTCTGGACCTGGCGCTTCAATACCTGGAGCGCCTGCAGCAGGGGAATAGCCTCTTCCAGCGCGTTGACGCCGCCGCCCGGATCGCCCGAATGCCCGCCGCGGCTGCAGACGCGGATCATCAGGTCGATGCTGCCGAAGCAGCCGGCCCAGATGCGCGGCGCGGCACCCCCGTTGAAGTTGAGCAGGTGACCCTTCAGCATCTTCTGCTCGGCGAGGTAGCGCACGCCGGGATAGAGCCCGCCCTCCTCGTCCGTGCAGAACAGCAGCATCGGATCGAAGCGCAGCGCCATGCCGCTGCGCTTGATCGCGCGCAGCGCAGCCAGGGTGGACGCGATCGTGCCCTTCATGTCGGCGGTGCCGCGGCCATACAGGCGCCGGCCATCGCGCGTCAATTCCAGCGCCGGGCGCGTCCAGCCCGCGCCGGGCGGCACGGTGTCGACGTGATAGTAGAGGCTGCAGATTTCCTTGGTCGCGTGCGGGCGCTCGGCGATCAGATTGATGCGCTCGCCGTCGCCACTTCCCGTGCCGGCGAACCACAATGCCTTCGGCACCGACACGCGGCGGAAACCGAAGCCGAACGGCGCCAGCATCTTTTCCATCAGGTCGGCGAAGGCGCCATACCCTTCCCCCGGCGGGAACGACGTATCGGTCGCGATCAGGCGCGCGAGATCGGCGACGATCGCCTTCTCGTCGCCGGCAACTAGCTCCTGCGCAACGGACAGCTGGTCGGCGGATAGGGCGGTGGTCACGGGCCCGCTTCCTCTGCCTGCAGCATTGTTATAAACTATAAAGAAATAAAGGCGCGGCAGCGGGTGCCTGTCAACATGGTATTTGAACCGACGCCTCGAAATCCGATCCGCCAGGTTGCCATCCGGCCGTTGCACCGCGGGTCCGCCGATGTCCCGCTCTACGAAACCGTCAAGCGGCATCTCTCGGAGGAAATCCTGCTTGGGCGGTGGCTGCCCGGCACGGTGCTGCCCGGCGAGGTCGCGTTGGCGCGGGGTTTTGGCGTTGCCGTCGGCACGGTCCGGCGCGCCCTGGCGGAGCTGACCGCGGAGGGGTTGCTCACGCGCCGGCGCAAGACGGGCACGGTGGTGACCGGGCGCCGGCCGCATCACAGCCTGCGCTCGTTCTTCCAGTACTTCCGCCTGCACGACCTGGACGGATCGCTGGTGCGCTCGACCGCCCGCGTCATCCGCGTCGAACGGGCGCCATCCACGGCGGTCGAGCGCCGGCGGCTGGGCCTTGCGCCCCGCAGTCCAGTCATCCGCCTGCGCCGTGTCCGCAGCGTCGACGGTATTCCGGTCATGCACGACCTGATGACGGTAGCCGCTGACCGCGTTCCCGGCTTTCCGACGGCAGCGCGTGAAGTGCCTGAGCTGGTCTATCTTCATCTGCTGGAGCGATATGGAATCCGGATCTCGGCGGTGCGCGAGCGGATCACGGCGGAGCTGGCGGATGCCAGGGACCTGGAGGTGCTGAAGCTGAAGCCGCCGGCCGCGCTGCTGGTGATGGACGAGCTGTCCTACGACCAGGCGGGCACGCCCACGATCTTGAGTTGCCACCGTGCCC
The DNA here is from genome assembly GCA_020851015.1 of Alphaproteobacteria bacterium. The sequence goes on along the minus strand of JADZDN010000285.1, from coordinate 10,804 downwards.
AGACGATGCGGCACTGCTACGTGAACGAGGTGACGTGAGGCCGCTGCGGTTCTGCGTGCGGCTCGCCGACGGGGCGATCGCGGCGTTCGAGTCTGGGCCGGCGGCGACAAGCCGTCGCAATGGCATGGGCCGAGTACTGACGACGTATCGCGATTCGATCCTTGGTGCGCGACGACACTGAGCCTCGCCTTTCGGCGCGCGCCAATGCTATGGATCGGCGCGCCTGGGGATCTGCCGCCGAACGCGGGCGCCACACGGAGATCGATGCGATGAGCGAACTGTTCGCCCCCGGTTTCAAGGAGACGCCGTACTGGTGGGAGGCCGCGCCGCCGCCGGACACGACGCGCAAGGACCTGCCCTGGGAGGTCGACGTGGCGATCGTGGGCGGCGGCTATTGCGGCCTTTCGGCGGCGCTGGAGCTGCGCCGGCACGGCACCGATGTGCTGGTGCTGGAGGCCGAGCGCATCGGCTTCGGCGCCAGCTCGCGCAATGGCGGCATGGTTTCAGGCGGGTTGAAGCTGGCTGCTGCCGATCTCGCCCGCAAGTTCGGCGAAGAGAAGGCGGCCGGCGTGCTGGAGGAGGCGGCCGGTTCGCTCGGCTTCCTGGAGAACCTGATCGCGCGCGAGGGGATCCAGTGCCACTACAAGCGTCACGGGCGGTTCGTCGGCGCGCATTGCACGAAGGCCTACGATGCCATGGAGGCGCGCGCCGAAGCGCTGAAGACGCTGACCGGGCTCGACGCCTACCGGCTGCCGCGCGACCGCCAGCGCGAGCAGATCGGAACCGACTACTATGCCGGCGGCATGGTGGCGGACGCGACGGGCGGATTGCACCCAGCGCTCTACCACCAGGGGCTGGCCGCTGCCGCGCGCCGCGCGGGCGCGGCGGTTGCGGATGGCACGCGGGTCGAGGCCGTCACGCGCGGCTCGGGCGGTTTCGTCGTGCGCACGGCGCGCGGCCAGATTAAGGCGCGCGAGGTCATGGTGGCGACCAACGGCTATACGGACGGTGCCGCGCCCTGGCTGCGCCGGCGCCTGATTCCGGTCGCCAGCTACATCATCGCGACCGAGGAGCTGCCGCCGGAGACGATCAAGCGGCTGATCCCGAACGGTCGGATGCTGTCGGACACCAACCGCGTGCTGCACTACTACCGCGCCGCGCCCGACAGCAACCGCATCCTGTTCGGTGGCCGCGCCAGCTTCCGGGCCGTGACGCCACGCATGGCGGCGCCGATCCTGCACCGCTTCATGTGCGCGATCTGGCCCGAGCTGCAGGACGTCCGGATCACCCATGCCTGGACGGGCAACGTCGCCTTCACCTTCGACTTCACCCCGCATATCGCGGTCGAGGACGGCGTGCACTACGCGGCGGGCTGCCAGGGCAGCGGGGTTGCGATGGCGAGCTATCTCGGCCATCGCACCGCGCTGAAGATCGCCGGCCGCGCCAACCGCCCCTCGGCCTTCGAGGGGCTGGGCTTTCCGACCCTGCCGCTCTACGGCGGCAAGCCCTGGTTCCTGCCGCTGGTCGGCACGGCCTACCGCTTGCAGGACTGGCTGGACCGCCGCGCGGGGTGACGCGCCCCTCATGGCTCGAGAAGGGCCTGCGGCCCTCCTCGCCATGACGCGGCTATTTGGGTTTCGTCATGCCGAGGAGCCCGCGCAGCGGGCGTCTCGAAGCACGACGAAACCCAGGCGCTACGACGCCGCGCGGATCTCCATCGTCTTCTGCGCGGCCTTGCGGCCGAAGCAGCGGTCGACCCAGGCCTTCACGTTCGGCCATGGGCTGAAATCGAACTTCATCACGTAGGGCGAGAAGAACACGCCGGCGATATTGAGATCGGCGACAGTGAAGTTTTGGCCAAGCAGGTAGGGTTGCCTGCCGAGATGTTGGTCGAGGACGGCCATCGGCTTGTCCAGCGCCTTGCGCGCATCGGCGGCGACCTTGGCGTCGCGCTTTTCCGGCGCGTAGCCCCAGGTGTGCATGCCATAGGCGCCGATGTGACGCTCGACTTCGGTCGCCACCCACAGCGTCCATTGCCATGCCCGCGCCTCGTCCTCCAGGCTGGACGGGTAGAGACCTTTGCCGTGCTTCTTGGCCAGGTAGAGATTGATCGCCAGGGATTCGAACAGCTTCAGCTTGCCGTCCTCGAGCGCCGGCACGCTGGCATTGGGATTGATCGCCAGGAACTCGGGCTTCTTCGTTCCGCCGTCGACCCAGCCGACCTTCACATGGTCGTAGGGCACGCCCAGCTCCTCGGCCAACCAGAGGTTGCGAATTGCACGCGACTTGGCGATGCCATGAATTTTCAAGTCTGCCATCGGGATGGATCCTCTTTCGTTGATTCGACGCGGGTGGATGGAGGGAAAGTACCTCAGGCGGCCGGGGTCGGAACCGGGCCTTCCTGGGGGTAGAGGTGGCAAGCGACAAGGTGGCCGGGTTTCGGCTCGGTCGCCTGCGGTTCGATCTCGCGGCAGGCCGGCATCACCTTGGGGCAGCGCGTGTGGAAGCGGCAGCCCCTGGGCGGATTGAGCGCGGAGGGGATTTCGCCGGTGATCGCCGCCTTGCGGCGGCTGGTACGCGGCTTGGCCTCGGGCACTGCTGAGATCAGCGCCTGGGTGTAGGGGTGCATCGGCTCGGCATAGAGCGTGCGCTTGTCGCCGATCTCCACGATCTTGCCGAGATACATGACCGCCACGCGGTCGGAGATGTGCTTCACCACGCCGAGATCGTGGGCGATGAACAGGTAGGTCAGCCCCAGGTCCGCCTGCAGGTCCTGCAGCAGATTTACGATCTGCGCCTGGATCGACACGTCCAGCGCCGAGACGGGCTCGTCGCAGACGATGAAACGCGGGTTGAGCGCGAGCGCCCGGGCGATGCCGATCCGCTGGCGCTGGCCGCCGGAGAATTCGTGCGGGTAACGCCGCGCGTGCTCCGCAACCAGCCCGACGCGCTCGAGCAGCTCCAGCACGCGGTTGCGCGCCTCGCGCCCGCCCAGCGTGCGGTGGATCTCGATCGGCTCCTTGATGATGTCCTCGACGGTCATGCGCGGGTTCAACGCGCCATAGGGATCCTGGAAGACGATCTGCATGTGGCGCCGACGCGCGCGCATCGACTCGGGCGGCAGCTCCATCAGGTTCTCGCCCTCGAACTCGATGCGCCCCGCCGTCGGCTCGATCAGGCGCAGCAACATGCGCCCGACAGTCGACTTGCCGCAGCCCGATTCGCCGACCAGGCCCAGCGTCTTGCCGGCAGCGACGCCGAAGCCGACGTCGTCGACCGCGCGCAGCAGCGCGCGTCCCGTGCCGAACGGGCCGCCCTGGCCCACGGGGAAGTGCTTGGTCAAACCCGCGACGCGCAGCAATTCGGTCATTGCGCGAGCAGCTCGCGGTGTCGGATGCAGGCGCTGTCGTGGCCGGCGGCGATCGCGGCCAAGGGCGGCACCGCCGCGGCGCAGGCGCCTACCCGCCAGGCGCAGCGCGGCTCGAACCGGCAGCCGGGCGGGACCGACGCCGGGTTTGGCAGGATGCCGGGTATCGTCTTCAACCGATCGCGGTCGTCGGCGAGCTTGGGGATGCTGTCGAGCAGGCCGCGCGTATAGGGATGCGCCGGTCGTGCAAACAATCCCTCGACCGGCGCCTGTTCCACCAGACGGCCCGCATACATCACGATCACGCGGTCCGCCGTCTCGGCCACCACGCCCATGTTGTGCGTGATGATCATGATCGCCATGCGGAACTCCGCGCGCAGGTCCAGCAGCAGCTCGAGTATCTGCTGCTGGATCGTCACGTCGAGCGCGGTGGTGGGCTCGTCGGCGATCAGCAGGCGCGGATTGCACATAAGCGCCATCGCGATCATCACGCGCTGTCGCATGCCGCCGGAAAGCTGGTGCGGATAGTCGTCGAGGCGGCGCTCGGGCGCGGCGATGCCGACCTTGGCGAGCATCTCCACCGCGCGGTCGCGCTGGCGCTTCGGACCGGCGCGCTCGTGCACCCGCACGGTTTCCATCAGCTGGTCGCCGATGGTGAAGACCGGGTTGAGCGACGTCATGGGCTCCTGGAAGATCATGCCGATGCCGGGGCCGCGGATGCGCCGCAGCGCGCGCTCGTCATAACGCAGCAGGTCCTCGCCCTCGAAAACGACGGTTCCGCGCGCCACGCGCGCCGGGGGCTTCGGCAGCAATCCCATGATCGAGAGGGCGGTGACGCTCTTTCCGCTGCCGGACTCGCCGACGATTCCCAGCACCTCGCCGGGAGCCAGGTCGAAGCTGACATCGTCGACGGCGGCGAATTCGCCGCGTTCGCTGGCGAACAGCACCTGCAGGTTGCGTACGGAAAGGAGGCTCACTGCTGGATCCGCAGCCTTGGGTCAAGGATGTCGCGCAGCCCGTCGCCCAGCAGGTTCAGCGCCATCACGGTGATCGCCAGCGCCGCACCGGGAATGGCGATGATCCAGGGTGCCTCGCGCATGTACTGGCGCCCCTCCGCCATGATGTTGCCCCAAGTGGGCGTCGGCGGCTCGGCCCCGAGGCCGAGGAAGCTCAGCGTCGCCTCGGTCAGCACGGCATAGGCGAACAGGAAGCTGAGCTGCACCAGCAGCGGCGCCATCGAGTTGGGCAGGATGTGGCGTCGAAGAATGCGCCAGTGCCCCGCACCCGCGGCGATGGCGGCCTGCACATACTCCATCTGCCGGATCACGATCACCGAGGAGCGCACGATGCGCGCCGTGCGCGGGATGTAGACGATGCTGAGCGCGAGGATCATGTTCGGCATGGTACGGCCAAGAACGGCGGCAACGCCGATCGCCAGCAGGATCGCGGGAAAGGCCATCACGGCGTCGTTGATTCGCATCAGCATGTTGTCGAGATGGCGGAAATAGCCGGAGATCGCGCCGACCAGCGTTCCGAACACCGCGTTGATCGCTACCACGGCCGTGCCAATCATCAGCGAGAGCTGCGCGCCGTAGACCACGCGGGCGAGCTGGCTGCGGCCGAAATTGTCGGTGCCGAACCAGAAATCCCAGCTCGGCGGCTTGAACCGCGCGCGCATCGCCAGCTTGTTCGGGTCGGCCGCGGTGATAAGCGGCGCGAAGGCGGCGGCGATGACGACGATGGCGAACAGGACCAGTCCGGTCTGGAACGATCGATGCCGCAGGAGTCGGCGGAGCGTCGCCCAGCGCGGCGCTCGGCTGGGCGTGTCGGCCCGGGCCACGCTGGCGGAAGCGATCGCGGCGACGGCCTCAGCCACCTTCGTACCTCACGCGTGGGTCGAGCCAGGCATAGGCCACGTCGACCACGATGTTGATCGCGACGAGCAGCAGCGTGACGAACAGAAGCCCGCCCTGGATCATCGGGTAGTCGCGGTTGAGGATCGCCGAGGTCAGGAGCTGGCCGACGCCGGGGATCGAAAAGACCGACTCGGTGACGACCGCGCCCGATATCAGCAGGCTGACGATGATGCCGATCACCGTCACCACCGGAATCATGGTGTTGGCCAGCGCGTGCTTGCCGACCACCAGGTAGTTGGGCAGGCCCTTGGCCCGCGCAGTGCGGATATAGTCTTGTCGCAGCGTCTCGAGCATGGTCGAGCGGGTAATGCGGGCGAGAAGGCCGATCTGCAGCAGGGCCAGCGAGATCGCCGGCATCGTCGTGGACCTGAGCCAGCCGATCGGATCCTGGGTGAAGGGAATGTACCCGCCCGTGGGCAGCCAGCCGAGCTGGACCGAGAACAGCACGATCATCATCAGGCCGAGCCAGAAGTTCGGCATCGACACGCCGATCATCGCGAACATCATCGCGGCCTGGTCGGCCCAGGAGTTCTGGCGCAGCGCCGCCACGACTCCGCTCAGCATCCCGAAGATCAGCGTCAGGATCAGCGCGTAGATGCTGAGCGACACCGTGACCGGCAGCCGCTCGAACGTGGCCTCGGTGACGTCCTTGCCCAGGAAGATCGAACGGCCAAGATCGCCCCGGGCCAGGCCCCCGTACCATTTCGCGAGTTGCACGTGCCAGGGCTGGTCCAGCCCCAGGTTCTTGCGGATCAGCTCGCGCTCGGCCAGGGTCGAGCTGACCCCGCCGAGCGCGGCGCTGACATCGCCCGGAATGGCCCGCATCAGCCCGAACGTGATCAGGGTCACGATCAGGACCACCGGGATGGAGCCCAGGACCCGGTTCAGGATGACGCGGCCCAACGCCTAAGCCTCCGGACGCGATGGCGCTATTCGATCCAGACGTTCGAGAAGCGCGGCGCGCGGAAGGGCTTGAACCCCTTCACGTTGGACCGCACCGCCTGGACCTTGGTCAGCGAGCCGAACGGCACCGCATACACCTTCTCCAGCGCGATCTTCTGCGCCTTCACGAAGCCGGCCTGGCGCCCGGCCTGGTCGGGCGCTTCCTGCATCTGCGCGTAGGCGGCCTCGAGATCCGGATCGGCCGGCGAGGGGGCCTGCGTGCCGCCGGGCGGGATGAAGAACTTGATTGTCGCCAGCGCGCCCAGCGCGGGCTGCGTGCCCCAGCCGGTGTAGAAGAAATTCCACCCTGCCGCTTCCTTGGACATGCGGTTGACCGAGGTTGGCCAGTCCACCACCTCCATCTTCGCGTTGATGCCGACGGCCTTGAGCTGCTCGGTCGTCACCAGCGCGGCGTTGTACATGCTGGTGTAGTCCTTGTTGGTCATGAAGACGACCGGCTCGCCCTTGTATCCGGCCTCGGCCAGGTACTTCTTCGCCAAATCCTTGTTCTTGAGGTTGTAGGTTTCCTTGGCGACGTCGGTGTAGCTGGCGCGGCCGGGATACTGGAAGCCGATGTTCAGCTTGTAGGCGCCGTCGGTGGACGCATCCATGATCTCGTCCATGTCGAGCGCGGCCTGCACGGCTTTGCGGAACGCCAGGTTGTTGGTGGGCGCCGCCTTGGTGTTCGGCAGCATGATGTGGATCCACCAGTTCTCCAGCGGCACCAGCGTGATCTTGGCGTTCTTCTTCAGATCGGCCTGGGCCTTGGTCGGCACATCCTCGACCGCCATCAGCTCCCCGGTTTCCAGGCCCGCGACGCGCGCGCCCGGCTCGGTGACGATGCGGTAGGTCACCGTGTCGACGCAGGCCACCTTGTAGCCGCCGAACCCGGTTCGATCCTCGAACTTCGGATTGGGTTTGTAGCCCTCGTAGCGCTTCAGCTTGACGTGGCTGTCGGCCACGTACTCGGCTACCTGGAACGGCCCGGTGCCGATCGGCTCCACCCGCAGTGCCTCGGCGTTCTCTTGCTCGGCCGGGAAAATGTCGATCGGCACGCTGAACGAACTCAGCTCCTCGATGAAGGTCGGCTGGGCCTTCTTCATTCTGATGACGAAGGTGTACTTGTCCGGCGCCTCCCACTTCTCGACGTTGACGAGGTTGCTGCGCTCGATGCCCAGCTTGTTGTACCGGTTGAACGAGGCCACGACGTCCGCGCTCGTCATGTCCTTGCCATTGTGGAACTTGATGCCTTGGCGCAGCTTGAAGGTGTAGGTCAGCTTGTCGGCCGACTCCTCCATCGTCTCCGCAAGGTCGGTGATCGGCTCGTTTTTCTCGTCGCGCGTCATCAGCGCTTCATAGATGTTCATCGCCAGGTTGCGCGTGGAAATTGTGTTCGAGGCGTACTGGTCCAGGCTGTTGACCTTGGCCTCGCCCGCGAACACCAGGTCGCCGCCCTTCTTCGGGCAGGTGAAGGGCGCGGCGAGGGCGGGGGCCGCCAAGCCCAGAAGGCCGACGGCGAGCCCGTGGCGTAGCCAAGTCCTGCTCTGCATGACGATCATCCTCCGTTGTCTGTTTGTTGGTCGGTTTGCCGCCAGGTCGACGGGCATTGCCGCGCGGCCTGTGCGGAAGAAGCGGTCGACGTTGCGCGCGACGGCCGCATAGGACGCGTCCCACGTCTCGATGCTGCCGCCGCCGAACTGCGCACCAGAACGGCGGCAAGGCCGCCATTCAGCCCCATCCCGTTGATCGAAGGCCTGGCGACGGTTGTCGTGGCGGATGCCGATGCAATCATTGCTGCGCAATCCACCCGACCGATCGCGGCATGCTTGCGTGCTGCATTCCCGCGACGGAACAGGCGCGTCCGCGTCCACCGTCTCCCGGCATACCCCAGCTCCCCGACGATCGTTGTTTTCTTGTTCCCCGTCTAGCTTAGCCTTACCGGATGTGCCGTGCCAAGCATCGTCGCGGGCTGGCGCGCGAGGAGCCTTGACCTTGCGGGCGCACAAGCGACACTCTGGCGCCCGTGCGGATCGAACACCAGTGGCTGCGCCGCCTGACCAGCAACCTGATCGCGGCCGGCGGCAGCCGGGAGCCCGAGGCGCGGGCCGTCGCCGACCACCTGGTCGACGCCAATCTTGCCGGCCACGACAGCCACGGCGTGGGCATGTTGCCGCACTACGTGCGCAACCTGCAGGCAAAGACCCTGGTTCCCAACCGTTCCCCCGAGATCGTCAGCAATACCGGCGCGTTCGCGGTCTGGGACGGGCGCAACGGCTATGGCCAGGTCATCGCGCGCGATGCCATGGGCTGGGCGATCAAGGCGGCGCGCCAGCACGGCGTGGCCGTCCACGGCTTGCGCAACACCCACCATATCGGCCGGGTCGGCGCCTATGGCGAACTGGTCGCGGCCGAAGGCCTGCTGGCGGTTCATTTCGTCAACGGCAACTCGGGCCCGCCCCGCGTCTCGCCGTTCCTTGGCCGCGAGGGGCGGATGTCGACCAACCCGATCTGCATCGCCGTTCCGGGCACCGGGACGACACCGCCGACCATCCTGGACTTCGCCACCAGCCGAATCGCGCTGGGCAAGGTCCGCGTCGCCTACAACGAGGGCAAGAAGGTGCCCGAGGGCGCACTGCTGGACTCCGAGGGCAGGCCGACCGACGATCCCAAGGTGATCTACGAGCCGCCGCAGGGCACCGTGACTCCCTTCGGCGAGCACAAGGGCTATGGGCTTGCGCTGATCGCCGAGCTGCTGGCCGGCGCGATCGCGGGGTCCGGCACGATCCAGCCCGGCAATCCGCGCGACCGCGGCATCGTCAACGGCATGCTGACCGTGGTGATCGACCCGGAGCGCATGACGGATCGGAGCTTCGTCGATCGCGAGGTCGACGCCATGATAGCCTACCTGAAGACCACGCCCGCCAGCGATGCGTCCAAGCCGGTCCTGATCCCCGGCGAGCCCGAGCGCATCGCACGGGCCCAGCGCCTCGCCGCGGGCATCGAGATCGATGCCACCACCTGGCGCGATATCGGCGAGGCGGCGGCGAGCCTCGGCGTGCGCTTCGACGGGGGAAATTGATGCTGCGCAACGCCCCGCTGATCGATCCGACGCGCCTCGACCTCGCGGCCGAATACCGCGCCAAGCCGTTCGGCCGCCACAGCCCCGATCTGCAGGCGCTGCTCAATGTCATGCGCCGCGCCGAGAACTGCCAGGACCTGATCCTGGTATCGATCGCTCCCGACCGCTGGGTCCTGGGGCACCGCGAACCGGACGGCAAGCCGCCGACCCTGTTCACCGAACAGGTGTTCGACCGGCTGGAGGACGGGGAGTGGGCGGCCTTCAGGCGTCGCTGGCGCGCCCTGGCCGGCCAGGAGCTGGTGCTGCCATGACGGTCGAGCTCAAGAAGCCGACCGTGCTCGGCTATGTCGACCGGCTCTACGCCTATCCCGGCGACGAGGTGACGCTCAGGGTCAGCGTGTACGAGAAGACCAGGCGCTATCGCGCGGAGCTGGTGCGGCTGATCTGCGGCGAGACCGGGCCGAAAGGACCGGGCGTGAAGGAAGAGCGGGTCGCCTCGGCGGTCGACGGCGCGTACGACGGCTTCGAACAACGTACCAGCTTCGGCTCCCACGGCATCGTCGACAACCTGCCGCCGCTCGGCGCCGTCGCCCTCTCGGTCCTGGTTTACCCGACCCTGCCGGGCCGTGGCCGCCAGACGCTGCTGGCGCTGGGCAGTCTGCGCCTGGTGCTCGACGACACGGGCGCGCCGGCCCTGCTCGCGGGCGATCGGACCTTGAGCGCGGGCGTGCCGCTGCGCGAGCAGTGGTGGCACCGGATCGAGGCACGCTACGATCCCGCCACCGGTGCGGCCGCGATCGCGGCAGCTCCCTTCGCCGGGCTGCATGCCGACCGCGCGCAGTCCGCCGAAGGCAGGCTGGGGGCGGGTGCGGCGCCAAGCGGTCCTTTGTTCTTCGCCGCCGCGCCGGGGCCGGATGGCGGGGCGACCGAGCATTTCTATGGCAAGCTCGAAGCGCCGCGCCTCGTCTCCGGCACGCTCGACGCGCAATGGGACTTTTCGCGCGGCATCGACACGGCGCGGATCGAGGACGTTTCGCCCGCGCGGCTGCACGGGCGCGTGGTCAATGCGCCGAAGCGCGCGGTGACGGGGTCGCGCTGGGACGGGTCGGTGCACCACTGGAAGCTCGACCCCAGCCACTACGCGGCGATCCATTTCCATGCCGACGACCTGGCGGACGCGGAATGGAAGCCGAGCCTGCGCTTCAAGCTGCCGGAGCGGATGAAGAGCGGCTTCTACGCGATAAAGCTGACCGGCAGCAGCCTGTCGTTCTATGTCGGCCTGATCGTCAGCCCCCGGCCGGGCGAGCGCTGCGCCAAGCTCGCGGTGCTGGCATCGACCGTCACCTATCTCGCCTACGCCAACTACCGCCGCCGCATGTCCCCCGGGCCGTTCGAACTGGCGATGGGCACGTTGCCGACGGTCGACCTGACCGACGTCTTCCTGGCCGAGCATTTCGAGTTCGGGCACTCGACCTACGACGTCTATCGCGACGGCTACGG
>JADZDN010000284.1 GCA_020851015.1 Alphaproteobacteria bacterium | reverse complement strand
CAGCTTCGTGTTCGGCACGCGGCTGACCACCCTCACCCGCGACCTGCGGCTCAAGGACGTCGACGTGGCGCTGGACAAGGTCGCGGCCCATGTCGAGGACTGGTCGGGCGGCACGCGCATCGGGCGGTGCCTGGAGGAGTTCAACCGGCGCTGGTCGCGCCGCGTGCTGGGCCAGGGCGCGGTCGTGCTGTTCGTCAGCGACGGGCTCGACCGCGATGCCGGCGCCAGCGGCCTGGCGCGGGAGATCGAGCGGCTGCACAAGTCCTGCCGCCGCCTGATCTGGCTGAACCCCCTGTTGCGTTACGACCAGTTCGAACCCAAATCCCTGGGCATCCGGGCGATCCTGCCGCATGTCGACGAGTTCCGGCCGGCGCACAACCTGGCGTCGCTGGCCGAGCTGGTCGCCGCGCTGAGCGCCCCGGCGGTGGATACCGATATGGCCAGATGGCGGGAGAAGGCGGCATGAGCATGGATGGACGCGAGGATGTTTTGGCCGAGGCCGCGCGCTGGCGCGAATCCGGCAAGGGCGTGGCGCTGGCCACGGTGGTCACGACCTGGGGCTCCTCGCCAAGGCCGGTGGGCAGCCAGCTCGCCGTGGACGAGGCCGGCCAGATGATCGGCTCGGTCTCGGGGGGGTGCATCGAGGGCGCCGTCGTAAAGGAAGCCCAGGAGGTGATCGCCGACGGCAAGCCCCGCCTGCTCGATTTCGGCGTCAGCAACGAGCAGGCCTGGGAGGTTGGGCTGGCCTGCGGCGGCAAGGTCCAGGTCTATGTGGAGCGCGTGGAATGAAGCGGGATGTACTTGCGGCCACCCTTGCGGCCCGCCGCCACGGCGTCGCGAGCGCACTTGTTCGCAATCTGAAAACAGGAATGCAAGCCTTTGTTTCCGATAAAGAAACTACTGGCGACTTGACGATCGACTTTAACATCAAGCAACTCGTTCTTCATGCAATCTCTCAAGATCAATCGGGTCGGCTGCCGGAACCGCAGGGCGACCTCTTCGTCCAGGTCTTCAATCCGCCGGCCCGGCTGATCGTCATCGGCGCGGTCCACATCACCCAGGCCCTGGCGCCCATGGCGGCGCTGGCAGGGTATGGCGTCACCGTGATCGACCCGCGCCGGGCCTTCGCCACCGACCAGCGCTTCCCGGGCGTCACCCTGCTGAACGAATGGCCGGATGACGGGCTGGAGGCGTTGAAGCCCGACCGCCGCACTGCCGTCGTGACCCTGACCCACGACCCCAAGCTGGACGACGCCGCGCTCAGCGTGGCGTTGAAGTCACAGTGTTTCTATGTGGGCTCGCTGGGCAGCCGGAAGACCCACCAGGCCCGGCTGAACCGCCTCAAGCGCATGGGCTTCACCGATGCCGAGCTGGCGCGCATCCACGGGCCGGTCGGGCTTTCGATCGGCGCCCTGACCCCGGCCGAGATCGCCGTCAGCATCCTGGGCCAGATCACCCAGGTCCGCAGGGCCAAGCCCGAGCCGGCCTCCGCCGCCGCATGAAGTTCGCCGAAACCCCGGTCGACCAGGCCCAGGGCGCGGTCCTAGCGCACGGGCTGCGCTTTGCCGGGGGGACGCTGAAAAAAGGCCGCATCCTGTCCAGCGCCGACATCGCCCGGCTGCGCGCCGCCGGCATCGCCAGCGTCGTCGCCGCGCGGATCGAGCCGGGCGACCTTGGCGAGGACGCCGCCGCCGCACGCCTGGCCGCGGCGCTCTGCGGGCCGAACCTGACGGCCACCGCCCCCTTCACGGGGCGCTGCAACCTCTACGCGACGGCGCGGGGCATCTTCGTCCTGGACCGCGAGCGGCTCGACCGGCTGAACCTGGTGGACGAGGCCGTCACCGTCGCCACCCTGCCGCCCTTCGACGTGGTCGAGCCGCGCCAGATGGCGGCCACGATCAAGATCATTCCCTATGCCGTGCCCGAATCGGCCATCGCGCGCTGCGAAGCCGTCGCGCGCGAGGCGGGGCCGCTGTTGCGCGTCGCGGCGTTCGCGCCCAAGGCCGCCGCGCTGATCCAGACCGCGACGCAGGGCCTCAAGCCCAGCATCCTCGACAGCACCGAGGCCGTGACGGCCAAGCGCATGGAGAGCCTGGGCGGGCGGCTGGGCCGCGCGACGCGCTGCGACCACCGCGTCGAGCCGCTGGCCCGGGAGATCGCTGCCGCGCTGGAGGCCGCGCCGGACCTGCTGCTGATCTCCGGCGCCTCGGCGATCACCGACCGGCGCGACGTCATCCCCGCCGCGCTCGAGCGCGCCGGGGGCCGCGTGATCCATCTCGGCATGCCGGTCGATCCCGGCAACCTGATCCTGCTGGGCGAGATCGCCGGCAAGCCGGTGCTGGGCCTGCCGGGCTGCGCGCGATCGCCGCGCCTCAACGGGTTCGACTGGCTGCTGCAGCGGCTGATGGCGGACGTGGCGGTCGGGCGGGCGGACATCATGCGGCTGGGCGCCGGCGGCCTGCTCAAGGAAATCCCCACGCGCCCCCTGCCCCGCGCCGAGGCCGAGGCGAAGCCGGCCGCCAGCGCGCCCAGCGCGCCGCGCATCGCGGCGGTGGTGCTGGCCGCGGGGCTGGCGCGCCGCATGGGCAGCAACAAGCTGCTGGCGCCGATCGAAGGCGTGGCGATGGTCGCGCGCGTGGTCGATGCCGTGCTGGCCTCGCAGGCGCGGCCGGTCATCGTCGTCACCGGCAACGAGCCCGACAAGCTGCGCGCCGCGCTGGCGGGACGCGAGGTCAGCTTCGTGCACAACCCGGACTTCGCCGCGGGCCTCAGCGCCTCGCTGAAGCGCGGCATCGCCGCCGTGCCCGCCGATTGCGACGGCGCGCTGGTCTGCCTGGGCGACATGCCGCGCGTGGCGCCGCGCGATCTCGACCGCCTGATCGCCGCCTTCAATCCGGTCGAGGGACGCGCGATCTGCGTGCCGCTCAGCGGCGGCAAGCGCGGCAATCCCGTCCTGTGGGGCCGGCGCTTCTTCGCCGAGATCCTGAACCTGGCCGGCGATGTCGGCGCCAAGCACCTGATCGGCGCCTATCCCGAGGCGGTGGCCGAGGTGGCGGCGCAGGACGACGGCGTGCTGATCGACATCGACACGCCGCAGGCCCTTGCCAGCATCGCCAAGGGCTGAGCCGCCGTGCGCTTCGATCCCGACAAGCTGCGGTCCGAATTCCCGATCCTGTCCACCCATCCCGGCGGGCGGCCGCTGCACTATCTCGACAACGCGGCGACGGCGCAGCTTCCGCGCGCGGTGCTCGACGCGGTGGCGCGGCACGAGACCGAGAACCGCGCCAACGTCGCGCGCGGCGTCCACGTCCTGGCCGAGCGCGCGAGCATGGCCTACGAGGATGCGCGCGGCGCGATGGCCCGCTACCTGAACGCCGCCTCGCCCGACGAGATCGCGTTCGTCCAGGGCACGACGGCGGCGATCAACATCGCGGCCCAGGGCCTTGGCGCCGGCTTCAAGCCGGGCGACGAGGTCGTGCTGTCGGAGCTGGAGCACCACAGCAACATCATCCCCTGGCAGCTCCTGCGCGATCGCACGGGCATCGTGCTGCGCGTCCTGCCGGTGACGGACGACGGCCGGATCGACCTTTCGGCGCTCGACCGCGCGCTGACCCGGCGCTGCAAGCTGGTGGCCGTGACCCATGCCTCGAACGTGACGGGCGCCGTGACCGACGTGGCCCGCGTGGTAGAGGCGGCGCGCGCGGTCGGCGCGCGCGTCCTGCTGGACGGCGCACAGGCCGTGCCGCACGGGCCGGTCGACGTGCAGGCGCTGGGCATCGATCTCTACGCGCTCTCCGGCCACAAGATGTTCGCGCCGAACGGCATCGGCGTGCTGTGGGGCCGGCAGGACGTGCTCGCCCGGATGCCGCCGGTGTTCGGCGGCGGCGGCATGATCCGGCACGTGACGTTCGAGGCGACGACCTATGCCGACCCGCCCAAGCGCTTCGAGCCGGGCACGCCGCCGATCGCCCAGGCGGTCGGGCTGGGCGCCGCCGCGCGCTGGATCGAGGCGCTGGACCGCGAAAGCGTGGTGGCGCACGAGCTGCGGCTGACCGGGCGCATGCTGGACGGGCTCGCCGGCATCGCCGGCACGCGGATCATCGGCCCGTCCGGGCTTCAGGCGCGGCGCGGCGTGGTCTCCTTCGCGCTCGAGGGCGTGCATCCGCACGACCTCTGCCAGTGGGTCAACGACCGTTTCGGCGTGGCGCTGCGCGGCGGGCACCACTGCGCCGAGCCGCTGATGCGACGCTTCGGCCTGGACGGTACCAGCCGCGCCAGCCTGGCGCCCTACAACACCGATGCCGACATCGACGCCTTGCTGGAAGGCGTCGCCGACGCCAGGCGGCATCTGGCGTGAGCGACGAGCTCTACGAGGACGCGATCGTCGCCCTGGCGAAAGCCGCGCATGGCGCCGGCAAGCCCGAAGGCGGCGCGCACGGCGCGACCATCGACAACCCGCTCTGCGGCGACCGGGTGACGGTCGAGGTGACGCTCGCGGACGGCCAGATCAAGACGCTGTCGCACAGCGTCAAGGGCTGCCTGCTGTGCAAGGCCTCCGCCTCGATGCTGGGCCTGCGCGCGCCGGGCGCCGGCCGGGGCGCCATCGCCGCCAACGCCGCCGCGCTGGACGCGATGCTGAAGACGGGCGACGCGCCGGCCCACGGCTCCTGGCCCGAGCTCGCCCTGTTCCTGCCGGTCAGCCGACACAAGAGCCGCTTCGATTGCGTGCGCCTGCCGCTGCAGGCCGCCGCCAAGGCGCTGGGGGAAACGCCATGACCGTCGCCGTCGACAAGGCCGCCGATCTGCTCGCGCTGGCGCACGAACGCAAGCAGCGCTTCGAAACCTTCGGGCCGGCCCACGGCATCGCCGATATCGCCGGCGCCTATGCCGTCCAGGACGCGCTGGTCGCTCGGCTCTGCCGCGGCGGCGCCAAGCCGGTCGGCTACAAGGTCGGGCTCACCTCGCCGCGCATGCAGGCGATGTGCGGCATCGACCAGCCGATCGCCGGCGTCGTGCTGTCGGGCCGCGTGCACCAGAGCGGCGGCACGATCGCGCTGTCGCGGTTCGTGCACGCCGGCCTCGAGTTCGAGGTCGGCATCCGCATGGGCGAGGACCTGCCGGCGCGCGGCGCGGCCTACACGCGCGCCGACATGGCCCGCGCGGTCGAGGCCGTGTGCCCCGCCTTCGAGGTGATCGAGGATCGCGGCGCCGACTACAAGAAGCTCGACGTGCGCGAGCTGGTCGCCGAGAACTCGTGGAACGGCGGCATCGTGCTGGGCGCCT
>JADZDN010000283.1 GCA_020851015.1 Alphaproteobacteria bacterium | reverse complement strand
TCGGCGGCCGGATCGACATGGGCATCCAGCGCCTGGTCGACATCCTGCTGTCGTTCCCGATCATCGTGCTGGCGCTGGTGGTGGTCGCCATGCTCGGGCGCAACCTGGTGCTGGGCATCGACTTCAACCTGATCTTCGCGATCGCCGTGCCCACCATGCCGCGCGTCGCGCGCGTCGTGCGCTCGGCCGCGCTCGGCATCCGCGAGATGCCCTATATCGACGCGGCGCGGGTGCAGGGGTTCAGCGATGCGCGCATCATCTTCCGCCACATGGTGCCCAACGTCGCCGCGCCCTACCTGATCATGTTCACCGCCGCGATCGCCCAGGCGATCCTGCTCGAAGCCTCGCTGTCCTTCCTCGGCCTCGGCGTCACCGAGCCGACGCCGGCCTGGGGCCTGATGCTGTCGGGCAATGCGTCGGACTTCTATCGCGAGGCCCCGTGGATGATCCTGTTCCCCGGCCTGGCGATCTCGGTCGCCGTCTTCGCCTTCAACCTGTTCGGCGATTCCCTGCGCGACTGGCTCGATCCCAAGTTCAAGGTCTGAGGTCGGCACTCTAGCGCCCCACGAAGGCCGGCTTGCGCTTCTCCATGAAGGCGCGGCGGCCTTCGATGTAGTCCTGGCTGTCGAAGCACTCCTTCACCAGCCGCGCGCAGAGCGCCGTGTCGCGGTCCTGGGCGTCCTTCAACGCCTCGCCGACGATGCGCTTGACCGAGTTGACGGTCATCGGCGCGTTGCCGCTGATCGTCTCGGCGTAGCTCTTGACGTAGGCCTCGAGCTCGGCCGGCGCCAGAACGCGGTTCACCAGCCCCATCGTCAGCGCCTCCTGCGCGGTGAACTGGCGCGCGGTGAAGAAGATCTCCTTGGCGAAGGACGGGCCGACCACCTCGACCAGGCGCCTGATGCCGTCCAGCCCGTAGCCCAGCCCCAGCTTCGCGGCAGGGATGGCGAATTTGGACACGTCCTCGCAGATCCGCAGATCGCAGCACACCGCGAGGGCCGCCCCGCCGCCCACGCAGTAGCCGCGGACCATCGCGATCGTGGGCTTGGGCAGGCCGTGCAGCAGCTTGTAGACCCGGTCGGTCGTGGCGTTGTAGTTGGCGACGGCATCGGCCGAGGCGCGCTCGCTCTCGAACTTCGATATATCGGCGCCCGACACGAAAGCCTTGCTGCCCGCCCCGGTGATGACGACCACCCGGATCGCCTTGTCCTCGGCGAAGTCCGTCAGGATGCACTCGGCCGCCTGCCACATCTCCATCGACACGGCGTTGTGCCGCTCCGGATTGTTGAAGGTCATCCAGCCGACGGCGCCTTCCTTGCGCGACAGCATCTTGTCGGTCGACATGGTTCAGCTTGCTCCTCTCAAACGATGCCGCGCTGGCGGAGTCCGGCGATGGCGGCGGCGTCGTAGCCGAATTCGCCCAGGATTTCGTCGGTGTGCTGGCCGACCTCCGGCGGCGGCAGCTGCCCGGAACTCGGCGTGCGGCTCAAGGTCATCGGCTGGCCCAGGAACTTGGTGGCGGCGCCGCGCGCCGGCGTGTCGATCTCGACATAGGGCTTCAGGTACTGCGCCTGCGGATCGGCGAACACCTCGTCCATCCTGTAGATGCGGCCGCAGGGCACGCCCGCCTCGTTCAGCTTGGCGATCAGCGCGGCGCTCGTCATGCCGGCCAGGCGGCGCTCGATCTCGGCATTGAGCGCGTCGCGGTTCTTCGACCGGTCGGCGGCGCGCGCATAGTCCTTGTGCTGCATCAGGTCCTGGCCGCCGACCGCCTTGCAGAACCGCTCCCAGATCTTCTGGCCCGTGACCGCGATGTTGATGTAGCCGTCGGTCGTCCGGAACACGCCCGTGGGAATGCTGGTGGGGTGGTTGTTGCCCGCCTGCTTCGGCACATCCTTGTCCATGAGCCAGCGCGCGGCCTGGAAATCGAGCATGAAGATCTGCGCCTGCAGCAGCGAGGTGTGGACCCACTGGCCCTGCCCCGAGACCTCGCGCTCGAGCAGCGCCAGCATGATGCCCTGCGAGCAGAAGATGCCGGCGGTCAGATCGGCGATCGGAATGCCCACCCTGACCGGTCCCTGGCCGGGCAGGCCGGTGATCGACATCAGCCCACCCATGCCCTGGGCGATCTGGTCGAACCCGGGACGATCGCGATAGGGCCCGTCCTGGCCGAAGCCCGAAATGCTGGCGTAGACGAGCCGCGGATTGATCGGCTTCAGCGCGTCGTAGTCGATCCCCAGCCGCGTCTTCACGTCGGGTCGAAAATTCTCCACCAGCACGTCGGTCTTCGACGCCATGCGCTTCAAGATTTCGACGCCCTCCGGCATCTTGAGGTTCAGCGTCATCGCGCGCTTGTTGCGGTGCAGATTCTGAAAGTCCGATCCGTTGCGCGGACCGCCCGGCGCGTCGCCCGGCTCCAAGCCTTCGGGCATCTCGATCTTGATGACGTTGGCGCCCCAATCGGCAAGCTGGCGCACCGCCGTCGGACCCGAGCGGACGCGGGTCAGATCGAGGACGGTAAACCGCTGAAGGGCCGTGGAGGCAGGACGGAACGGCATGGTCGATCCCGAGAACGCATCGCGCGAACGGCAGTAGACCGGCGGTCCATAGCAGTTTTCCCGGTAATTGAAAACTGTTGACAATTCACATCCCGCGCTTCTCAGATGCGCCCATGGCTGAACAACAAGGCCACGATTCCCTGTCCAAGCGCCCGGCCGAAACGACGCTGGCCTTGAAAATCCGGCGCACGGAATCGCTTGCATCGTTGGTACGCAAGGAGCTCGAACGGATGATCGTTTCGGGCGAGCTCACGGGCGGCGAGCGGCTGAACGAGAACGCCCTGGCCGACCGCCTGGGCGTCAGCCGCGGCCCGATCCGCGAAGCGTGCCGGGGCCTGGAACAGAGCGGCCTGGTCGAGGTCGTGGTCAATCGCGGCACGTTCGTGCGCCAGATCGACCTGCGCGCCGCGCTGGGCATCTACGATGTCCGCTCCGCGCTGTTCGGGCTGGCCGGACGGCTGCTGGCGGCGCAGGCGACGCCTGCCCTTGTGACCCGGCTGGCCGAACTGGTCGACGCGATGGACAGGGCGTCGACCGACCTCGATGCCTACTATCCGCTCAACGTCGCCTATCACGCCGCGCTGATCGAGGGCTGCAACAACGAGCACCTGGCGGCGACCTACCGCAACCTGGCGAAGGAGCTGCACCTGTTCCGGCGGCGAGGACTGGTGCCGGAAGCCTCGATGAAGGCGTCCAACCACGAGCACCGCGCGATCCTGGACGCGATTAGGGCGCGCGATTCCGGCAAGGCCCAGGCGCTGATGGAAGCGCATATTCTCGCCGGCAAGGCGCGCCTCATCAAGATGACCGAGGCCGAGGCAGCCGCGCGGCTCGCACGCGCGGCGGGCAGAGGGTAGCAGCCGCCACGGCGCTCCTTTTGGGGCGATTGCGCTCGCCCCGCGAACCCTGCCGCCAAGTTCAGGTGTGCGTATACCCGCCCACCTTCGGCGTCGCGTTCCTGCCCTGCGCATCGACCACGCGCACGTCCGCGCCGCGCTGCATCGCGCCGATGCGGGTCAGCGGCACCCCGGCCTCGCGTGCAATCGCGAGGATGCGCGGCCCGTCGTCCGGCGCGGCGGTGAGCAGCAGCTCGTAGTCGTCGCCGCCGCCCAGCACGGTTTCGCGCAGGGCCGGGTCGGCCGCGACCGCCTGGCGCGCGGCCGGCGACAGCGGCACGTCCTCCCACCGCAGCGTGGCGCCGAGGCCGGAGTGCTTGCAGATATGCGCGAGGTCGCCCACCAGCCCGTCCGACACGTCCATCGCCGCGTGGACGATTCCGCCAAGCGCCTGGCCCAGCTTGAGGCGCGGCCGCGGCAGGCGGTAGCGGTCGGCGAGAAAGGCTTGCGCGTCGGCGGACAGACCCGGCAACTGTCCGCGCACTGCCTTAAGCCCCAGCGCGCCATCGCCGATCGTGCCGCTGACATAGATGTCGTCGCCCGCCTGCGCGTCGCCGCGCCGGGGGATGCGCGACGCGGCGACGGTGCCGAGCATCGCCACCGTCACCACGAAGGGGCCGGGCGTGCGGTCGCTGTCGCCGCCCAACAGGCCCAGGCCGAACTCCGCCTGGTCGGCGGCGAGGCCTTGTGCGAACCGCTCGACCCACCGGTCGTCCACGCTGACCGGCAGCGACAGCGACAGCAGGTAGCCGAGCGGCCTCGCGCCCTTGGCCGCCAGGTCGGACAGGTTGACGCGCAGCGCCTTCCTCGCCACCAGCTCGGGCGGCTCGTCGCCGATCAGGTGCACGGTGTCGACGATAGTGTCGGTCTTGGCGACCAGCAATTGGCCGGGCGGCAGCGCCAGGGTCGCGACATCGTCTTTCAGCCCCGCCGCGCCGGGCATCGACGCGGCCAGCGGCGCGAAGTACCGCGCGATGCGGCCGAACTCGCCCAGCGAGGTCTCGCCCAGCCCTTGCCGGGGCGACGCTTCAGGCGGCGGGCGGCTCGCCACCTGCGACATCCCGCTTCGGCGCATCGCCCTGGCGCAGCTCGCGCGCGAGACGGTCGAGCACGGCGTTCACCATGCCCGGCTCCTTGCCCTGGTAGAAGGCGTCGGCCACGCCGACATACTCGCTGATGATGACCGGGCCGGGGATCTCCGGCAGCTCGGCCAGCTCGTAGACGCCGCAGCGCAGGATCTCGCGCAGGATGGTCTCCAGCCGGTCGATCGGCCAGGCCTCGGGCAGCACGGCGGCGATCATGTTGTCCAGCTCGTCGCGCCTGCCGGCCGCGCCGGCGACGATCGCGCGGAACAGCGCCTCGTCCGCGCCGCCATAGACGTCGCCGTCCAGCTCGCGGCCCAGGCGGTGGTCGACGAATTCCTGGATCACGGCCTCGGCCTTGCCGCCGTTGATGTCGAGCTGATAGAGCGCCTGCACCGCGGCGAGCCGCGCCGCGCCGCGCCGGCCGGCCGGCGGCGCCTTGGCGGGCTGCTTCTTGCGCGGCGGGACGGCGGCGTTCACGGCCCCGCCCGTCAGCGCGGGAACAGGTGGAAGTGGCGCTTGATCTCGATCATGCGCAGCGCGGCGCGCGCGGCCCGGCCGCCGTGGTTGCCCTTGCGGATGTCCGCGCGCTCCCAGGCCTGCTCCAGGGTCTCCACGGTCAGGATGCCGTAGCCGATCGCCAGCGTGTGGCGCAGCGCCAGGTCCTGCAGCCCCCGCGCGCTCTCCTGGCACACATAGTCGTAGTGCGTGGTCTCGCCGCGGATCACGCAGCCCAGCGCCACGAACCCGTCGAAGCGCCGCCTGGCGGTGAAGAAGTCCATCGAGCGCACGGCGATCTGCACCGCGCCCGGAATCTCGAACGCGCCCGGCACCTCGACCCGCTCGTAGGTCGCCTTCACCTCGTCCAGCGCCTTGATCGCGCCCTTGACCAGCTCGTCGGCGAGGTCGTCGTAGAACCGCGCCTCGACGATCAT
>JADZDN010000282.1 GCA_020851015.1 Alphaproteobacteria bacterium | reverse complement strand
CCTTGTCGTCCAGCAGCACCTTCAGCAGGTGCTCGGGCATCAGCCGCTGGTGCCCCTCGCGCAAGGCGATGCCCTGCGCCGCCTGCACGAAGCCCTGCGACCGCTCGGTGAACTTGTCGAATTCCATCGCTGTCCTCTCTCCTTCGGTCCCCCTCTTCAAGAGGCGGGACAGGTGGCGGACCCGGGATCGGCACCCGCCGGATTGGCACCTCCTATATGGAGGCGAAATAGTCCGTGACAAGGCTAGGGTCATGCCGGCCGGGCGGGCGAGCCATGACCTGAATCAATGGGTTGCGGGAAGGGGCGGCGGTCGTTGCCGGGCCGGCCTTCGCCCACTATCTTGGCCCCCCATGTCCGCCACCGTCGCCGCGATCCATCGCTATCCCGTCAAGGGACTGTCCCACCAGCCGCTCGACCGGGTCGCACTCAAGGCCGGCGAGATGCTGCCCTGCGACCGCGCCTATGCCCTCGCGCTCGGGTCGACCGTGTTCGATCCGAACCAGCCGGAGTGGATGCCCAAGACCAATTTCCTGATGCTCCAGCGCGACGAGAAGCTGGCGGCGCTCAAGACCGCGTTCGACCCGGCCACGCAGACCCTGACCGTCCATCGCGGCGGCCGGCAGGTCGCCCGCGGCAGGCTCGACGAGGCGATGGGCCGCGCGGTGATCGAGCAGTTCTTCGCCGCCTACATGGGCGAGGCGGCGCGCGGCCAGCCTAAGCTGGTGGCCGCACCCGGGCATAATTTCTCCGACTACCGGCAGAAGGTGGTGTCGATCATCAACCTTGCCAGCGTGAAGGACCTGGAGCGGGTGGTCGGCGCGCCGGTCGACCCGCTGCGCTTCCGCGGGAACCTTCTGGTCGAGGGCCTGCCGCCCTGGCAGGAGTTCCAGTGGATCGGCAAGGAGTTTCGGATCGGCGACGTGCCGGTGCGCACGGTCAAGCGCATCCAGCGCTGCGCGGCGACCGCGGTCAATCCCGCGACGGCCACGCGCGACATCAACGTGGTGCAATCGCTGGTGCGCGGCTACGGCCATCCCGACCTGGGCATCTATGTCGCGGTGCTGGCCGAGGGCGCGATCGCGCCCGGGGCGACGGTAACGCCGCCGGCGTGAGCGGCGGCCGAAAGGATCAGTCCGCGGCGCCGTGCGGGAGCGGCGGCAGGTCGCCCTGGTCCTCGTGGTCCGGCTGGTCGGCGCCCTGGCCGTGCGCATGCTGGCCCGGTGCACGCCCGCCCTGGCCTTCCGGGCCCGGCCCCTGGCCTTGCGGCCCGTGACCCATGCCGTTTGCCATATGCGGCGGCGGCCCGCCTTGCGGCTGCTGGCCCTGGTGCCCGCCGTGCTGCGGCGGACGGCCTTCGCCGTTCAGGTTGATCAGGCGGTAATAGTGGTCGGCGTGCTGGAAGAAGTTCTCCGCCGCCACGCGGTCGCCCGCCGCCGAGGCATCGCGCGCCAGGTTCAAATAGCGCTCGTGAACCTGCCATGCGCTGCCGCGGATGCGCACATCCGGACCGCTGCTGTCGAAGGTCTGCATGCGCAGCGGCATATGCGGTTTGTTGCGGCCATTACGGCCGCGCGACCGCTTGTTCGCACCTTGTCTCATGGTCTCATCAGATCTCACTGGTCAACGGTCGCGCCAATCCCCACGGCACCACCCTGGCCCGTTCCCCGCCGTGGCAGGAAGACCCGCGGCGATTAAGGGGAGCGCTAGACCTCAAGCCCTCCAAGGGGCTGCGGCTCTTTCGGGCCGCCGTTCACGCGGGGAAAAACTAGACCGCGGACGGGCGATTTCCAAACGGATTCTAGATTCGGTTTGGTTCGGTGTGGTGATTTTACCCACCTGTGGCGACAATGCACCGGTCTATCCCCGCCAAGTCCGGGCGTATCTCCAACGTGGCGAGCCCGGCATGGTTAATCAATCCTTTCACCGCTTCGCCCTGGCCGGCGCCGATCTCGAAGGCGGCGATGGCGCCGGGTGCCAGCAGCGGCTTCAATCCCGCCAGAATGGCGCGATAGGCGTCCAGCCCGTCGGCGCCCCCGTCCAGCGCCGCGCGCGGATCGAACCGCGCCACCTCGGGCATCAGCCCGTCCAGATCGGCGCGCCGGATATAGGGCGGGTTGGCCACCACGATGTCGAACGTGGCGGAAAGCCCGCGGGTCCAGTCGCCGACACGAAATTCCGCGCGGCCGTCGAGCTGCGCCGCGACGGCGTTCGCCCGCGCGAGCGCCACCGCGCCCGCCGCCCGGTCGATGCCAAGGCCGGTCGCGTTGGGCAGCTCGGCCAGCAGGGCCAGCAACAGGCAGCCGCTGCCGGTGCCGAGGTCCAGCACGCGAAGCATGGCCCGCCGGTCCGTCACGCGCGCCAGCACCGCCTCGACCACCGTCTCGCTGTCCGGCCGCGGGTCGAGCGTGTCGGGACCGATCGCCAGGTCCAGGGTCCAGAACCCGCGCCGGCCCAGGATGCGCGACACCGGCTCGCGTGCCGCCCGGCGGTCGACCATCGCGGCGAAGCGGGCGGCGGCGGCGGCGTCGACGATCGCGTCATCCGCCAGGTGCGCGCCCGCCGCCGCGCCTGTCGCCGCCGCGAGCAACAGGCGCGCATCCCGCCGCGCATCCTCCACCCCCGCGGCGGCGAGGCGGGCGGTCGCCTCCATCAACGCCACTTTGATCGTCATGCCCGGGCTTGTCCCGCGACTGTCCGGTTGGGCGTTTGACGAATTGCACGCAATCCGCCTTGCGGGAGGGGGATAGGGGGAGGGGGCGTCGCGTTTTCGCGCGATCGGCCGCGCGGCGTGGGTCGAGCGGAACGCGAGGAAACCACCAAGGCACCAGGACACCAAGGAAGCCAGGATACCAAGGAAGGGAAAAGGGACTCGCCATCAGGACGTCGCGGACACCACGTCGGAACGGGCGCGCGGCCAAGCGCCGCGCAAGAAACCCTCTCGCTTTGTCTGGCGCCGTGTCCGTGATGTCGTGGCGGATCAATCCGTCTTTCTTGGTGCCTTGGTGTCTTGGTGGTTTCCAAGGGTTCTGAACGCGTGCGGCGCACGGGCGCATCGCGGGGACGCGCGCCCTCGCGCGTACCCCTCCCCCCAACCCCTTCCCGCCCCGCGCGACGCCGTAGGCGTCGTCGCGCTCGGGGGAGGGGGGACCACGGAAGAAAGCCACTCGGCGGAGGCTGGCAAATCGGACAGCCGCGGGCTTGACCCGGCCATCGACGCTTCAAGTGGCCGCGGCGGTCGGCGTCAATGCCCGGGTCGGAGAAGAGGGAAGGTCCGCCGTTCACTCCAGCTCCGCCAGGCGCGCCGCCTGGTCCTCGGCGATCAGCGCGTCGATGATCTCGTCCAGCGCCGTGCCTTCCATCACCTGGGCGATCTTGTAGATGGTCAGGTTGATGCGGTGGTCGCTGACGCGCCCCTGCGGGAAGTTGTAGGTGCGGATGCGCTCCGAGCGGTCGCCCGAGCCGATCTGGCCCTTGCGCGTCGCGGCGCGATGGGCGTCGAGCTTGGCCCGCTCGGCGTCGTAGAGCCGCGCGCGCAGCACCTTCAGCGCCTTGGCCTTGGTGCGGTGCTGCGACTTCTCGTCCTGCTGCTGCACCACGATGCCGGTGGGGATGTGGGTGATGCGCACCGCGCTGTCGGTGGTGTTGACCGACTGCCCGCCGGGGCCGGAGGAACGGAACACGTCGAT
>JADZDN010000281.1 GCA_020851015.1 Alphaproteobacteria bacterium | reverse complement strand
CTGGCCTTGTGCGCCAGCCAGGGCGGGCCGACCAGGTCGCCGATCGCATAGACGCCCGGCTCGCCGGTGCGCAGCCATTCGTCCACCACGACATGCGCGCGGTCGACCTTCACGCCCGTGCCTTCCAGCCCGATGTTCTCGACGTTGCCGACGGTGCCGACGGCCAGGAGCACGCGCTCGACGGTCAGGTCGCTCGACTTGCCGTCCGCCGCCTTGATCGTGGCGGTGACGCTGTCGGCGCCCTTCTTCAGCGCGGTCACCGTGGCGCCCGTGACGATCTTCATGCCCTGCTTCTCGAACGCCTTCCTGGCGAAGGCGCTGATCTCCTCGTCCTCCACCGGCAGCACGCGGTCGAGCACCTCCACCACCGTCACCTCGGCGCCGAGGTTGCGGAAGAACGAGGCGAACTCGATGCCGATCGCGCCCGACCCGATCACCAGCAGCGACCTGGGCATCGCCGGCGGCACCATCGCCTCCTTGTAGGTCCACACCAGCTTGCCGTCGGGCTCCAGCCCGGGCAGCGCGCGGGCGCGCGCACCCGTTGCGAGCACGATGTGCTTGGCGGTCAGGTCCGCCACCGGCTTGCCGTCCTTCGTGACCGCGAGCTTTCCCTTGCCCGCCAGCTTGCCGTGGCCATCGATCACCGTGACCTTGTTGTTCTTCAAGAGGAAACCCACGCCCTTGGAGAGCTGGCCCGCGACGTTGCGGCTGCGCTTGACGATCTTGCCCAGGTCGAATCCTACGCCCGTGGCCGTCAGGCCATAGGCATCGGCGTGCTTCATGTTGTGGTAGACCTCGGCCGAGCGCAGCAGCGCCTTGGTGGGGATGCAGCCCCAGTTCAGGCAGATGCCGCCGAGATGCTCGCGCTCCACCACCGCGACCTTCATCTTGAGCTGCGCGGCGCGGATGGCGGCTACGTACCCGCCCGGCCCGCCGCCCACCACGATCAGGTCGAAATTCGTATCGGCCATCGGCCTCGTTCCCTCGTTCGAGTTCCCATCCTTCGAGACGGCCCCCTGAGCGCTTGTCGAAGGGCGGGCCTCCTCAGGATGACGAACACTTATGCTTCGCGTCACCCTGAGGAGCGATCCGAAGGATCGCGTCTCGAAGGGTGAAGTGCCGCGCTCTACAGCATCATCTGCAGCGGGTCTTCGATCAGCTTCTTGAAGGCGACGAAGAACTCGGCGCCGATCGCGCCGTCCACGACGCGGTGGTCGGTGGACAACGTGCAGGTCATGATCGTGGCGACCGCGAGCGCGCCGTCCTTGACGATCGGCCGCTGTTCGCCGGCGCCCACCGCCAGGATGCAGGCCTGTGGCGGGTTGATGACGGCGGCGAACTCGCGGATGCCGTACATGCCGAGATTCGAGATCGAGAACGTGCCGCCCTGGAACTCCTCGAGCTTCAGCTTGCCCGCCCTGGCGCGTTCGGCCAGGTCCTTCATCTCGTTGGAAATGGCGGCGAGGCCCTTGCTCTCGGCCGCGCGCACGATCGGCGTGATGAGCCCGTCGGCGATCGCGACCGCCACCGAGATATCGGCGGAATGGAAGCGCCGCAGCCCCTGCTCGGTCCACATCGCGTTGGCCGCCGGCACGCGCATCAGCGCCAGCGCCGCTGCCTTGATGACGAAGTCGTTGACGCTGAGCTTGTAGGCACCCCCTTTGGCGCCATCGGGCCCTTCCTTTGGCGCGCGGGCGTTCAGGTCGGCGCGCAGTTTAAGCAGCGCGTCGATCTGGCAGTCGATCGACAGGTAGAAATGCGGCGCGTCGCGCTTGGACTCCGCCAGGCGCTTGGCGATCACGCGGCGCATCTGGCTGTGCGGCACCTCGTCGAAGGCCGGCAGGCCCAGGGTCGGCACCGGCGCGGCCGGCGGTGCGGATCGCGGCGCGACGGCAGGCACGCCAGCGGACAGGCCGACCGGCGCGCGGGCGGGCGCTCCGCCCGACAGGGCCTTGTCGACGTCCGCCTTGACGATGCGGCCGTGCGGGCCGCTGCCCGTCACCCCGCGCAGGTCGATTCCGGCCTGCTGCGCCATGCGCTTGGCCAGCGGGCTCGCCACTACCCTTCCGCCGTCGTGTGTGGCCGCGCCGCCACCCCCGGACATGCCGGCGGGAGGCGCGGCGCTCGCGGTGGGACGCGCGCCGGGCTGCGGGGCCGGCGGCGCTGGAGACGCCGGGGCGGCTTTCGGCGCGGGAGTCGGGGCCGCGCCCCCGACGCTCTTGGGGTCCTCGCCCTCGTTGGCGATCACGGCGATCACCTCGTTGACCTTTACGCCCTCGGTGCCCGCGGGCACGGCGATCTTCGCCAGCACGCCCTCGTCCACCGCCTCGACTTCCATCGTCGCCTTGTCGGTCTCGATCTCCGCGATGACGTCGCCCGCCTTGATCGTGTCGCCTTCCTTCTTGCGCCACGAGGCGAGCTTGCCCTCGGTCATGGTCGGTGAAAGGGCGGGCATCAGGATGTTGGTCGGCATGGCGCGGCCCTCCCCTTACGACCGGTACAGCACCGCCTTGGCGGCGGCGGCGATGCGGTCGGGCTGCGGCACGACCATGCGTTCGAGGTTGGCGGCATAGGGCATCGGGATGTCGAGCCCCGTCACGCGCGCGACCGGCGCGTCTAGCCAGTCGAACGCCTGCTCCATGATGGTCGCCGATATCTCCGCGCCGATGCCGGCATAGGGCCAGCCCTCCTCGACGCTGACCAGGCGGTTGGTCTTCTTGACCGAGGCGACGATCGCCTCGGTGTCCAGCGGACGCAGCGAGCGCAGATTGATGACCTCGGCGTCGATGCCCTCGCCCGCCAGGGCCTCGGCGGCCTTCAGCGCCGTGCCGACCATCAGCGAGAAGGCGACGATCGTCACGTCCTTGCCCGGCCGCTCGATTTTGGCGCGGCCGATGGGGATGGTGAAATCCTCGGCCTGCGGCACCGGGAAGCTCTGGCCGTAGAGTATCTCGTTCTCCAGGAAGATGACCGGGTTGGGATCGCGGATCGCCGATTTCAGCAGGCCCTTGGCGTCGGCCGCCGACCACGGCGACACGACCTTGAGGCCGGGGCAGTGCGCGTACCAGCTCGCGTAGCACTGCGAGTGCTGGGCGGCGACGCGCGCCGCGGCGCCGTTGGGGCCGCGGAACACGATCGGGCAGCCCATCTGGCCGCCGGACATGTAGAGCGTCTTGGCGGCCGAGTTGATGATCTGGTCGATCGCCTGCATCGCGAAGTTGAACGTCATGAACTCGACGATCGGCCTCAGGCCCCCGAAGGCCGCGCCGACCGCCAGGCCGGTGAAGCCGTGCTCGGTGATCGGCGTGTCGATCACGCGCTTGGCGCCGAATTCCTGCAGCAGCCCCTGGCTCACCTTGTAGGCGCCCTGGTATTCCGCGACCTCCTCGCCCATCAGGTAGACCGCCGCGTCGCGCCGCATCTCCTCGGCCATGGCGTCCCGGAGCGCCTCGCGCACCGTCATGGTGACCATCTCGGTGCCGGCGGGGATCTCGGCGCTCGCATCATGGCCGCCCCGCGGCCGCACCACCGCCGGAGCGGGCGTCCCGATCACCTGGTCCGAGCCGGTCT
>JADZDN010000280.1 GCA_020851015.1 Alphaproteobacteria bacterium | reverse complement strand
ACTATGTCGGCGAGTTCACCGGCCACCGGCCGGAGTTCCTGTCGGCGGAGCATATCGAGAACATCGTCGGCCACGCGGCGGTGGGCTGCGCGTCCTCGGCCGCCGGCGGCGGAAGCTGCCAGGCCGGTGCCCTCGCGGCAGGCGCCGGATCGTTCGCGGCGCCCTTCTCCCGGGGACTGGACTTTGGCAGCCGTCTTGCCATCTCCGCCACCGTCGGCGGAACCGCCGCGGTTATCGGCGGCGGAAAATTCGCAAATGGAGCAGTGACAGCGGGGTTCGGGTATTTGTTTAATGAGATGGGAGACTATGCTAGAGGCCAAGATACGGCTAGCATTGTGGAGTGGAGTGCACCCCTGGAATGAGACATTGAGATAAGGGGCAGTTCTCTATGAAGGAGAACGGATGTCTGAGCGCGGCCGGGGCGCCCGCTGCCGAACCGCTGCATCCGATCCAGTCGCCCGGTGCGGGCGGACGCGCACCTGCCCGCCCGCGGCCGCGGCCCGGCCCTACTCCGCCGCGGTCGCGCGGGGTTTCGGCAGTTTGCGGGCGGCGAGTTCCTGCTGGATGCGGGCCGAGCGGTCGGTCTTGACCTGGCGGTAGAAGCCCTTGACACCTTCCAGGTACTTGCCGCTCTGCGCGTCGCGGATCGCGGCGGGCAGCGCGTCGGCGAACTTCTCCAGGCGCCACGCCTCCTTCTGCGAGTAGTTGATGCGCAGGAAGCGCGTCGCCCCCACCTCGCCCAGCGCGTCGCCCGGGATGGCGCAATAGCCCTGCTTGAACAGCGCCACCGTCAATTCCTGCGCGCTGACGCCGGTGCCTTCCACGTCCAGGCACATGCAGAAGCCGTAGTCCGGCTCGACCGGGATGGCGACGCCGTCCGACTTGGCCACCGCCTTCTTCACCAGCGCCAGGTTGCGGCGCATCACCTGGGTCGAGGCCGCGACGTAGTCCTGGTCGTTCAGCGCCGCGAGCGCCGCGTACTGGCCCAGCATGTTGTTGTGGATCTTGGTCACTTCCATCTTCAGCATCGCCGGCGCCTTCAGCAGGTGCGGATGCCCGGCCAGGAAGCCCATGCGGATCGACGCCAGCGCATAGCCCTTGGACATGCCGGTGGTCGCGACCACGTGGTCGACGTCGGTGTCCCGGTAGAGCGCGGACATCGGCGTGTGCACGGCGTTCGGGTTGGTCTGGTGCGTGGCGTGCGTGATGTTGTTGAAGATCAGCACGTTGTTGCGCCGGCAGATGCGGGCGATCTCCAGCAGCTCGTCGCGGCTCTGCACCGTGCCGAACGGGTTCAGCGGATCGCACACGATCAGCATCTTGGTGCGGTTGGTGATCGCCGCCTTGACCTCGTCGGGATCGAGGCGGAAGCGGTTGTGCGGGCCCAGCGGGATCGACTTCACCACCGCCCCTTCGACCTGCGGCCCCGGCGCGAAGTGCATGTAGCTGGGGTCGGTGATCAGGATCTCGTCGCCCGGATCGAGGAACGACAGGAAGGTGTAGCCGATGCCGCCCTGCGCGCCCTCCACGCCCATCACGTCGAAATCGCGCGAGCGCGGACGCTTGAACTTCTGCGTCGCCGCGATCTCGCGCAACGGCGCGATCAGGTCGGGCGGATAGGGCGCCACCGTCTCCTCGTCGACATGCGCGCGGATGGCGTCGAGCGCGCATTGCGGGGGGCCGGCCTGCGACCACATGTAGCCGAGATCGGTGTAGTCGTCCGGCAGCTTCAGCTTGCCGTCGGCGAAGATCGACTTGGCGTCCACCTCGAGGATCGGGATAGCGTGGCGGTAGGTGAAGTAGTTGCCCAGGCCCTGGTGATGGTAGATCAGCGCCTTGGCGCGGTTGGCGACGAAGCGCTGGGCCAGGTCGCTGACCTCCTTGCCCTCGCTGTGGAGATCCTTGCGCCAGAAGAAGGCCAAGCCTTCGCTGAGGTCGTTCTTCGTCGCCGCCATCGAAATCCTCCCGTGGCGAGATGCGATACGCAATCGATGGAGCGAATCCTAGCCAGCGCCGGGAGGCGAGTCCATGCGGCTATTTGATCACGTCGCCCGTGTGGCCCAGCGCCATCGGCAGTTTCGGCCGCCCGTCTGCCACCGGGAAATTGGGCCGGTAGACGACGAGCTGGGTGGCGTCGCTGGTGGGGAAATTGGCGGCGATGGGGATGCGCCCGATCTCGGTGAAGGCGGGCGTCCGCAGCAGCTTCTCGAAGCGCGCGATGATCGGCACGTCGGTCCAGAAGCCCACGTGGTGCACGATGGTCTTCAATCCCAGGTCGCGGATCTTCTGCAGCATCTCCGCGTCGGTCATCTGCGCCTCGGTGATCCCGTGGGCGCGCTCGACGCGGACCTGCACCAGCACCTTGTCGGCGCGGATCACCGAAAGGTCGCGGCGGCCGCTGTCGGCGCGGCTCGCGAAGATGAAGGCGCCGTCATACTTGCCCGAGAAGAAGATGTTCGAATCGGGTGGCGCCGCCTTGGCTGCCGCCATGGCCGCCTCGTGCATGCCCTTGAACGAGAATACCGGCCGGAAGGCAAGCGTCCACGCGACGATGCAGAGCGCACCTGCCATGACCAGGACGGAGCCGCGCCGGCGCAGCAACGCCGTCACCGCCAGGCCGGCGAAGATCGCCCAGGGCACGACCAGTGGCAGGGTGTAGCGTGGGGACTTCAGCGCGATCGGCGTGAACATCGCATAGCACAGCACGATCCACGCAAGGAGCAGCAGGTGCTGAGCCCGATCGCTGCGGTCGAGCCGGCCCAGGGCGAACAGCGCCAGTCCCAATAGCCCGGCGATGAACAGCGGCCAGCCCATCTGGCTGGGCATCGCAGCGAGATAGAAGAGCGCCTCGCCCAGGGCATCGCCATGACGCAGCGTGCCGGCGCCGGCCTGCTCGAAATTGAAGCTGGCGAAGCGCAGGTTGATATAGACCAGCGGCGCCAGGGCAATGCCAACGAGCACGCCGGCCAACCAGCTGCGCGGCTCGACCAGGAACCGCCAGCCGCGCTTCCACAGCAGGTACACGCCCAACGCCGGCGCGAGGAACGCTACCGTCTGCCGGGTGTAGAGCGCACAGAGGAACAGGAGCAGGAACGCCGCCAGGTCCGCCGTGCGGCCGTTGTCGCCGAAGCGTAGGAAATGCACGACCGCCCAGGTCGCCAGCGCGAGCGACGGGATGTCGAGCATCACCATACGGCCCCAGAAGGCCATCTCGGGGCTCGCCATCGCCGCGATGCCGACGCCGAGCGCCGCCAGCGGCGGCATCAGCCGCCGCGCGAGGGCGAAACTCGACAGGCCGAGCATGAACATGAACCCCGCGCTGAGCAGCAACGCAGAGGCCTGCGACACGCCGAACAGCGCGTAGACCGGGACCAGCAGCACGTAGAACAGCGGCGGATAGAACAGGATCGAAAGCGCCGGGTATTGCAGGTAGTAGTCGTAGGCCCAGCGAACCGGATCGCGGACGGGAAACTCGCGCAGCATGTCGAACAGAAACGCCCCATTGAGCGCATGTCGCGGCGCGTCCGACCATACGAAATCCCCGCCGGTTGGCGAGGTCGCATAGCAGGCCGCCGCGACGGCCGCGATCGCCAGGAAGGCAACGATATGGATCCTGGAGGATGTGCCGCGTTCACGCATGCCGGCATCTTTCATCGGGTTGCACGGAGGGCCGCCCGCCTGCCACCGCGGGGCGACCGCAAGATCGAGCACCAGATCTTAATCGACCATTAAGCCGTTGGGACGCATTTTTGCTTATCCTGGAATCGGCGGCGCGCGTAGACTGCGCCGCCGGTTGCCCCCCGCATCCATCCTAGGTGGAATCCAGCAA
This sequence comes from Alphaproteobacteria bacterium, assembly GCA_020851015.1. Next base: position 4,380 of record JADZDN010000280.1, on the reverse strand, counting down.
TGCCGACTGAAACGCGGGCAGGCCGCGGCCGATGAGCGGCGGTCCCGACCAGCGCCGCGTGGCCCCGCCCGACGCGCGGCGGGCCGAGCGGTGGATCGTCGCGATGCTAGTGGCCTTCGTCGCGCTGGTCATGATCGCGGCAGCCGTGTCGGGCGTGGAGGATCTGGTCCGCCAGCTCGCCAAGGTCGATCTTCCCCTGCTCGTGACGATGTTCGGCCTGGCGCTGGCGAGTTTCAGCCTGCGGTTCCTGCGCTGGCACTACTGCGCGCGGACGATCGGGATCGAGGTTCCGATCCTGCGGCATGCGCTGTTCTTCTGTTCCGGCTTTGCGATGATCGTCACCCCCGGCAAGGTCGGCGAGGTATTGCGCCAGTGGCTGCTGCGCCAGGGTTACGGCTATCGCTACGAGGCGACCGCGCCGCTGCTCCTGATCGACCGCCTGTCCGACACCGCCGGCATCGCGATCGTGGGATGCGTGGGCGCCCTGACCTTGGGCGTCTATCGCGAGGCCGGTATCTTCATTTTCGTCCTAGCGGTACTGGCGAACCTCGTGTTCTTGCGGCCGGAGCTGTTCCTGTGGCTCCTGAATGCCGGCTACCGCCTGACGGGGGTCCTGCCACGGCTCTTCGCGCGATTGCGCCGGATGCTGCGGTCGATGCGCCGGCTCTCCGACTGGCGGGTCTACGGTCCGGTGGTGCTGTCGGCCGCAGCCGGCTGGGCGCTCGAGGGCTATTCCTTTCACCTCGTTCTCAGCCGTCTGGCGGGCGACGTATCGTATTCGACGGCCGCGCTGGTCTTCTGCCTGTCGATCCTGATGGGCGTGGCGACCATGCTGCCAGGCGGCGTGGGCGGCGCCGAGCTCGGTATGGTGGGCCTGTTGATTTCGCTGGGCGTCGGCGAATCGGCCGCGGTCGCCGGTACCGGCATCATGCGCGTGACGACGCTGTGGTTCGCGGTGCTGATCGGCGTCCTGTGCCTGGCGCCGGCAATGCGGTTGGCGACCCGCTTGGCGCAGGCGCGCGCGCGATCGGACGCTTGATCGCGCCTCAGACGATCTTGCCGTCCGGCATAAAGCGGGCGTGGCGATCCTCGATCTCGACGACCCACAGGTCGGGATCGCGCTTCACCTGGCGCTCGACATAGGCGTCGGCCGCCTGCTCCGCCACCGCGTCGGGCCCGGTGCCGCGCATCCAGGCGGGCGCGCCGTCCATCGTGCGGGTCTGCGTCCACACGGTGCAGCCGCCGTCGAAGCGGTTGACCTTCAGCATCACCGCGCCGCGATCCTCGTCGCCGCGGCGCAGCAGGACGGCGGTGACGCCGTCCACCGAGCAGCGGCGGATCATCGCCTGCACCCACAGCCGGGTTGAAAGCCGCGCCTCGCTCACTCCGCCGCCGCGCGCGGCTGGGCCGGCGCCCGGAACCGCGCCAGGAGCGCGGCCTCCTTGGCCTTGGCGTCGCGCAGGTGCCGCTGCTTCACGTGGCCGTAGCCGCGGATGTGCTCGGGAATGTCGGCGATCGCCACGGCCGTGGCGTGGTTGTCGTGCGACAGGCGCTGGAGGATCTCGTCGATCGTTTCTTCGTAGTCGGCGACGAGCCGGCGTTCCATGCGGCGCTCCTCGGTGCGGCCGAAGACGTCGAACGGCGTGCCGCGCAGGCCCTTGAGCTTCGCCAGCAGCTTGAACGCAGGCAGCATCCACGGTCCGAACGACATCTTCTTGGCCTCGCCCGTCGCCGGGTCCTTGGGCGCGATCAAGGGCGGCGCCAGGTGGAAGCGCAGCTTGTAGTCGCCGTCGAAATTGGCGCGCAGCTTCCCGGCGAAGGCCGGATCGGCGTAGAGCCGCGCCACCTCGTACTCGTCCTTGTACGCCAGCAGCTTGAAGTAGTTGCGCGCGACGGCGTGGGCCAGGCCGGTCATGCCCTTCGCGCGATCGGCCTCCACGCGCTGCACGCGCACCACCAGGTCCTTGTATCGCCGCGCATAGGCCGCGTCCTGATAGTCGGTCAGGAAGCGGATGCGCCGCTCGACCATGTCTTCGAGCGTCGTCGCGATGTCCGGCTTGGCCATGGCGATCGGCGTGACCGGCTTGGCCGCGCGCTCGACCGCTTCCAGGTCATGCGCCGCGCGCCGGCCCCAGCGGAAGGCGCGCTTGTTGGCGTCGACAGCCACGGCGTTCAGCTCGATCGCGCGCAGCAGCGCTTCCTCGCTGACCGGCACCAGCCCGCGCTGGAAGGCGAAGCCCAGCATGAACAGGTTGGTCGCGATCGAATCGCCGAGCAGCGCGGTGGCCAGCCGGGTGGCGTCGACGAAGCTGGCGGCATCCTTCCCGACCGCCGCCACGATCGCATCGGCCATGGCGCGGCCGGGGAACTGCAGGTCGGGATTGCGGGTGAAGTCGCCGGTCGTGGTCTCGTGGCTGTTGATGATCGCGCGGGTCGTGCCGCGCTCCATCTTCGCCAGCCCGTCGAACCCGGCCGCGACCATCATGTCGCAGCCCAGCACCAGCCGCGCGCCGCCGGCGGCGATGCGCACCGCGTGGATGTCCTCGGGCCTGGCCGCGATGCGGATATGCGAGACGACCGAGCCGCCCTTCTGCGCCAGGCCGGTCATGTCGAGGACGGCGCAGCCCTTGCCCTCGAGGTGCGCGGCCATGCCGATCAGCGCGCCGATCGTCACCACGCCGGTGCCGCCGACGCCGGTGACCAGGATGCCGTAGGGGCGCTCGAGCGCGGGGATCGCGGGATCGGGCAGCGCCATCTCGATCTCGGCGCCGCCCGGCAGGCGCTCGGGCTTGCGCAATCCGCCGCCATGGATCGTCACGAAGCTGGGGCAGAACCCCTCGACGCAGGACATGTCCTTGTTGCAGGTCGACTGCTCGATCGCGCGCTTGCGGCCGAACTCGGTCTCCAGCGGCACCACGCTGAGGCAGTTCGACTTCACCCCGCAATCGCCGCAGCCCTCGCACACCAGGTCGTTGATGAAGGCGCGCTTGGGCGGATCGACCATCAGCCCGCGCTTGCGCCGCCGGCGCTTCTCGGCCGCGCAGGTCTGGTCGTAGACGATGGCGGTGACGCCGGGAATCCCGCGCAGCTGGCGCTGCAGCGTGTCCAGCTCGTCGCGGTGATGCACGGTGACGCCCTGGGCGAAGTCGGCGCCGACCGGATACTTGTCCGGTTCGTCCGAGACCACGACGACCTTCTTCACCCCTTCGCCGTAAAGCTGGTGGGTGATCAGCGCGACGTCGAAATTGGCGTCGTGGCGCTGGCCGCCGGTCATCGCGACCGCGTCGTTGTAGAGCAGCTTGTAGGTCATGTTGACGCCGGCGGCGACCGACTGGCGCACCGCCAGGATGCCGGAATGGATATAGGTGCCGTCGCCCAGGTTGGCGAAGACATGCGGCGTCTCGGTGAACGGCGCCTGGCCGACCCAGGTGACGCCCTCGCCACCCATCTGCGTGAAGGTCGCCGTGTTGCGGTCCATCCACTGCGCCATGTAGTGGCAGCCGATCCCCGCCAGCGCCCGGCTGCCCTCCGGCACCTTGGTCGAGGTGTTGTGCGGGCAGCCCGAGCAGAAATAGGGCACGCGCTTCATCTCGGGCCGGGGCTCCGCCAGCGCCTTCTCCTTCTCGGCCAGGAAGGCCAGGCGTCGCTGGATGCGGTCGGAGGAATAGAAACGCTGGATGCGCGAAGCGATGACGCGGGCGATGCGCGCGGGGGTCAGTTCATCGTTCGACGGCAGGATCCACTCGCGCTTCTCGTCGAACTTGCCGATCACCCGCGGGCGCACGTCCTCGCGCCAGTTATAGAGCTGCTCCTTGAGCTGGTTCTCGATGACCGCGCGCTTCTCCTCGACGACCAGTATCTCCTCGAGTCCCTCGGCGAACTGGCGCACGCCCTCGCGCTCGAGCGGCCAGGTCATGCCGACCTTGTAGACGCGCAGGCCGATCTCGGCGGCGTGCTTGGCGTCGATGCCCAGATCCTCCAGCGCCTGCATCACGTCGAGGTAGGACTTGCCGGCGGTGGCGATGCCGAACCGCGCCTTCGGGCTGTCGATCACCGTGCGGTTCAGGTTGTTGGCGCGGGCGAAGGCCAGCGCCGCGTAGAGCTTGTACTTGTGCAGCCGATATTCCTGGTCCAGCGGTGCGTCGGGCCAGCGAATGTTCAAGCCCCCCTCGGGCATCTCGAAGTCGGTGGGGATATGAATGGCGACGCGCGTGGGGTCGATCGAGACCGAGGCCGAGCTGTCCATGATCTCGGCGATCGTCTTCATCGCCGCCCAGCAGCCGGCATAGCGCGAGAGCGCCCAGCCATAGACGCCGAGGTCCAGGATGTCCTGCACGTTGGCCGGGTTCAGCACCGGGATCATCGCGTCCATGAACGCGT
>JADZDN010000279.1 GCA_020851015.1 Alphaproteobacteria bacterium | reverse complement strand
CGGGCGCCAGCAGCGCCGCGCTGTAGTCCGGCCAGGCGCCGTCGCCGCGCCGCATGCCCAGGTCGATATCCTCCGCCAGCAGGTCGACGTCCTTGTCGCTGGTCAGCAGGCGCAGCTCGATGTCGGGGTGCGCGGCGCGGAAATTCCCCAGCCGCGGCATCATCCAGAACGTGGCGAACCCGGTCGACACCGAGATCGTGACGTGCCGGTCGCGCCGCTGGCGGTTCAGTTCCTCGGCCGAGCGACGGATATGGTTGAGCCCGATCGCCACGTCGTGGAAGAAGCGCTCGCCGACGTCGCTGAGCTCGATGCGCTTGTGATGGCGCAGGAACAGCGCCACGCCCAGCGCCTGCTCCAATTGCTTCACGGCGAACGAGATCGCCGCCTGGGTGACGTTCAATTCGCGCCCCGCGGCGGTGAACGAGCCGAGCCGCGCCGCGGCCTCGAAGGCGAACAGGCCGCTCGGCGAGGCGATCAGGCTGCGCAGGCTTTGCATAAATCCACCTTGGGCAAGACGAAAGATTTTTCCGTGATACGGGGCCGCCGGGTCAAGTGGTAAGAATTGCTACTGGCCTGTGGATCGTCGACCGGCCGCCCTCGGGGTGCAACGGATCGCGACCGCGGCAAACGGGGGAGCAAAGACACGATGCGCAAGTTCAGCTTGACGGCGATGGTCGGCGGTGCGGCGGTTCTGGCCCTGGCGGCGGGATCGCCGGGTGGCGCGAATGCCCAGCAGGTGACCCTGCGCTTCGCGCACAACCTGGCGCCGACCGAGCCGTTCAACGTTGCCGCGGAGCAGTTCGCGCTCAACGTCGGCAAGGCCTCGAACGGGCAGATCAAGATCGCCGTCTTCCCCGGCGAGCAGCTTGGCCCGAACAAGGAAATGCTCGAGCTGGTCAAGCAGGGCGGCAACATCATCACGCTGACCGATGCCGGCTATATCGGCGACTTCGTGCCCGATTTCGGCGTGCTCCAGGGCCCCTACCTGATGAAGGACCCGGCCGAGTTCGCCCGCCTGCTCGACTCGCCCTTCTACAAGGAGCTGGTGGAGAAGGCGCGCGAGCGCGGCATCATGCCGCTGGCGTTCAACTGGTATATCGGCAGCCGGCATGTCGTCGCCAACCGCGCCATCAAGCAGGTCCAGGACTTCCGCGGCCTGTCGATCCGCGTGCCGCCGATCCCGATGTACGTGAAGACGTTCGAGGCGCTGGGCGCCCGCCCGGTCACCCTGCAATGGTCGGAGGTCTATACCGGCCTGTCGCAGGATGTCGTCGACGCGGCCGAGGCGCCGATTCCGACGATCTACGGCAACCGGCTGCAGGAGGTCCGCAAGTTCGTCTCGCTGACCGGCCATTTCGCCGCCTTCCTCGGCATCAGCATGAACGCGGGGGTGTTCAACAAGATGACCGATCAGCAGCGCGAGATCCTGGTAAAGGAGGCCCGCGCATCGGGCGATGCGCTGATGAAGCTCACCCTGGAAAAGGAAACCTCGGTGCAAGCCGACCTGAAGAAGGCCGGCGTCACGATCGTCGCGATCGAGAAGCCGGAGGAGTTCCAGAAGGCCACCGCCGCGGTCTATGCCGGGTTCACGAACTGGACGCCAGGCCTGTACGACCGCGTGCAGGGCATCCTGCGGGGCAAGTAATTCGCACGGCTAGAGAGAGCATCCGCTTCGCAGACGGCCAGGCGTGACCATGCCGCCGGGGTCGCCCGCGACGGGCTTGTGGGCCGCGATGCGCGCGACCGAGCGGACCGTCGCGGCCCTCGGCACGATCACGATCATCGTCTGCGTCCTGTGGGGCGTGGTCACCCGCTACATCTCCCACATGCCGTCGTCCTGGACCAGCGAAGTGGCGGCGATCGCCTTCTGCTGGAGCTGCCTGTTCGGCGGCGCGCTGCTCTACGACACGGACGGGCATCCGCGGATGTTCTCGCCGTTCGACATCAGGAACCGCACGCTGCGGCGCTGGTTCCTGGCGGCTGGCGGGCTGATCGAGGCGGTCGTGCTCGCCATGGTCGCCGCCTATTCGATCAAGCAGATCTACGTAAACTTCGACAACCCCACGTCGATCCTGCGCATCTCGGTCGGCGTGTTCTACCTGCCGCTGGCGTGGTTCGGCTTGGCGTCGCTGGCGCGGCTGGCGCACGGGATCAGGAAATGGACTTGATGCCGCTGATCGTGCTGGTGGTGGCGATGTGCCTGGGCGCGCCGGTGGGCACCGCGCTCGGCGCCTCGGCGCTGTGGTTCTTCATTTTCGCCGACGGCGTGCCGCACGAGGCCTTCGTCCAGAAGATCCAGTCGTCGTTTGGTTCCTATCCGCTGCTGGCGATCCCGCTGTTCATCTTCGCGGCATCGATCCTGAACATGGCCGGCGTGTCGCAGCGCCTGTTCGACCTGGCCGATGCGCTGGTGGGACGGACCGTGGGCGGGCTGGGCAAGGTCAACGTCATCATGGCGACGCTGATGGGCGGCATATCCGCTTCCGCCGCCGCCGACGCGGCGATGCAGGCGAAGCTGGTCGGCCAGCCGATGGTGAACCAGGGCTATCCGCGCGCCTTCGTGTCGGCGATCATCGCCAGCTCGGCAGTAATCACGCCGATCATTCCGCCGGGGATCGGCTTCATCCTCTATGGCGCGATGACCGAGACCTCGATCGGCCAGCTCTTCGCCGCCGGGATCGTTCCCGGGCTCTTGATGTGCGTCGCGCTGGTGACCGTGGTGCACGTCGTCACCAAGATCAAAGGCTACGACCGCCTGCGGACCACGCCGCCGGCCGCGGATTGGCCCAGCCGCGTGCGCCGCATGCGGCTGGCATTGCGCCGCGCGTCGCTGGCGCTGGCGATGCCGATCTTCATCGTCGTCGGCATACGCTATGGCGTCTTCACGCCGACCGAGGCCGGCGGCGTCCTGGTCCTGATCGGCCTGTTCTTCGGTTTCGTGGTCTATCGCGAGCTGCGCCTGGGCGACATCGGCCGCGCCATCGCAGAGACGATGGAAACGACCGCGTCGCTGATGCTGATCGTGTGCTTCTCCACCGCCTTCGCGTTCTACCTGACCTGGGAGATGATCCCGCAGCAGGTCACGCAGCTCGTGCTGTCGCACACCAACGACAAGTACACGGTGATCCTGGCCGTCAACGTCATCCTGCTGCTCGTGGGGACGTTCCTGGAAACCATCCCGGCGATGATCATCCTGGTGCCGCTGATCCACCCGATCGCGCTGCGTCTGGGGATCGACCCGGTGCATATCGGCGTCATCGTCGTCGTGAACCTGACGCTGGGCTCGGTCACGCCGCCCGTAGGCATCCTGATGTTCCTGGCCAATGGCGTGCTCGGCACGACGGTCGCCGAGTTCACCCGGGCCAGCATCCCCTTCATCGGCGCGATCGTCGCCGTGCTCGCGTTGATTTCCGCATTTCCCGACCTGTGCCTGGCAATTCCCCGGGCGCTCTATTGACGAAAGACGACATCAGCACCCACGGAGGGAGGAGAGCATGACCGACACGAGTCTCGAAGCGTTGCGCGCCCGGGTGGCGCGATTCAAGGACCTGCAGTCCAGCTCGGAGGCGTTCATCGACACCCGCATTCCCGAGTACAACCGCGAGATCTACAACATCATCGGCCGCGGCGTGACCGAGGACGCGAAGCTCAAGCCGGCGATCGAGGACAACCGCGACTTCAACCTCACCCTGATGAAATCCGATCCGGGCAAGGGTTCGTCGCAGCACGACCACCAGACCATCGAGTGCTTCGTGGCGCTGACCGGCAAATGGGCGATCACGCTGGGCGACAATGGCGAGGAGGCGATCATCCTCGAGCCGTTCGACGTGTTCTCGGTGCCGCCGGGCGTCATGCGAGGGGTTCGCAACGTCGGCGCAGAGCCCGCCTACATCCTGACCATCCTCGGCGGCACCGATCCCGGCCGCGCGAAATGGTCGCAGCAGATCAACGAGAAGGGCCGGGCGCTTGGGCTCCACGTCGACGAGAACGGCGACATGGTACGGCTGAAGTAGCGCCCCGCCCTGCAGCCTCGACGCGCACCGGCAACGGCGCTTCGCGCGACTCGTTCACATCGAGGTTTCGCAGGCCGACGAAAGACGATGCTGCCGCGCGGCGGAATTGATTCACGTCAATGCCGTCGGATCGGGTGTGCCGGATGGTCAACCTATGATGACCTGGCCATCCGATCGCATGCAGCGCGACATCCTGCCGAGACGGACGTGGCTGGGCCTGGCGGCGGCATTGCTGCTCGGCGGCTGCATCGACGAGACGCCGGAGCGCGGATCGTCCCTGCCGCCGAGCAAGCTGACGATGCTTGCCAGCGCCAACCAGAGCGTCGTTTCGTTCGACGAGGCAAGCGTCGGCGGACAGGCCGGTCCCGTGACCATCGGCTCCACGGCGGCTCCGCAGCAATCGGCGCAATGCAGCCCGGACGGACGGTACATCGCCGGCGACGCCGGATTTCTTCAGAACGCCGAGCAGGCCGTCGGCCAGGAGATCGACCAGACCAAACGGACGATCGACGACCTGAACAGCCGCATCGAACAGTGCAAGGGCAAGTCCAAGGGGCTGAGCGAATTCGACGCCCAGTTCGGCTGCAACCGCGCGAGTTTCCGGCAGATGCAAGGCCGATTGCAGCAATTGGACAACCTGGCGACCGCCAGCCCGCAAGAATTGGCGCCCGCGGAATGGAAGGCAATGGTTGCCGTCGGCGAGCGCGCCCACGAGATCACGAACCGGGTGCGGTGGTCGACCAATCGCATCGAGGCCGGCTTGGCGCTGGTGGAGTTCGCCCAGGCGGAAGCCGATTGGGAGAAAGCGACCAAAGCATTGAACGAGGCCGTCGACGCGAGGAAGAAGACGATCGAGACGGAGCGTCGTTCGGTCAAGACAGCGGTCGACCAGATGGCGCCGCTGTGCGAACAGGCGGAAACAGCCTACGAGCAGAATCCCTGCAATGCCGCGCAGGTCGCCAGCGACGCCTTCGCGCGCAACCGCGCGCGGGACCGGCTGGCGGCCCTGGAGGCGCGGCGCACCCTGCTAAAGGACTGCCGCAAGGATCGCGAACGCCAGGCCGCGGCGCCGTCGGGCATGGGCTCGCCGGCGGCGCAAGAGCTCCTGATGCAGAGCTTACCCGGCATCATGGGCGGCTTCCGCACGCGCCCGGCCCCCCGCCATCCGCCGCCCAAGGACACGTCGCGCCAGCCGGACCTGCCCCAGAAGGGCGGCGAGGGCCAGCCGCACTGGCACGACCATAAGAACTGAGCGGATGGAGAACGTGAGCGCGCAGGCAAAATACCCAACGCAGGCCAGGCGGTCGGCGAGGATGCTGGCGACGGTCGTCGCGGCATGGCTCTCGATCGCCGCCGGCGCGGGCGCACAGGAAATCGCGCCGCCAGCATCGCCGCCGATCGGATCGGCAGCGCCGCTCGACGGGCCGGTTAGCCTGCGCCCGCAATTCGTGCCGGAATTCGCTTTCGTCACCGAGGCCATCAACCTGGGCCGTGTCCCGGCCGGTTCGCCACAACGCGCGATCCTGTTCGGGCACGGCACGGCCGCGCCCCGGACGAACGTGACGATCTTCCGCCTCTGGGTCGACCGGCTGCACCTGGACGGGCGCGATTTCGGCGGCGGCCAGCCGCTGGTGGTCGTCGACGGCGAGATCCAGCCAGGCCCGCAGAAATTCCGCACCCTGTCGCTCGACACGACGGGGTTCGCCCAGTTGCCTGCATCGGGCTACCGCGTCGCCCCGTCCCGCGTCGTGCAGCAGGCGATCGCGGCCTTCCTCGACGGGCTGTTCCTGCCGCCGCGCGGCCCGACCGCCATGGCGACGCCGGTCGTGGACCTGACCCCTGCCCTGCAGCGCGATCTGCAGCGCATGATCCCATCCGCGGCGCTGATGCGCATGATCGCCCCGGCCACCGTGGTCGGCGGCCGCGCGCACGAGGGCCGCCCCGCGCTGGTCGCCGCCCTGCGCGACGAGGTCCAGCTCAACATCGCGGGTCAGGCGGTCGCGCTCGGCCTGGAGAGCGAATTCCTGCTCGACCAGGAAACCGCCCTGCCGATCGTGATCCGCACGCGGATGCGGGGACTTCCAAGCAGCCCGCCGCCGGGCGGGCCGGTCGACTATGTCGTGCGCAGCTACATCGCGCTGCCCGGCATGCAGGACCCGATGACGCACCTGGCGACCGCCCCGGTCCCCACCGATGCGCAGGCGCTGCCGAGTTTCCCCGAACGCCCGGCGAAGATCGCCCCGAAGACACCCGCCGTCGCCAAACCCGCGCCAGCGAAGGAAGCGGCGCCCAAGGCGGACGCCGCGCCGGCAAAGCCCCCTGCCCCCGCCAAGGCCGCGCCGGCGCCCGCACCCGCCTCCGGCGGCGACATCGCGGCGCGGCTGCAGGCATTGAAGGACCTGCGCGACCGCGGGCTGATCACCCCCGAGCAATACGAGGCGAAGCAGAAGGAGATACTCGATCGCCTGTAAGCCGCGCGCCGGGGCGACGGCCTGCGTCTACTCCGCCGCCTTGGCCGCCGGCTCGGCCGCCTTCGTCCGCATCGTGACGAATTCCTCGGCGGCGGTGGGATGGATGCCGATCGTGGCGTCGAAATCGGCCTTGGTGGCGCCGGCCTTCATCGCCACGGCCAGGCCCTGGATGATCTCCGGCGCGTCGGCGCCGACCATGTGGGCGCCGATCACCCGGTCGGTCGCGCGCTCGACCACCAGCTTCATCAGCATGCGCTCGTCGCGGCCCGAGAGCGTGTGCTTCATCGGCCGGAAGCTGGTGCGGTAGATGTCCACCACGAGGCCCTTGGCGCGCGCCGCGTCCTCGCTCAAGCCCACCACCGACACGGACGGTTGGCTGAACACGGCCGAGGGCACGTTCGCGTGGTCCATCTTGCGCGGCTTGCCGCCGAACACCGTGTCGGCGAAGGCATGGCCCTCGGCGATCGCCACCGGCGTCAGGTTGATGCGGTCGGTTACGTCGCCCACCGCGTAGATCGACGGCACCGAGCTGCGCGACCATTCGTCGACGACCACCGCGCCGTTCGGCTTCAGGGCCACGCCGACCTCGGCGAGACCCAGCTTCTTCGTGTTGGGCGCACGGCCGGTCGCCATCATCACCGCGTCGGCGTCGACCACCTGGCCGTTGGTCAAGGTCACCGCAAGGCCACGCATCGCGCTGTCGATCCGCGTTACGTCGGTGCGCAGGCGCAGGTCGATGTTCTTCTTGCGCAGTTCGTCGGCAAGGAAGGCCCGCACGTCCGTGTCGAAGCCGCGCAGGATCATCTCGCCGCGATAGAGCTGCGTGACCTTGGAGCCCAGCGCCGCGAAGATGCCGGCGAACTCGACCGCGATATAGCCGCCGCCGACGATGACGATGCGCTCGGGCCGGTGCTTGAGATCGAGCGCCTCGTTCGAGGTGATCGCGAGCTGGCGCCCGGGGATATCGGGAATGACCGGCCAGCCGCCGGTGGCGACGAGGATCGTCTTGGCGGTGATGCGCTTCTTGTTGATCTCGACCGCGTCGGGCGCGACTACGCGGGCCTCGCCCGCGATCAGCTCGACGCCGGCGTTGGACAGCAGCTTGAGATAGACCCCGTGCAGGCGGTCCAGCTCCTTGTCCTTGTTGGCGATCAGCTTGGGCCAGTCATGGACCGCGCGCCCGATCGTCCAGCCGAAGCCCGCCGCGTCCTCGATGTCGTGCGCGACGTGCGAGCCGTAGACCAGCAGCTTCTTGGGCACGCAGCCGCGCAGCACGCAGGTGCCCCCGACCCGCCAGGATTCGGCGATCGCGACCCTGGCGCCATGCCCGGCGGCGATGCGGCTGGCGCGAACGCCGCCGGACCCGGCGCCGATGACGAAAAGGTCGTAGTCGTGCGGCAGCATAGGCGATCTTACGATACGAGACGACGGCGGCGACTACCGTTGATGCCGCTACCAAGAAATTCCAGGGAGAGCCTGTCAACAATTGATCGCACAGTACGAATTGCAGCAGCCTCTCGTTCGCGGGCGCGTCTAGCGGATGCCTTAGCAACAAGACCATGGGTAGCACGATTGCGAAAAATCAATAGCTCGCGGCCTTGTGCTAGCTCCCCCTCGTCTATCAGGCCAAGATATGCAGCCTGTTTTAAAAGGGCGTCTCCTCCAACATGGGCCGGAAAGTGCACCTGAAGTTTGCGTGCCGCAATTCGTACAACTGCCTCGAATATAGCCCACACGAGTATCGACGCCTCATCCCAACGCCCGCGACTTGAAAGCAAGTCCGCGAAACCCGCCTTAGTTCTAATTGTCTCGAGACTCCAGGGCTGCCCAGATGGACTAGTATCTTCCGCGCCACTCTCAAGCTTTAGATCGAGCCGCCAGCCTGGCCGACCGTCAAGCAATCGATGAAGTTGGTTCAAGTTGTTCCGCGCTGTCGAAATAGAGACGGGTCTGCCAAATAGGACCGCAATCTGCTCGCGATCATTATAGGCAATTAGGCGGACGCCTAGTCTGTAGAGCAGTGTATCAAACGCATCGCCTCCATTAGGGACTCTTGTCTGAAACCCTTCCTTTCGGTACTGGCTCGCAACCTCGTCAAGGAAGTTGCCTTGCTGAATGGCGCTGGCTGTCATGGCAGCACCTCGTGGTTCGGCGCTCGATCTACGCGAAGATACACGAAATCACTTCCGGCTCGAATATAGGGCTGCACGTCACGTGGATACCCGGACATCGGCAACAACGCTGCCAAATCAGTGCGTCGGACCGTTAACTGACTAACTAGGTGATCATCCAAAAGCACCAGCCCTTTGATCGCATCCAGCAGAGGCTTGGCAAAGTTGTCAACGTCCATCGCCGCACCAGCGTAAAAATGTACAATGGATATTGAGCATTCGACTCCAATCGGCTCTTCGCCAACGGGCCATTGCCGCCTTGCAGCCTCCAGAATGGTCGCTTTCCACGGAGCCATGCGTGCGCTTCTACGCCGCGTCTGCACCGATACCGGGACGCCTGCAATCAGTAGAGCAAACGGCACAGGCATCCAGGCAACTAGCGGTCAATTCCTCCAATGCAAAGGTACTTGATCTCCACGAAGTCATCGATGCCGTACTTCGAGCCCTCGCGGCCGAGGCCGGACTCCTTCACGCCGCCGAACGGGGCCACCTCGGTCGAGATGATGCCGGTGTTGATGCCGACGATGCCGT
>JADZDN010000278.1 GCA_020851015.1 Alphaproteobacteria bacterium | reverse complement strand
TTGCTGCCCGCGCCAATCCGTGCGGCGCTAGACCTTGTCAGCCTGCTTTGCTTCGTCCTGTTCATGAGCCTGATCGCCTGGCATGGCTGGGGCGTGCTTTCGCAGACCCTTTCCTCCGGCACCCGATCGATTTCTGCGCTCGCCACGCCGCTGGTCATACCCCAGACGATGTGGCTTGCCGGCCTCGCGTTCTTGGTCCTGGTTCTCGTTCTGCTGCTCGTCGAAGCATTGATGGCCTGGAAGCGCGGTGACCTGCGCACGCTGTCCACCCTTGTCGGCTCCAAGGCAGTACGCGAGGAGATCGACGAGGAAATCGAACAGTCGCAGCCGGCCAAGGAGCTTTCCCGCCCGTGATAATCACCGCAACCGGCCTGCTGCTTGTCCTGCTCGGCGCCTCGATTCCCGTCGGCATCGGCCTGGGGCTGCTTGGTCTGATTCTCAATGAGATGTATTCGCCTTTGCCGCTGACGGTGATGCTGGGCGAGCTGACATGGTCCAGCTCGAATTCCTTCATCATGGTTGCCGTGCCGTTCTACATCATGCTGGGCGAGATCGTGCTGCGCTCGGGTATCGCCGAACGCATGTACAACGCGCTGGTCCAATGGGTATCGTGGCTGCCCGGTGGCCTGATGCATTCCAACGTCGCCGCCTGCTCGCTGTTTGCGGCGATCTCGGGCTCCAGCGTCGCGACGGCGGTGACCATCGGCACCGTCGCCTTGGATGAGGTCAAGCGCCACCGCTACAATGAGCGATTGTTCCTGGGCACGCTCGCCGCTGGCGGAACGCTGGGTATCCTCATCCCGCCATCGATCAACATGGTCGTCTATGGCGTGATGACCGAAACGTCGATCCCCCAGCTTTATCTAGCGGGTTTCATCCCCGGTTTTACCCTTGCCGCCCTGTTCAGCATCACGGTGCTGATCGCCTGCTGGTGGCGACCGCATTGGGGCGGCGACAAGGTGAAGACCGACTGGGGTGGGCGCATCCGCAGCCTCCCGGATATCGTGCCTCCGCTGGTGATCTTCCTGATTGTGATCGGTTCAATCTATGCTGGAGTTGCGACTGCCACGGAGTCGGCCGCCCTGGGCATCCTAGGTGCGTTGGCGCTGGCGGCGTGGAAGCGGCGCCTTACCTGGTCGATGTTGCGGGCATCGCTGGAGGGCACGATCCGCACGACCGCGGCGGTCATGCTGATCATCCTCGGCGCCTATTTCCTGAACGTGGTGATCAACGCAATCGGTCTTACCGCGGCGATCACTAACTACATCACCGCGCTGAACTTGAAGCCGGCCGAGCTCTTGATGGCGATCATACTATTCTATCTCGTCCTCGGCTGCTTCATGGAGACGCTGTCGATGATGGTCGCGACAGTGCCCATCACGGCACCACTCATGATCAAGGCGGGATACGATCCGGTATGGTACGGCATCCTGGTCGTAATCCTGATGGAAACGGCGATGATCACGCCACCGGTCGGCATCAACCTGTTCGTGGTTCAGGGCGTGCGCGGCCGAGGCCAGCTGCACGACGTCATCATCGGCGCAGCCCCGTTCGTGCTGACGATGTTCGCGATGATCGCGCTGGTTTGCCTCTTTCCACAGATCGTCATGTGGCTGCCGGACATAGCCCGCTGACTCACTGCCGATTGAGCGTCTTTGGAATGCCGTCGTAGACCGTGGGGTATCGTTTGAGAAAGGCGCGGCCGTCCGGAAGCTGAAGCCACAGCCGCAGCAAGTGGCGCGGCCGCGCGGGATCGTCGGTGTATCGCGTCCGCGAGTGGACCGTGATGTAATTGTTGAGCCACTGGATATCGCCTGGTTCCAGCTGCATATCGAATCGCAGGTCCGGCCGGGCCGCCGTATCGTCGAAGAACTGCAGGGCGGCGAGCTCCAGATCCGAGAAGTGCACACCGTTGAGGCGCGCCGTCTCGATCATGTTGCGGCGGATGGCGAAGCTGAGCATGCCCTGGTGGTATGTATAGACGGGAATGCGCAGCTCGGCCTGGTCACCGCCCGCCTCGTTGTTGAGGTAGGGAAATCCCCGGTAGTAGACGGGCAGGTATTCGGGATGCCGCGCCAGCACCTCGTTGTAGATCGACATCGAGCTGGTGATGCTGCTGAGTCCGCCCTCGAGCGCCTTGCTGAGCGCCAGCAGTCCGACGACATCGCTAAGGTCGGCGTGGAACAGCAGCGCCTCGTTGCTGAGATAGCCGCGGGCGCCACGGATGTCCCCCGTGGTGCGATAGCGCTTACCCTCGTCGCGCACATGGCCGAGGATGTCTCCGTAGGAGTTCTGCGAGACCGGCGTCCCCATCAGGCTGCCCAGCGCCAAGTACAACCGCTCGATCTCCGGGACCGAGTAGTCGTCGACGGGAAAGCCGCGGAGAACCACGAACCCGCGTCCGTCCTTCAGTTCGCGCCAGGTGCGTCCCAGCAGCCGTGCCAGCGACGGGAAATCGGCGGCCTTGGGCGCCGCGGCGCGCAGCAGCTTGTCCAATTCCCCGCGCTCCCGATCGTCGAGCGGCCATACCCAGTCGGCGCGGCCGCTGTAGTCCGCGCGTTTCCACGCGCTGGGCCCTACCACGGGCCGGCGCAGGATTTCGATTTCCATGTCGGTTTCCCCGTTTTGCGGTTTCCGCGGCGACATTCAGGCGCCGTCGATGGCGGCGGCCAGGATATCCGCGGCGTGCCGGCATTGTTCCTTGTCGACGTTGAGGTGGGTGACCAGGCGGATGGTGCGCGGCGTGAAGGCCAGGATTAGCGCGCCGCGTGCGCGGCAGGCCGCAACCACGGCGGCGGCGTCGGGCGCGCCCTCCGCTAGGCCGAAGACGATGATGTTGGTCCTGACCGCGGCCGGATCCAGCCGAACGCGCTTGCTTTGCGCCAGGCGGTCGGCAATCAGCCGGGCATTGGCATGATCCTCCGCCAGCCGGTCGATGTTGTGCTCGAGGCCGAACAGCCCGGCGGCGGCCAGGATGCCCGCCTGGCGCATCGCGCCGCCCAGCATGCGCCGGGCGCGCACCGCTCGCGCGATCGTTTCCTTCGACCCGGCCATGACCGTGCCGACCGGCGCACCCAACCCCTTGGAAAGCGCCACCGATGCCAGGTCGAACGGCTGCGCGAGATCGGCCAGCTTGCGCCCGGTGGCGACGGCCGCATTGAACAGCCGCGCGCCGTCCAGGTAGGAATGGACGCCCAGGCGCCGGGCCGCCGCGCAGATCGCGCGCGCGTCCTCCTCGGGAAACACCAGCCCGCCGCTCCGATTGTGGGTGTTCTCGATCTCCACCAGCGTCGTCGGCGGATAGACGATGTGGCCGGGCGCCTTGTAGCCCGCCAGGAAATCCGCCGCGCCGAACAAGCCGCCGCGTCCTACCTCGGTGAATTGCACGCCAGCATTGGCGGCCGAAGCGCCGGACTCGTGATACACGGCATGGCTCTCTTCGCCGACGATCACGTCGTCGCCCGGCTTTGCCAACACCTTCAGCGCAACCTGGTTCGCCATCGTCCCGCTGGGCACGAACAGCGCCGCCTCTTTCCCCAGCAGTTCGGCGACTCGCTCTTGAAGTCGGTTGACGGTGGGGTCCTCGCCGTACTGGTCGTCGCCAACCGGCGCGCGCGCCATCGCGGTTCGCATCGGTTCGGACGGCAGCGTTACGGTGTCCGATCGCAGATCGACTATCTCCATATGCGTCCCTCAAAAGCAAAAGTATAAGTATTCATGCTTTTTCACTTGCCCATACCGCGTCGTCATGTAACTTTTATTGTCGTGCCTCAATGCACTCTGACCGATGGAGCAGCTTCGCCATGAAGCGCGAGAACGGCAAGCCACTTTTTCTCGTGCCGCATGATTTCGAGGATCGGCGCTTCTTCGTCGGGGCGGCGAAAATTCCGTACGACTTTTCGGGCGCCAAGCTGCGCGACGAGATCCTGAAGCGCACCCCCGCGATGGACGTGGTGCTGGCCGCCGACCAGGGCGAGACGCTGGCGTTGGCGCCTCAAGCGGACTTCATGGCGGTGGACAAGATATCGCGACCGCTGTTCGACGCGGCGGTGAAGTGCCGCTGGGTCCACATCGCATCCTCGGGCGCCGATCATTTCTTCAAGCGCAGTCAGGCGACGGCGGACGAGTTCCGCCGACGCGGCATCATGATCACGACCTCCAAGGGCGCCGGCCAGGTCGTCATCGCCGAGCAGGTGCTCTGCTACATGCTGATGTTCAGCCGCCGCATGGTGCGCGCCGTGCGGCAGCATCTGGTCGGGCACTGGGAGCGCTACCCCGGGCAGGAGCTTTGCGGTTTGACGCTTGGCGTCATCGGGCTGGGAGCGATTGGATCGCGTGTCGCCTACCTTGGAAAGGCGTTGGGGATGCGCGTGATCGCTTGCAGGCAGGACCCCAGCAAGGGCGCGGACCAAGTCGACGAGGTCTATCCCGCCGACGACTACCGCAAGGTGATGGCGGCTAGCGACTTCGTGCTGCTGGCCGTGCCGATCAACCGGCGCACCGAGAACATCATCAACCGCGATTCGCTGCGGGCTATGAAGCCCACGGGCTACCTCATGAACGTGGCGCGCGGCGAATGCATCGACGAAGACGCCGTCGTCTGGGCGCTGAACGAGGGCGTGATTGCGGGCTATGCCTCGGATAACCATGGCCGTCCGTCCGGACCCGTGACCGACGAAAACATGGAGCGCCTGGAGAAGGCGAGCAAGCTGTGGGGCCGGCCGGACGTGATCGTAAGCCCGAATTGCGCCGTGGCGGGACCGCGGCGCTACGAATACATGGCGGGCATCATCGTCGAGAACTATGCCGCGATCAGCGCCAACCGGAATCCGAAGACCCGGCTGATCTGGGAGGGCAAGCCGGTTTAGCGCACAGGGCCTTTGCCAGCGTCGACCGTGCTTCCCGGTTCCGCAGCGGTCACGGCGCGTCCGCGCGCGCCCGCGTCTACGGCAGGTACTCACGTTCAACATCGCGATGCGACCGCGTATCGACCAATGCATCGCGCTCCTCGAACGTGCAGAGCGCATCGAAACCGGCCGAACTTCCGCTCGTCCTGATGTGCGCCAAAAGCCGGCGCACGGCGTGGATCGCCGCGAGCTGGGGGTCGGCGGGAATCGTCAGAAGCTTGAATCCCATCTGCGCCAGGTCGGCGGCCGGAACCTGCTCGCACTCGCCGGCGATGATGCCGACAAGCTTGGGTGCTTTGACCTTGTGGGCGAATTGCTCCATTTGCGCGCGGGTCTTGATGCCGTCGATATACACCATGTCCGCGCCCGCGCCGGCGAACCGCAGGGCACGTTCGATCGCCGCATCCAGGCCCAGCAGCGGCAGTACATCGGTGCGCCCGATCACCAGGAAATCCGGATTCTGCCGAGCGCCGAGGGCGGCGCGGAGGCGCGCTTCCATCTCCACGGGTTCCACCAGATTGTCCCGCGTCGCAAGCCGCCGGCTAGGAACCTCCATATCCTCGATATGCATCGCCGCCGCGTCCACGCGCTCCAATGCACGCACCGCACGCCGCAAATTCAAGATCCCGCCGAACCCCGAGTCCGCATCGACGATCATCGGCAGCGGACAAGTCTCGGTCATCGAGCCGATGCGTTCCAGCAATTCGGTCAGGGTGGTGTAACCCAGGTCGGGCTGGCCGCGGCTACGCGAGATCCCGCCGCCGGTGCAATATACCGCCGCGAATCCCGCCTCTTCGATCATCTTCGCCGTCAGCCCGTCATAGGCACCCGGCGCAACGACGATGTCGCTGGTGGCGATGAGGGTCCGCAACCTGGTCGCGGCCGACGCCCGCATTGACGCCTCCCCGTGATTTACCCTGCTGACATCGGCGGACAATTCGGTGTAACGTTTGCGTAGATTGCACAGCCTGTCACACGCATCGACACAGCGTCAACTGGCTTCACAATTTCGGCGGAAGCGCCCGCCCGTCCAGGCATCCGGGGGTGCTTGATCGAGATGCGAACACGAATGATACCAGGGCCGGACGATCCGCTTTCAGGAAACCGGAACGCACGATGATTTTCGCCGATGCGACGGCGCTGAAACCCAAGTCGCGCCATGCTTAGCAGAGCCCTCCGCGCCATTACATTGCTGACGCGCCTGTGCGTGATTGCCGGAGGGTGCCTGCTGGTGGCGCTTGTCGCGGGGGAGGTGGTGTTCCGCTATGCCGTGCAGCAATCGCTGATCTTCTCGGACGAACTCGCGCGCTACTCTTTCATCTGGGTGACGTTCCTCGGCGCGAGCCTGGCGCTGCGCCGCGGCCAGCACATCGGCCTGGAGCTTGGCTACCACGAACGCTGGGCGTTGCTGCGTGCCGCCGTTCATCTTTCTGTTGCGATCTTTCTGGTAATTTTCCTGTGGACCAGTGCCAAGTTGGTCCCAGCGATGTGGGCGCAACGCTCGCCTCTTCTGGACATCAGCATGGGCTGGGTCTTCCTTGCCCTGCCGGTCGGCGCGGCCCTGATGCTGCTTCAGCTGCTGGCGCGAATCGCCGGTCTCGGTCCGGACCGCGATGACCACTGAACGGTCCGCCCCCATCGATCGTGGCCCGCCGTGAGCGCGCTGATCGGCATTTTCCTGATTACGCTGCTGATCGGCGTGCCCGTGGCCTTTGCATTCGGTCTCGCGGCGGTTGCCGGCCTGTTGTCCTGGGGCAGCGTGTCGATGGTCATCCTGCCCCAGCGCATGCTTGCGGGCGTGGATTCCTTCCCGTTCCTCGCCATTCCATTCTTCATCCTGGCCGGCGACCTGATGGCATCCTCGGGCATCACCTTGTCGCTGGTGCAGTTCTGCGATTCGCTCATCGGCCGCATTCGCGGGGGGCTCGCCCAGGTGAACGTGGTCGCCAATGTCGTATTTGCGGGCATATCGGGTGCCGCCACCGCGGACGCGGCAGCGCTCGGCGCGGTCATGATCCCGGCGATGGTAAAAGCCGGTTACGACAAGCCTTTCGCCGCGGCCGTCACCGCCGCGGCGGCGATCATGGGCCCGATCATCCCGCCCAGCATTGGGATGGTGATCTATTCGCTCGCATTGGGTGGCAAGGTATCGATCGCCGGCCTGTTCATGGCGGGGATTCTGCCCGGACTTCTCATCGCGCTGCTGCTTTCGGTCCTCTGCTATGCGATGGCGGTGCGGCGGGGCTACCCGGTCAGCGACGAATCCTTGTCCCTCGAGCGCGTAGCCAGCAGCTTCCGTGGCGCGGCGCCAGCCTTGCTTGCGCCAATGATCATTCTGGGCGGCATCCTGGGCGGGATTTTCACCCCCACGGAATCGGCCGCGGTCTGTGTCGTCTACGTGCTTCTTGTTGGGTTTGCGATCCACCGCGGGCTGACAACGCCGATTGTGCTCGCCGCGATCGAGCGCAGCATCGTAACGACCTCGGTCGTGACATTGCTGCTGGCCACCTCAGAGATTGTCACCTGGCTCTTGACGGCGATGCATTTTCCGGCGGCGCTCAGTGCGCTCGTCATGTCGATCGCGCCGGACCGCTTCACGTTCATCCTGGTCTTCTTGGTGTTCATGATGCTCGCGGGCATCGCGGTCGAACCCGTACCGCTGATGGTCATGTTTGCGCCGATCCTGGCACCGATTGCCGCGAAGTTCGGCATCGATCCACTCCATTTCGGCATCATGTTCGTGCTTGCGGTTGAAATCGGACTCATAACCCCGCCGGTTGGCAGCGTGTTGTTCGTGGTATGCGGCGTTGCCGACATGCCGCTGAAGACGCTGTCGCGCGCCATTATGCCATTCGTTTTGGTCGAGTTCGTTGCCCTGCTGATCGTCGCCTACGTGCCCGCGATCTCGCTGGCGATTCCGCACAGCCTGGGCTTCCGCTAGCATGGCGCACGGGTTTGCGGCTCGACAGGCCGTATGGCAGTATTCTGGTTTAACGTTAAATCTGGGAGGAACCGAGGGATGGCAAATAAACTGATCGCCCTTCTGCTGGGCGCCTGCGCGGGTGCGGCCGCTTCCACCGCGGCCATGGCAGCCGACTACACGATCAGGTTCGCATCGGCCCTGGCGCCCGAGATGAACCATTCACGCTCGATGGAGCTGTTCAAGAAGGAGGTCGAGGCGGAAAGCAAGGGCAAGGTCGCCGTCGAGCTGTTCTTCGGGGGTGCGCTGGGGGGCACCAAGGAGCTGCTCGACCAAGTGAAGGCCGGAACCATCCAGATGAGCGTCGCGACCACCGGCTTCATGACCGCCTACGCGCCCAAGCTTGGGGTGCTGAACTTTCCGTTCCTGTTCAAGAGCCGCGAAGCGGCGATCGGGCTGCTGGACGGGCCATTCGGCCAGGAGATCGACAAGCTGGTTGGCGCCGTTGGATTCAAGGCATTGGGGTTCGAGGAGGTGGGTTGGCGCAATACGATCAATCGCCTGCGCCCGATCGCGTCGATCAAGGACATGCAGGGCATGAAGATCCGGCTGCAGCCGATCCGGGTCCATGTGGACACCTATCGGCTTCTCGGCGCCAACCCCGTGGCGATGGATTTCAAGGAGCTCTACACCGCGTTGCAGCAGGGTGTGATCGACGCGATGGAAGCCAATTACCAGAACATCCACGACCAGCGGTTCTACGAGGTCGCTGGATACTTGAGCGAGTTGCCGCTCTTCTATGACGTGCTGGGGCGCTGGATCAACAAGTCGTACTGGGACGCGCTGCCGGCCGATCTGAAGACGGTGGTCGGCAAAGCCAGCGCCAAGGCGGTCGCCTACCAGCGCCAGGTCGCAGAGAAGGAGGACGCCGAGGCGCTGGAGAAGATGATCAAGGCCGGCGTCAAGTTCAACAAGGTCGACCCGGCGCAGCTCGAGGAATTCCGCAAGACAACGGCACCGATCTATCAAAAATACGAGGGCGAGTTCGGGAAAGACCTGATGGACACCGTTCTGAAGGCGGCGCGAGGCTAGAAATGAGGCCGCGAAGGGCGGACGTGTCGCCCTTCGCCGCGCCCTATGCTCTGACGGCGGTACCTCGTTCCAGATCGACGCGCACTCCATAGTCGCGCAGCGCCCCCTCCTGGGTAACGAACCCGCTGCGCACATCGGCCAGTACAAGGCCGGTCGGCCGCTTTGCCGGATCGCCAAAGCCTCCGCCGCCCGCTTCAAACAGGCGAATCACATCACCGGGGTTCAGGACGAACCGGCCCTTCGGATTGACCGCCTTGCCGTTGATTTCGTAGCCGCGCAGACGGCCGGCCTTGCCGCCCTGGAAGCCTTTGGCGGGGAATTGCGTGCGCTGTCCCATGAACGCCACGGTGAGCAAGTTGCCGGTGTCGTTCACCAGCACCACCTCCTGACCGACCCCGCCGCGCGCTTCGCCCGGCCCGCCGGAATCCGCAAGCAGCTCGCGCCGCTCGATCGTCATGCTGGTGATGTTTTCCCACATTTCGGTCGGTACGACGCCCATGTTCGACGGTGCCGGCGTGGTGGGCGCGCCATCCATGCCCGCCAGCGCGCCGAAGCCGCCGGCGAGGAAGAACAGGCTGGCGATACCGCGCCCGTCGCGGTTGGTGCCCTGGACGTTGAAGATGTTCATCATGCCGACATCGGCCTGCACGCGGTCGGGAACCGCCTCCTGCATCGCGCCCATCATCAACGGCACGACGAAATGCCCGACGGCGTGGCGGCCCGCGGTCGGATATGGAACCTGGGTATTCAGGATGCAGCCCTCGGGTGCCGTTATGGCAATCGGCCGCACCGATCCCTCGTTGTTGGGCGTGCCCGGCGTGGTAAGGCACTTTATCGAATAGGCTGCCCAGGCACGCGTGTAACAGAAGGGCACGTTGATCGCCGCCCGCACGCTGTTGCCGGTTCCGGCGAAGTCGACCGCGACGCTGTCGTCCTTCTTGGTGATCGTACAGGCAAGCGGGATGGCCTCGTTCACCCCTTCGATTTGAATCTGATTCTTGTAGACCCCATCCGGGATGGTCCGGATCCGTTCGCGCATCGTGCGTTCGGATTGTGCCAGGATCGCGGTTGAGAGCGGCACCAGGTCGTCGAGCCTGTATTCCTCCATGAACTCGAGCAGCAACCGGCCGCCCACCTCGTTGCACGAGATGTTCGCCATGATGTCGCCGATCACCTGCTCGCTGACCCGTACGTTGGTGCGGATGAGGTCCAGCAGCTCGGTGTCCAGGACGCCGGCGCGCATCAGCTTGCACACCGGCAGGCGCAATCCTTCCTCGTAGATCTGGGTGGGCCCGGCCGAAACGCCCACGCCGCCGATGTCCGGCAGGTGGGTGATGCTCAGTGTGTAGCCCACAAGCCGGTCCTTGCGGAAGACCGGCCGCATCACGTTGATGTCGTAGAGATGGCCCGTGCCCATCCAGGGGTCGTTTGTGGCCACGATATCGCCCGGACGCAGTGTTTCGGGCGGATACTTGCGCAGCATGTGGCGCAGGGTCGGCGCGGCCGTGCCGGTGAAGGAAGGCACGCTATAGCTGCCTTGCGCGATGGGCACGCCGTTGGCGTCGAACAGGACGCAGGACAGGTCGTAGCTCTCTCGAACGTTGATCGAGAAGGACGTGCGAATCAGCGACGAGACGATCTCGTCGGTGATCGAGATCAGCCGGTCCCAGAGGATGCCCAGGCTGACGGCGTCGAATTCCTTCATGCTGGCCCAGCCTCCGGTGCAATTTCCGCGACGAGATTGAAGTGCTCGTCGACCGTGACCCGATCACCCGCGCCGATCACGCAGGTGGACTCGTTTTCCTCGATCAGCGCCGGGCCGACGACGCCGGCACCCGGCTTCAGCGCATAGCGGTCATATACGGGAAATTCGACGTACCCCGCCTCCTCGGCTGAATAGGCCCGGCGACTGCCCTTTTGCACGGCCTTGCCTGCGGTCGCGCTGCCGAGCCTGAAGCCGGTACGCATCGGCGGCAGCGGGCCTACCGCCTCGACCTTCCAGGCGGCAATCTCGAGGCGCTGATCCAGGAAGCTGATCGAGAACACGTTCTCGTAGGTCTTGGCGAACAACTCGGGTATGCGCTTCAGGCCCGCCGCGTCGTCGCCGTCCGGCAAGGTTATCTCCAGCTCGTAGCCCTGACCGAAATATCGGATGTCCAGCCGCCTTACGATACGGATGTCCTTCGCCTCGACGTGGCTGGCGCGCAAGTAGCCGGTCGTCTCCTTGATCAGCGGCGCAAAGCGGGCCGCGAAGGCATCCGGCGTCAGCGCATCGAGAAATGCTACTTCGGATTTGACGATCTCGAACGACCGCGGGCTGGCCAGAAGGCCGAAAGCCGACATCACGCCCGCGCCGACGGGGAAGATCACCCGCGGGATCTTCAGCTTGCGCGCGATGCGCATGGCGTGAACCGGGCCCGAGCCGCCAAAGGCGATCATGCTGCAACCCCGGTAGTCGAAGCCGCGTTCCGACGCATGGACGCGGAATGCGCGTGCGACGTCTTCGTTGATGATCTCGTGGATGCCCCAGGCCGCGCGGTCGAGCGCCAGGTTCAGCGGTTTGCCCACATCCTTCTCGATTGCGCGCTTCGCGGCCGAAACGTCCAGTTTCATATCCCCGCCCAGGAAGAAATCCGGGTCAAGGTAGCCCAGCACCAAGTTGGCATCGGTCAGGGTGGGCGCCGAGCCGCCGCGGCCGTAGCAAGCAGGTCCGGGGTCGGCTCCCGCACTGTGTGGACCGACGCGGATCACGCCGCGGTCGTCAACGCTGCCGATGCTGCCGCCTCCCGCGCCGATCTCGATCATGTCGATCACGGGCACTTTGACCGGCAGGCCACTGCCGCGCTTGAATTCGTGGACGCGCGCAACCTCCATCTCATATTTCTTCAGCGGGTTCTTGTCGCGGATCAGCGAACCCTTGGCGGTGGTGCCGCCCATGTCGAACGACAGGAGATTGGGCAGGTTGAGCGTGCGGCCATGGTGCGCCGACATCAGCACCCCGGCGGCCGGGCCGGATTCCAGCATGCGGACAGGGTAGCGCCGCGCCAGCGCCGGGGTGACGGTGCCGCCGTTCGAGGCCATGATCGACAGGATGCCCTTGAAGCCGATCTTGCGAAGACCGCCCTCCAGGTTGGCGAGGTAGCGGTCTACCATCGGCTGGGCATAGGCATTCATGGTCGTGGTGGTCCAGCGCTCGTATTCGCGCAGGAACGGGAAGATTTCGGCCGAGGTCGACACGAACAGGTCCGGAAATTCCTTCTCGACCAGGGAGCGGATCTCCCGTTCGTGCGCAGGATTGGCATAGGCATGCAGCAGGCACACCGCCAGTGCCTTGATCTGGTGATTGTCGACCAACCACCGTATTGCCGCGCGCGCCTCGTCCAACGAGACCTTCTGGCGCACTTTTCCATCGAACAGCACGCGCTCGTTCAATTCGACCCGGCGTTCGCGCGGTACGATCGGCGGAGGAAAAACCAGTCGCAAGTCGAACAGGTCGTAGCGCCGTTCCAGTCCAATATCGAGGACGTCGCGGAATCCCTTCGTCACCAGCATGCCCGTAACCGCGCCCTTGCGCTCGATCACCGCGTTGGTGACCAGCGTGGTGCCGTGCGCGACCTCGGCGATGGCGTCGACCGACACCTTCTCGCGGCGGATCAGTAGATCGACGCCTTCGATTACGGCCAGCGAGGGATCCTTCGGCGTGGTGAGCTGCTTGTGGATCGCCATTCGCCCGGCGGTCTCGTCGAACAGGGCGAAATCGGTGAAGGTCCCACCGATATCCACGCCAATGCGAAACGTCATACGGCTGCCTTCTCTTGGTAGAAGCCGGTCCTCGAGCCAGTCACGCGGCTCAAAACCCGCCGCATGGGACTGGCGTCGCTCCGAACGGCATTCTGGTCATTTCCCTTTGCGGCCAGCGGCGGACAGCAATTCGCGCCCCGCCGAAGTAAGCCAAGCAGCCGGCGAGATCATGACGAAATCCGCGCCACGCGCGATGGCCTCGCGCGCGCCAGCAGCGTCGGCGGCGGGCAGGGATACCCACTTCTTGTGCGCCTTGGCCCGCGCGATGACATGGTCGATCGCCTGCTGCACGGCGGGCACGTTGCGGTTGCCGCCATGCCCCATCGACTGCGACAAGTCGCTGGGCCCGATCACGAGCACGTCTACCCCGTCGGTCGCGGCGATCGCCTCGACATTTTCCACGCCGGCCGCGGTCTCGATCATCGGCATGCACAGCACCTCGCGGTTGGCCAGCGCCATGTAGTCCGCCAGTCCCATCGACAGGCCGTAGCCCGCCGCGCGGGTCGTGCCGGCCAGACCGCGCTGGCCGCGCGGCGCGTAGCGCGTGGCCGCCGCCGCGGCTTCGGCCTCCGCGCGCGAATCGACATGCGGCACCTGGATGCCGACCGCGCCGATATCCAGAAACCGCAGGAATTCCTGCGGCTGATTGATGGGGATGCGGACGAGGGGTGCAATACCCGCCTGTTCCGCGGCCCGGATCATCAACTCCGCGCTTTCCGGCCCCAGCGGGCCATGCTCGGCATCGAGCATCACGTAGTCGAAGCCGATGGCGCCCGCCATGTCGACAAACCACGGCGAATTGAAGTTCACGGTGGGGCCGAGGACCGGACGGCCTTCGGCGAGGCGCTGCCTTACGCGATTGGGAACGATCATCGTGTCTTCTTCTTCGCCTTGGACGCGCGCTTTGGCGGCATCGCGGCGATGGCGTCGATCTCCACGACGAAGGTGGGTCCCAGCCGCGCCTGGACGCAGATGCGCGCCGGAGGCGCCTTGGGAAAGAATTTCTCCCATTCCCCGTTGAAGGCCTCGAAGTCGCCCATATCCGAGAGGAAACAGGACATCTTCAGCACGTGCTCCATGCCGCTGCCCGCGGCTCTCAGCACCGATTCGACATTCTTCAAGACTTGCACGGTCTGCGGCCCCGCACCGCCCGGCGGCACCTTGCCGGTAGCCGGCGTGCGCCCGACCATGCCGGCGACATACACCACGTCGCCATGAACGATCCCCTGCGAGATCCGCGCGCGCCCCGGCGGCACGCGATCGGTATGCACGACTTTACGCTTCATCGGTCCCCCGCCATGCGCAAGTTTAACGTTTGCGTAAAATCAGATTGCCAGACCGCGAGCGGCCGCGTCAAGGCAGTCGGATAGCTAGCGCACGCCCGCCCGGCGCGATGCTTCCGCGAACGAGAATCCGCGTCGGACGTTGCGCATGATCCGACGGTCCGCGGCATCCTGAGCGGCTGCAAGGGCCGCGATTTCGGCCGCCCGCTCGGCCGGAACGACGACCGCCCCCGATGCGTCGCCGACGAGAATGTCTCCGGGCCGAACCAGGGTCCCGTCGATCCGCACCGGCTGGTTTATCGAGAGCACCTTGATGCGACCTTTGCCCGTAACCGGCACCACATGGCGGGCGAAAATCGGAAAACGCAATTTGCTGACCTGGTCGATGTCGCGCACGCCGCCGTCCACAAGGAGTCCGCCAATACGCTTGCGCGCGGCGGCATAGGAAGCGACGCCGCCCCAGGTCGAAACCGGATGTCCGGAATTGTCTACGGCGATCACGTCGCCGCGGTGCGCCGCGTCGATCAATTCTCCCAGGGGCAGTTCCTCGGGGCCGTAGCGGCCGTACTCGCCCGTGACCTCCATTACGGTGAAGGCTGGCCCGCAGAAGCGCATGCCCGGCCCTACCGCCTTGATGCCGCGGATCACGCCGGCCAAGCCCAGCTTGTCGAAAACATTGCTGATCGTGCCCGTCCCGAAGCGCTTGAGGCGGGCCACAATGGCGGCGGTTGGCCGCTTGATGCTTCCCCGGATCATCTTGCGATACTCCAGACAGTTAGAACCCCAACGTGCGTGGCAACCAAAGGGTCAGGGGCGGATACAGGATGACCGCCAGGATTACGAGGGATTCGAGGATGCAGAACGGCAGGATCGTCCAGGACAGGCGCTCCAGCGATATATTGCCAATGGTACAGGTCAGGAAAAGGATCAAGCCTACCGGCGGTGTGATCATGCCGACCAGAACGGTCATGCAGAACACGAGACCGAACTGGATATCGGGGATGCCAAGTTTGGCCGCGACGGGCGCCATCAGCGGCGCCAGGGCGATGATCATGGGGGTGGCCTCCATGACCGTGCCGATGATGGTGAGCGCCGCGAACGCGATCAGCATGTAGACGATCGGGTCACTCGAAATCGAGGCAACGAAATCGGCCAATTGGGCCGTTGCCTGGTTGCGCGTGAGGATCCACGAGATGATCGCGCCGGTGCCCATCAGCATGCCGAGGACTGCACTGGTGGTCGCTGCGTAGAGAGTCGAGCGATAGACGTCGCGCAACCGGAGTTCACGCGTGAACAGGAGGCCGATGGACAGCACGTAGAGCACGGCAATCGCCGCCGATTCCGTGACCGTGACAACGCCGCCGGTGATGCCGACGATGATGATCAGCGGCAGAACCAGGATCGGCAGCACCTGGATCGTGCTGGCGCCGAGTTCACGCATCCTCGGACGGGGATAGATTTCGATCCGGGTATCGTTCCGGGTCTTGTACCAGGCCCACGCAAGCAGCGCCAAAGCCATGACGAGGCCAGGCACGGCGCCGGCAAGGAACATGCCGACAATCGAAATATTGCCGACCGCCAGCGCGTAGATGATGAAGGCCACGCTGGGCGGGATGATCGGCCCGAGCATCGAGGTGGCGGCGGTCAGCGCGCAACTGAACCCGCGCTCGTAGCCGGCCTTTTCCATCATGCCAAGCGTAATCCGCCCCAGGCTCGCAAGGTCGGCGATCGCCGTACCGCTGATGCCCGAGAAAATCGTCATCGAAATCACGTTCATGTAGGCGATGCCGCCACGCATCCACCCGACGAGGATCTTGAGCCATGCGACCAGGCGCGGAATCAACCCGGCGCGCTCGCTCAGATCACCGACCATGATAAACAGCGGGACGGCCAGCAGGGGGAAGCTGTCCAGCGCATAGTACATGCGGCGGACCAGAAGCCCGGCGGGCAGCCCTTCCCAGAACAGGATGTAGGCGCCGCCCGCCAGTCCAAAGCAGAATGCGATCGGCACGCCGACCAGGAACCCGGCGGTGAAGACGAGTGTGACGACGGTCAGCATCGGTTTATTCCGTCAGCTGCTGCTGCTCGGGCGCAGCGTCCGGTCGCAACCAGTCATCGATCATCAGGTAGACTTGGTGATACACCAACAGCGCGAAACCGATCGGTACCGAAATCATGCCCCAGAGGCCGCTGATGCCGAGGGACGGCTCCGTCGTACTGGCGGAAATGTCCAACGCCTGCTGCGTCCCGGCCAGCACCATGGCGTAGAAAACAAGCGACCCGATATGCGCGAGGTAGATCACGGCCTTGGCCGCCGGTGGGGACAGCTTGCGTTGAAGCATGTCCATGCCGACATGCGCCTTGACGCGCAACGCCAGTCCGCAACCCAGCAGGAAGAACCAAACCAGGAGCAGCCGCGACGCCGATTCGACGAACGATACCGAGAACCCGGTGATGTAACGCCCGACGATACCGAGGCTTAGGAATGTGAGGAGGATAAGGCCGATCGCGACCGAGGCGAATTCCGTGCTGCGGACGATAACAGCGTCGATGGCCTTCCATGCCCGCATCAGATCCCCCTCGAATTGCGGAGCCCGACTCGACATGGGCCACCCGGGCAAGTGGCCATCCCGCCCCGGCCGCGGGCGACCGGGGCGGGATCAGACCATGAATCTACCCTATTTGGCGGCGATGGCCTTGCGCAAGGCGGTCAGGTTGGGCTCGAACTTCGGACCCATTTCATCATAGAGCGGCTTCACGGCCGCCTGCATGGCCGTCATCGTTTCCTTCGAGACGTCATTGAGCTTCGAGCCGGCCGCGACCAGCGCCCGCTGGGCCTGGGACTCGGCATTGCGGGTGATCACCACGCTGGCGATCTCGGCCGCGCGCATCGCGCTGGTGACGACGCGCTGCTCTTCCGGCGTCAGGCCATTGAAGAACTTCTGGTTCAGGTAGACGAGGAAGACATCGAAGTTGTGCCGCGTCTCGGAAATGAACGGCGCGACCTGGTTGTACTTGGCCGACAGGATGATGGGGAAGGTGGATTCCAGCCCGTCGATCACGCCGCTTTGCACTGCCTGGAACTGCTCGCCAGCATCCATCGCCACCGGGTTCGCTTTCAGCGCGCGGAACGCACCGATATAGACGGGGGAATTCTGCACGCGGATTTTCAGCCCGGCGAAGTCCTCCACCTTCGTGATGGGCCGCACGCGCGTGGCGGCATTGCGGAAGCCGACCGGGATGACCCCCAGGATCTTGATGCCGGAGGCGGCTTCCGCGTCGGCAGCGATCTTGCGCACCGCATCGGACTGCATCATCCGCTCCGCCTGGTCCCAGTCGGTGACCAGATAGGGCAACGACAGCACGTCGACCTGGTTGTAGAAGCGGCTGAACCAGGCGGGGGTGGAGATGAACATCTCCTGCGTCCCCTGCTTGACGTTCTCGAGCTCCTCGACGACCGGACCGAGCTGCAGCGAGACGAAAATCTGGACCTGGATGCTTCGGTTGGTCCCGGATTCCACCAACCGCTTGAAAATCTGCATCGTCTGGCCATGCGGCGCGTCGGCGCCTTCGGAATGGCCCAGCCGGATGATCTTCTGGGCCGCCGCGTCGCCGGCGCCCATGAACGAAACCATCATCGCCGCGAAGGCCCCGCACAGGGCCAGTGTGGAACGTCGACCGCAAAACATAGCGCCCCCTCCCTTACCCACGCCGTGCGCGATGCCAACCTTCTATGCGCACGACATTAACGTTAAACTAGCACGGTTTGGACGGGAAATGAAGCAAGGAGGCTTCACGCGGGAAGACGAAGGAAGATTGCAATCATAGGATGCCGCCTGCTGCCCGATGCATGTATTGTCCGGTGCGCCGCTTAAATCGGCGATACGTGCATGCGGCTTGTTTCGAGTCGTCAAATCGCAATGAGATACCGAATCGCGCGTTGCGAAGCGCATGAGGGGACAGGAGACAGTGGTGGCTCGCAAATCTTCGACAGGGAAACGGGAGCAGTCCCGGTCGCGCCTCGGTGGCTCCATGCATGCCGCCAACCGTGCAACCATTGTCGATATTGCCCAGAAGTTGCGTGTTTCCGCCACGACGGTGTCGCGTGCGTTGCGCGACCAGCCCGGCATGACAGCGCAGACAAAGCAGCAGATAAAGGCGGAGGCCCGCCGCGTGGGCTATGTCCGCAACTCGGCCGCGGCGGCGCTCACCGCCGGGCGCACGCACTCCCTCGTCTATGTCGTGCCGAATACATCGGGACGCTTCCCCAGCCTTTACCAGATGGAAGTGCTGGAAGGACTGGCCGACGAGAGTTCGCAGCACGGCTACACGCTGACGGTCGTTTCCGAGCGACAGCTGGATGCACAAGGGCATACGGTCTTCGACGTGTTCAAGCTCTTCCGGGCGGACGGAGCGGTGCTGCTTCTGTTGCGCAGCGGCGATCTGGCGGTTCCGAAGGTGCATTTCTCCCATCCGGTCGTGATCGTGAATCGCATCATCGATGGCGTCGAAGCCGATTTCGTCGTGGCGGACGACGAAGAAGGCGCCTACGCCGCAACCCAGCATTTGATCGCCAAAGGGCATCGTGCGATCGCACATCTTGCCGGGCCGTCCGACAACTTCAATACCACGCGACGTCGGCGGGGATATGAAAGGGCCCTGAAAGACGCAGGTATCCGCGTCGCGAGCAGATTGATCGTCTCGGTACCGTCGATCTCCGAACAGGCCGGGTTTGAAGGCATGGAAAAGCTTTTCCAGGCGAACGTCGAATTTACGGCAATTTTCTCCGCCGTGGACATTCTTTCGCTTGGCGCGATGCGTTCACTGCGAGGCCGGGGACGTTCGGTCCCGGGGGACCTGTCGCTCATGAGTTTCGATGACGACTCGTTCGCGTCCATCATGGAGCCCCCGCTGAGCACCGTGCGAAAGCCACGCTATGAAATGGGTCGCGCCGCGGCGCGCCTGCTTGTGAACAGGATCGAGGGACACGAGACCTCACGTTCGGTTACGACAACGTTGCGTACAAAGGTCATTGTCCGGTCGTCGACTGCCGCGGCCCGTACCATCAAGGGGAAGTGAGACGCCCGGAACCATGCAGCGCGCCAGCAATGCCCGGTTCGCCGGCCGCAACGGC
The DNA here is from genome assembly GCA_020851015.1 of Alphaproteobacteria bacterium. Next base: position 53,437 of record JADZDN010000278.1, on the reverse strand, counting down.
GGCTAAGGGCCGAGCGCCCGCTTGACACGACCGCGAATGGCATTGCCAAGCTGTGCCGGAACGAGGTGTTCTGGGTACAGCAGGGCGGGCGCTCCTCCGCTTCCGATCGCAACTTCAGGTGGTCCGATCCATGCCAAACCGCTCAAATTCCTGCGTCGACGAACTGATGGGCTGCGGGGCGGCCGTCTTTGCTGCCGCGCTCGCACGCCACGGCGTCAAGGTCGCCTTCGGTCAGTCCATTCCTTCCGCCTTCTATCTCGTCGCACCGCGCTTCGGTATCGGCCAAGCGGGCTATCGCACCGAATCCTCCGGCGCGATGATGGCCGACGGATATGCCCGCGTCGCCGGGCAGATCGGCGTCGTGACGGCGATGCACGGGCCTGCCGCGGCGTTGCTCGTCCCTGGCCTGGCCGAGGCCCTGAAAGCATCGGTCCCGGTCCTGGCGCTGGTGCAGGATGTCGATCGCAGCGTCGCCGACCGCAACGCCGCCTCGGAAATCGACCAGATCGCGCTTTTTGCCGGGTGCGCGAAATGGGTGCGGCGAATCGACCATCCCGGACGCATCGCCGACTACGTCGACATGGCGGTCACGACCGCGACCAGCGGCCGGCCGGGCCCCGTCGTGCTGCTGGCGCCGATCGAGTTGTTCGAGAACCCGGCGGCGGCGCAGCGCCCGCGCGGCGCGAATTGCGGCACCTATCCGCTCGACCGGCCGGTGGCCGGTCAGCAAGCGGTCGCCGCAGCCGCGAAGTTGCTGATCGAGGCCGAGGCCCCCGTCGTCATCGCCGGTGGCGGCGTTCATCTTTCGCGCGCCTGCGAGGCTCTGGCGCGGTTGCAGGAGGTCGCCTGCCTGCCGGTCGCGACGACCACGATGGGCAAGGGCGCCGTCGACGAGTCGCATCCCCTGTCGCTCGGCCCCATGTCCTACTATCTCGGCCGCGGCAGCACATCGCGGCGCCAGCGGCCGCTGATCGAACAGGCAGATGTGGTCCTGCTGATCGGCAACCGCACCAACCAGAACGGTACCGATAGCTGGCGTCTCTATCCGCCCAAGGCGCGCTACATTCATATCGACATCGATGGCCAGGAGATCGGGCGGAACTACGAGGCGCTGCGCCTGGCCGGCGACGCGCGGGCGACGGTCGACGCGCTGCGCGACGCCATGGAGCGCATGGGCCTGGGCAAACGCCGTGCAGCCCGCAGCGTCCTCGAGCGGCGCATTGCCGAGGGACGCGCGGCCGACCGTGCCGAGACCGGCTCGTCGGACCGCCTGCGCCCCGAGCGGCTGATGGCGGAACTCGACCGGCGTTTGACGCCCGAGACCATCGTGGTCGCGGATGCGAGCTATGCCTCGGTCTGGGCCGCGAACAACCTGACCGCCCGCAAAGCCGGCGCGCGGTTCCTTTCGCCCCGCGGCCTGGCCGGCCTGGGCTGGGGACTGCCGCTGGCGATTGGCGCCAAGCTTGCCGCGCCCGATCGGCCGGTAGTCGCCATTGCCGGCGACGGCGCCTTCGCCCACGCTTGGTCGGAACTGGAAACCGCTCGCCGCCTTGGCCTGGCGCTGACGGTCATCGTGCTGAACAACCAAGTGCTGGGCTACCAGCGCGACCACGAGCAGATCGTATACGGTGCCCATAGCGCCGCTTGCGACTTCGCGCCGGTCGATCACGCCGCGATAGCCCGCGCCTGTGGCTGCGAGGGTATGCGGATCGAAAGCACGGCGGCGATCGGCCCGGCGTTGGACCATGCGCTGAAATCGCCGACGCCGGTGCTTCTTGACGTTGTGGTAGACCCTGCCGCCTATCCACCGATCACTGGCTTCGATGGCAAACTATAGAGGTTGAACCCGGTTTTGTTGTCGCCATGCCAAGGATCGGCGCCCAATGCTCAGCGTATCGCGCGACGAACCAGCGCCAGGGCGCGCCGATGCAGCGTCGCGTTGCCCGCGGCCAGGATGCGGCGGCCGGTTCGAAGCGTGATGGGCTTGCCGTCCCAGTCGGTCACGACGCCGCCGGCGCCCTCGATCACCGGCCGGAAGGCGGCATAGTCGTGGATGCTGAGGCCGGTATCGATCGCTACGTCGGTGCGGCCCGAAGCCAGGAGCCCGTAGCTGAAGCAGCTACCCCCGTAAATGCGCCACTGCGTGCGCGACCGCAGGGCCTCGAGGGCTGGGCGATCGACCGGCTTGAAGAAATCCGGATTGCTGGCCGACATAAAGGCCTGCTTGATGCTCTTGCACTGTCGCGTCCGGCAGCGTCTGCCGTTTCGCAGGGTCGCCCGGCCGCGCGCGCCCACCCAGCGGTCGCCCGTAATCGGGTGATCGATAACGCCGATAATCGGCTCGCCGCGATAGAGCAGGGCAATCAACGTTCCGAACACCGGGACGCCGGCTACGAAAGGGGCGGTGCCGTCGATCGGGTCGATGACCCAGAGCAGGTCGGCATTGATGTTCTCTCCTCCGGCTTCCTCGCCCAGAATGCCGTGGCCGGGGAAGCGCGCGCGGATCAGTCGCCGCAGGCGGCTTTCGATCCGTCGGTCGATCTTGGTCACCGGGCTGCGGTCGGGCTTCAGCTCCACCAGCGGCCGGCGCGCATTTGCAGCGGAGAGGATCACGCCGCTTTCGTCGGCCAAGGCCTGGGCAAACGCGACAAGCCGGTCGAGCATCTTGCCGGCGGGCAGCCGGACAGCGGTGCTAGGCATTCCCGATGTATTCCTTTCGATAGCTAGTGCTTGAGGATCTGGCCGAGAAACGCCTTGGTGCGCTCATTCCGCGGCTGGGCAAAGAATGCGGCGGGCGGCGCCTGCTCGACGATCTCGCCCTTGTCCATGAAGACCACCATATCGGCGACCTGGCGGGCGAAGCCCATCTCGTGCGTCACGACGATCATCGTCATGCCTTCCTGCGCCAGCTCGCTCATGACATCGAGCACCTCGGCGATCATCTCGGGATCGAGCGCCGAGGTTGGCTCGTCGAACAGCATGATCTGCGGCTTCATGCACAGCGACCGGGCGATGGCGACCCGCTGCTGCTGCCCGCCCGAGAGCTGGGCCGGGTACTTGTCGGCTTGCTCGGGGATGTGCACGCGTTCGAGGTACTGCATGGCCAGCGCGCGCGCCTCCTTGCGGGGCATCTTGCGCACCAGGCGCGGGGCCAGCATCAGGTTTTCGACGGCGGTCAGGTGGGGAAACAGGTTGAACTGCTGGAACACCATGCCGACCTCGCGCCGCACGGCGTCGATGTTCTTGATTGCGGCGGTCAGCTCGATGCCGTCGACGACGATGCGCCCGCCGTTGTGCTCCTCCAGGCGGTTGATGCAGCGGATCATGGTCGACTTGCCCGAGCCGGACGGGCCGCAAACCACGACCTTCTGGCCCCGCGCGACGCCGAGGCTGACGCCTTTGAGCGCCTGGAAGCCGCCGAAGTCTTTTGTCACCTTGTCGAGAACGATGATGGGTTCGCCCGAAGAGGCTGGCATGCTGGTCCTCATCCCCTGACGTAACGGCCGAAGCGATGCTCGGTGATGCGGATGCCGCGCTGCACCACCCAGGTCAGGCACAGATAGACGATCGCTGCCGAGACAAAGATTTCGTAGGGCGCGAAGGTGTGGGCAACGATCGTGCGTGCGACTCCGGTGATGTCATGCATCGTGATCAGGCTGACAAGCGCCGTGCCCTTCAGGAGGCTGATGATCTCGTTGCCATAGGCCGGCAAGGACAGGCGGATCGCGATCGGCGCCGTGACGTGGAGGAACCGCTGGTGCGGCTTCAATCCGAGCGCACGCCCGGCCTCGTGCAACCCTCGCTCGACGCCCTGGATGCCGCCGCGGAAGATTTCCGCGGTATACGCGGCCTCGTTGAGGGATAGCGTGATGATGGCGCACCAGAACGGCTCGCGCAGGACAACCCAAAGCGGACTCTCGCGGATGAACTCGAACTGGGCCACGCCGTAGTAGACGACGAACAATTGGACCAGCATCGGTGTGCCGCGAAAGATGTAGATGTAGGCGAAGGCTGGCCATTCGAGCACCGCGATGCCGCTGATCCGCATCAGCACCAGACACACCGCCAGGGCCGTACCCAGCGCGAGGGACAGGAACAGAAGTTCGAGCGTCAACCCCATGCCCTCGACGATCTTGGGCAGGCTCTCCCACATCAGGGCGATCTCGAAGTTCATGGCGTCCGCTCCAGGTGGCGGTTAGCATAGACCTCGAGAACGGCGACGACCTTGATGATCACCGACACGAAGACCAGGTAGATGATCGCGACGACGAGATACATGGTGAAAGGCTTGTTCGTCACGGCCGTCGCCCGGGCGGCCGCATACATGATCTCCTCGACGCCGATCACGGACAAGAGCGCGGTATCCTTGATCAGCGAGTTCATGTGGTTGCCGAAGGCGGGCAGAGCCAGACGCCACATCTGCGGCAGGCGCACATAGAAGAAGGTCTGCGCGGGCGTGAGACCCAGCGCGCGGGCCGCTTCGACCTGGCCGCGGTCGACGCCCAGGAAGGCGCCGCGGAAGGTCTCGGTGGCATAGGCGCCGACGATGAAGCTGATGGCCAGCGAACCGGCCCAGAAAGGCGGGATGTGAACGAACTTGACCGTGGGGTCCGCCATCTTCGCGATGCTGGTGAGGGTGACCGCCGAGCCGAAATAGACGATCAGCAGCACCAACAGCTCGGGCGTGCCGCGCAGGACGGTCGTGTAGGCGTTGGCGATGCCGCGCGCGACCGGGTTTGCGGACAGCTTCGCCGTCGCCCCGATCAGGCCCCAGATCACCGTGAAGATCAGGGCAACGACGAAGACCCGAAGGACGACCACGGCGCCCCAGGCGAACGCATCCAGCCACTCAAGGACGATACCCATCTATCGCCAATCTTCGATCACGACAGGAAGACGGGGCGCCAAACCAAGCCTGGCGCCCCGCGACCTGGTTCGACCAGGCGCACCGCCTCAATTGATCGGATAGATGGCGAACGGGAAGTATTTCTTGCTGAACCTGTCGAGGGTCCCATCCTTCCGCATTTCGAGCAGAGCCGTATCGATCCGCTTCAGCAGGGGCGCGTTGTCCTTGCGCAGACCAATCCCGACGCCGATGCCGAAATACTTCTCATCGGTGATCTGTGGCCCCACGACTTCGAATCCCGCGCCGTCCGGCTTGCTGAGGAATTCGAGATAGGTCTTCATCGGATTGGTCATGATGGCGTCCAGCCGACCCGCCTTCAGGTCTAGATACAGTGCGTCGGTGCCCTCGTAGCGAACGACGCCTGCGTCCGGCACGATCGCCCGGAACCAGTTGTCGTAGGTGGTCCCGCGCTCGATCCCGACGCGAATGCCCTTGAACGCCTCGGGCTTGACCGAGCCGTCCGGATTGAACAGCGCCAGCTTCTTGGCCTTCGGCGCGACAAACTGTCCGAGCGAGATTCGATAGGGCACCGAAAAATCGATCTTCTGGCGACGATCCTCGGTGATCGACATGGATGCCGCGATGAGGTCGAACTTGCCCGCGAGCAGCGCCGGGATCAACCCGTCGAACTTCATGCACACATAGTCAAACGTGATGTTCAGCCGCTTGCTGAGCTCGTTCGTAATGTCGATCTCGTAGCCCTTGAGAACACCGTCCGAGTCCCGGTAATTGAACGGGATGTAGGTGCATTCCGCCCCCACCAAGAGCTTTTCCTGCGTCTGGCCCGGCGCCGCCGTGACCAGGAACGAGGCCGCGGCCGCGAACGCCACGGCAAGATACCGCTTGCCCATCACATCATTCTCCCGCTGATCGCATTCCCCAACCGTCGGCAATGAGGCCAACCGGCAGGCTAAGTATCACTCCGCCCCGCCCGGCGATCCCATCCTGCCAAAGGAGGATGGAGTGACCGGACCGAACGAGCGGAGCAGCGGATCGGCGGCGCCGATGTCGAGCGATTTCACGAACATCGCGAACAACTCGTAGTGACTGGCGATGCCCAGCTTGGCATAGAGATTCTTGCGGTGGGTTTTCACCGTCGTGTTCGAGATGTTGAGATGCAGGCTGATCGACGGCGTGGAGTGGCCCTTGAGGATCAGGTAGGCCACCTCGCGCTCGCGCGCGCTCAGCGCCTGTCCGCCCAGCTTCGCCGGCGCAGGGATGATCTGGGCGCCGGCTTCCTTGACCACGGCCGGCCGGACGCGCCGCCAGTAGCGCGCGAAGCAGGCCCGCAGGAACGGCGCAATGGCGCGGAGCGCGCGCAGGTCGTCCTGGGAGAAGCCGCCCTTGCTGACCGGCTGCAGCAGGGACAATTCGCCCATCTCGCCCTGCGGCAATTCCATGGCCACCACGATCTCGGCGCGCCCGGGCGGCCAGTCCTTGGTCAGGTAGCCGATCTCCTCGACCTCGCTGACCTCGAACTTCAGGTGCTTGAAATGCTGGCTGCGGAAATAGGCATCCGGCGCCACCTCGTTGATGCGGTAGACACCGCCGCGGATACCCAGCAGGAACGCGTTGTAGAACGGGTTAAGCAGGTAGGTGCTGCGGATGTAGTTGATCACGCCGCGCTTGGCCCGCGCGCTCCTCAGCGTGTCGTAGACATGCAGCGGCGGCTGGTTGCGGCGATTGACGAAGAAGAGGCCCGCCTCGAACGCCACCACGCTACGTACGGCATTGGCCAGATGCAGTGGCAGATCGTCGGCATCGATGTGCTCAATGACGGCAGCGCTCGCCGCGCCCCACGCCGGCGCTACCGGTGCCGAGCGGTCCGCGGGTTGGCTAGTCGGTCCCTTTTTCCCCATCACCCGGGCATCTTAGCCCGGGCTCGCACCGTCTGTCACAAATCTGCCACGTGTCAGGCGAGCGCTTTGCGTACCGCCGCCACGGTGCGGTCGATCTCGTCCATCGAGTTGTAGTGGGCGATGCCGATGCGCACGACACCCGCCTCTTCCTCGACGCCGAGGTGACGCACCACCTCGAGCGCGTAGTTGTGCCCCGACCACACGCATATGCCTTGCTTGCCAAGCGCCTTGGCGATCGAGACCGTGTCGCGGCCGGGATGGGTGAACGAGACGGTGGGCACCCGGTCGGCGTAGCGGTTCGGGTTGACGATGCCGTGGATCGTGACGCCAGGCATGGCGCGCAGGCCCTCGATCAGCCTCCCGGCGAGCTGGCGCTCGTAATGCGTGGAAGCGGAGTAGCCTCCGACGACCTGGCTGCGCCGCCCGCCGTTGACGCCGTTGGCAGCGCCGACCCAGGCCAGGTAGTCCACCGCGGCGGCCAGCCCGGCCAGCAGCTCGGTCTGCGGCGTGCCCATCTCGAACCGGCCGGGCAGGTCGTCGGAAGCACAGCGCACCTTGTAGGCCTCGATCTCCGACAGCAGGTCCTCGCGCCCGTAAAGCACGCCCAGATGCGGTCCGAAGAACTTGTAGGCCGAGCACACCAGGAAATCGCAGCCGATCGCCTTGACGTCGACGGCGGCGTGCGGCGCGAACTGGACCGCGTCGACATAGGTCAGGGCCCCAGCCTTGCGCGCCATCCCGACCAGGGTGGCGATCTCGTTGATCGAGCCGGTCAAATTGCTGGCATAGTTGATCGCGGCCAGCCTGGTGCGGCTGGACAGGGCCGCGGCCAGATCCTCCGGCTCGATGCGGAAGGTCTCGCGGTTGAACGGCACGAAGCGGACCGTCAGACCGCGGTCCTTCGCCAGCGCCAGCCAGGGCGACACGTTGCCCTCGTGGTCCATGCGCGTGACGACGATCTCGTCGCCCGGCTTGAAGCGCGGGCCGAGGCAGCGCGACATGTGGAAGGTCAGCGCCGTCATGCTCTGGCCGACGATGATCTCGCGATAGGACGCGGCGCCCAGCAGCTCGGCGCCGGCCTCGTGCCCGGCCAGCCAGGTCGCGTCCGCGGCCTCGGAATCGGGGAAGAAGCCGCCCAGGTTGCTGCTGGCCGCGGTCATCGCCTTGGCGACGGCTTCGGAAACGCGGGCCGGGATCTGGGTGCCGGCGGGGTTGTCGAGGTAGATCCGCTGGGCGTTCTTGCTGACCGAGGGGAACTGACGGCGGACCGCGTCGATAGGGAATGCCTGCATGACATGCTCCGTGCTGCAGGCACATTATCCCCTGGTCTAAGCGGCGCGCTTATCCTCCTGGGGGAGGAGGCTGCGCTTGGCGCCGTCCCGCCGGTACGTCACGCCGGCTTCTGCGGGCGCATGTCCTTCGGATCGATGCCGGCGACAACGACCGGCTTCTTCATGGCGTCGCGCCGGAACGGCTCGCCGAGTTCCTGGTTGAGGATGACCTCGATGAACGTCTTCACGCCTTTCTTCTGCGCCTCGCAGGCGTGCTTGAGCGCCGCGGTCAGCTCGCCCGGCGTGCGGACCGTCACGCCCGTGAGCCCGCAGCCCTCGGCCATACGCGCATAGCTGAGGTCGGGACTCAGCTCGGTGCCGACGAAGTTGTTGTCGTACCACAGGATCGAGTTGCGCTTTTCGGCGCCCCACTGGTAGTTGCGGAACACGACCATCGTGATGCCCGGCCACGCCGTGCGACCGATCGACGTCATCTCGCTGACCGAGATCCCGAACGCACCGTCACCGGCAAAGCCGACCACCGGCGTATCGGGGCACCCGATCTTGGCGCCGACAATCGAGGGAAATCCGTAGCCGCAGGGACCGAACAGTCCGGGCGCCAGGTATTTCCGGCCGGTCTCGAAGGTCGGATAGGCGTTCCCGATGGCGCAGTTGTTGCCGATGTCGGACGAGATGATTGCATCGCGCGGCAGACCTGCCTGGATAGCGCGCCAGGCCTGACGCGGCGACATGCGGTCGGCGTCGCGCTTGCGGGCGTCGGCGTTCCAGGTCGTGCCGGGATCGTCGTCCTCGTGATCCATGCTGGAAAGCGTCTGCAACCACGCCGACTTGGTCTGGTGGATCGTCGCCATCCGCGTGTCGCGCCCATTGCCGCCGGCGTTCGACGCCAATTGCTCCAGGATCTGGCGCGCGACCAGCTTCGCATCGCCGCAAATGCCGACGGTGATCGGCTTCGCAAGGCCAATGCGATCGGCGTTGATGTCGACCTGGATGATCTTGGCATCCTTCGGCCAGTAGTCGATGCCATAGCCGGGCAGGGTCGAAAACGGGTTCAGCCGCGTGCCCAGCGCCAGCACGACGTCGGCCTTGGCGATCAGCTGCATCGCCGCTTTCGAGCCGTTGTAGCCAAGCGGGCCGACCGAGAGGGGATGGCTGCCGGGGAAGCTGTCGTTGTGCTGGTAGCCGTTGCAGACCGGGGCGCCCAGCCGCTCGGCCAGCGCCGCGCAATCGGGAATGGCGCCGGCCAGCACCACGCCGGCGCCGGACAGGATCACGGGAAACGAGGCTTGGGATAGCAGCTTCGCCGCCGTCGCCACCGCCTCCTTGCCGCCGGCCGGGCGCTCGAACTCGATCACCGGAGGCAGGCTGATGTCGATCACCTGGGTCCAGAAGTCGCGCGGGATGTTGATCTGCGCCGGCGCCGACAGGCGCTTGGCCTTGAGGATCACCCGGTTCAGCACTTCGGCGACCCGCGACGGGTCCCGCACCTCCTCCTGGTAGCAGACCATGTCGCGGAACAGCGCCATCTGCTCCACTTCCTGGAATCCCCCCTGGCCGATCGTCTTGTTCGCGGCCTGCGGCGTAACCAGGAGCATCGGCGTGTGATTCCAGTAAGCGGTCTTGACGGCCGTGACGAAGCCGGTGATTCCCGGTCCATTCTGCGCGATCGCCATGGCGATCTTGCCCGTGGCGCGCGTATAGCCGTCGCAGATCAAGCCGCCGTTGGTTTCGTGGGCGACGTCCCAGAACGTGATGCCGGCGCGGTCGAACAGGTCGGAGATCGGCATGAACGCCGACCCGATGATGCCGAAGGCGTGCTCGATGCCGTGGCGCTGCAGGACCTTTACGAAGGCCTCTTCCGTCGTCATTTTCATCGTCGTTTCCCCATTTCATGTCCCGATCTGCGGGCGAAGGACATCCCCACGCTGCCCGGTTCGGTCGCCCACAAGGTCTTAAAAAAGCTACACGCTTTCAAGCGGAATTGGATTGTCGGAGCGGCCGCTCCCTTACAGTCTGCCGGGAAGGGTGTCCACCACCGCGCTCCATGGGCGCGCGGGCGTTCGACTTGGCAGCTATAGCAGCGGTTCAGCGCGCTGCGTGCAAATTTCTTCGGCGACGGCCATGGCTGAAATACTGCGCCGCGACAAGCGTGATGCCCGCCGCGTATACGAAGGCGCCGAGCAGGAGCAAGGACATCTCATACCAGGCGGCATAGGCGGAATCGCTGGCGCGGATCAGCATGAATGCGACCGCGCCCAGCAGCAGTTCGGCGGTTGAGAACAAGGCAAAGCCGGTGACCCAGGCCCTCAGCCGAAGCTCACGCCGGCGCCGATGTTGCATCCGATAGGCGACCCGGCCCGGTCTCAGGGCTTCCTGATCTCGCCGCCGCGAATTTGGTGCCGAAGACGACGGACGCATGCCGACTGGCGCGAGCGTCGGTGCGCGACGCTCTTCCCCTTGAAGACGCTCTACCGAACGCTGCCGAAGCAGGAACCATGCCGAAACCATTAATACCTTGTTTTTCAGTACCTTGCGGTGCTGGTGGGAATACGGAGCTGCGTGACTGTAAAATGGAAATGTAAAGGGATGCCAACATTGGTGGAGCGGATGACAATAGTCACTTCAATAATGCTGGGCCTAATTTGTGCGGTCAGTTGCAATCGGCGCCGCTGTTGGTTGTTCTACTGACGAGGTGATCTAAATATTCGGCGGCATGGACGCATCATCCGACCGACTTGGGGACAAGGCGCTTGATGGCGGCGAGCAGCGGACGGGCGGAGTGAGCATAGCCGCGCCAGGCGGTGCTCTTCGCCAGCAGTCCCGGTGCAGTGCGCAGGGTGTAGCGCTTCGGATCCAGCCCCTTCTTCACCTGCGACCAGGTCAGCGGCATGGACACCGGCGCGCCTTCGCGCAGGCGCGGCGACAGCGGCGCTACCGCGGTCGCCATGCGGTCGTTGCGCAGGTAGTCGAGGAAGATGCGCCCGACCCGCTCCTTCTTTGCCATGTTGACCAGGAACTTGTGCGGGCTGTCCGACGCCATCTGGGCGCAGATCGCCCGCGCGATCGCCTTTGCCTCGGGCCATCGGATGCGGTCCTTCCTCGCCACGAAAAGCGGGGTCACCACGTGCAGGCCCTTGCCGCCGGTCGTCTTGCAGAACGGCACCAGGCCAAGCTCCTCGAGCCGCGACTTCAGCTCCAGCGCGGCGTCGACCACGCGGTCGAACGGGACATCCGGCGCCGGATCCAGGTCGAACACGAAGCGCCCGGGCATGTCCGGCTGGTCGGGCGCGCAGTTCCAGGGATGCAATTCGGCTGCCGCGACCTGCGCAACTGCCGCCAGCGCCTCCACCCGGTCGATCTGGATATAGGGCTTGCGATCGCCCGACACGGTGACGAGCTCGATCAAGCTGGACGTGCCGCGCATTGCGTGACGCTGGAAGAAGCGCTCGCCACCCAGGCCATCGGGGGCGCGAAGGATCGAGCAAGGACGGCCGCGCAGATGCTCGATCATCCAGGGTCCGACGGACTCGTAGTAACGGGCAAGGTCGAGCTTGGTCACCGGCTTGCCGTCGTTCGCGTCGGGCCACAGCGGCTTCGTCGGCTTCGAGATCGGCACGCCCATGACGACGCTGTCCGGTACGCCGTTTCCCTGCGCCTTTGCGCCGCGGCTCTTCGCGGGACCCGGGCTCGGGCGGCCCAATTCGGCGGTTCCGGCCTTGGCGGGCTTCTCGGCCTCCACTTCTTCCGCGGGCTTGTCCTCGCGCAGACCCTTGAAGGCCGCCTGTCGAACTATGCCCTCGCCGGTCCAGCCGGCGAACTCGATCTCCGCAACCAGCTGGGGACGGACCCAATGAGCCTCGCGTTCCCGCTTGGGCGCGTTGAGCCCCGCGAACGGGCTGCTCTTTGCTTCCAGCGGCCGCAGCCTCGCGATCAGCCGCGCCGCGACGGCTTGACCGAAGCCCGTACCCACGCGACCGACATAGATGAGCTGGCCGCCGCGATGAACGCCAACCAGCAGCGAACGGAAGCGGCCATCGGTTTCGGTCCAGCCGCCGATCACGACCTCGTGGCCGGCGCGGCATTTGGACTTCGACCAGCCCGTGCCGCGTCCCGACCGATAGGGCGCATCGCGCTTCTTCGAGACGATGCCCTCGAGGGACATGCGGCACGCCGATTTCAGCACCGCGTCGCCTGCGGATTCGAGATGCTCGACATGGCGAATGACGCCGTGGTCCTGTGGCCCCGGCTCACCCACCAAAGCCCGCAGGCGTTGCTTGCGCTCCGTCAGCGACAAGGAACGCAGATCTTCGCCGTTCAGGAACAGGAGATCGAAGACGAAATAGATCAGATCGTCGGTCTTCGCCTGTGACAGCGCAGCCTGCAGGGCTACGAAGTCTGGCGCGCCGTTGTGATCCAGTGCGACGATCTCACCGTCAACGATGCAGTCGGGCAGCTCCGCGGCGGCCGACCGGATGCGGCCGAACCGCTCGCTCCAGTCCAACCCTTTGCGGGTGCGCAAGACGGCATCTCCACCCTGCGCCCGCGCCTGGATGCGATAGCCGTCGAATTTCACCTCGTGGACCCATTCGGCGCCGCGGGGGGGCCGGTCGACCAGCCGGCAGAGCTGGGGCTCGACGAAATCGGGCATGGCGACCGTCCGCTTGCTGCCGGCGGCTCTTGCCTTGGCCGCGGGCTTCTTGCGTGACGATGGCTTCGCGATGGGGTGGGCCGGCGGTGCAGCCCCCTTCGATTCCCAGACGGCATCGGCGCCGAAGGACGCCTGCAACATGAAGGGCCGAGGTCGGCGTCCCTTGCCCGCCGCGATCTCCGGCATCGTACGGCCCGAGGCCACGGAAGTATCGTCCTCCAGCACCGACTCGCCTTCGCCTTCCTTCGCGAAGGCGTCGTCGTGCTTGATCAACAGCCAGTTCGTGCGCTTCCCGCCAAACCTGTCGCCCCGCATGCGGACGAGAACCCAGGAGCCCTGCAGGCGCTCGCCGCGCAGAACGAATTTCAGGTTACCCTTTGCGAGCATAGCCTCCGGCGGCTCGTCGCCCATCGGCATCCAATGGCCGCGATCCCAAAGCTGCACGGTGCCGCCACCATACTGGCCCTTCGGGATCGTGCCCTCGAAATCGCCATAGTCGAGCGGATGGTCTTCAACTTCTACCGCGAGGCGCTTATCGTGCGGATCGAGGGAAGGGCCGCGCGTTACGGCCCAGGATTTGAAGACGCCGTCCAATTCCAACCGGAAATCGTAGTGAAGGCGCGTCGCGGCATGCTTCTGCACGACGAACCGCCTGACCCGCGAGGCGGCAATCTTCGTCTGCCCGCTGGGTTCGGGCGTGCGGGTGAAGTCCCGCTTGGCCTGATAGCGCGCGAGGTTTTTCGCAACCAAGCTCTGCCCCGCAATCGGCAGGCGTCAGCCGTACCGAGGATCCTATACCACCCGGAACAGGGCCAGAAGGATGATCACCGATACCGGAACGCCAAGAATCCAAAGTGCGACATAGCGCATGATCGAAACTCCCCTGTTGGTGCTGCTGTAACGTGGGACCTGACGGAAACGTTGCACGCAGGGTCGCGTTGGTGCCCGGGAATGCAACCGCCGCCCGTCCTGGCCGTTGCGTCGGCACACTCGCTAAAGGAGGCCGGCATGGCGCGCTGCGTGGTTTGCGGAAACGACTATGACAAGGCTTTCCTGGTGTCCCAGGACGGACGATCGCAGACTTTCGACAGCTTCGAATGCGCGATCCATGCGCTGGCACCGCGCTGTGCCCATTGCGCATGCCGGATCGTCGGTCACGGTATCGAGGACAGCGGCAAAATCTTCTGCTGTGCCCATTGCGCCCGGGAAAGCGGGACGACCGGCGCCGTCGACCGGACCAGCGTATAGTCCCCGTCCTTAGTCTGCGACGAAGAATGCTGTCGTGGCGGCGGCCATCGCCAGCGTGGCCAGCCATCCGCCCGCCAGCATGGGCAGGTTGAGCGTCAGGCGACCCATGATCTGGCGGTTCGTCGCGATCAGCATCATGATGGCCATGAGGGGGGCAGCCAGCACGCCGTTGACGACCGCGCTCCAATAGAGTGCCTTCATCGGGTCGATCGCCGCGAAGTTCAATGCCACGCCGGCCAGGGTCGTGGCGGCAATGACGGCATAGAAGGCCTTCGCCTGCCGCGGCCGCTCGTTCAGGCCTTCCTTCCACCGGAACATTTCGCTGACGGCATAGGCAACCGAGCCGGCAAGGACCGGGACGGCCAGCATGCCGGTGCCCACGATTCCCGCCGCGAACAGGAAGAACGCTGCGTCACCGGCGACCGGCCGAAGCGCTTCTGCCGCCTCTGCCGACGTCTGAATTTCGGTGATGCCTTTCGCGTTCAATGTGGCCGCGGCGGCGAACACGATGAACAGCGCGATCAGATTGGAGACACCCATGCCGACCACGGTGTCGAGCCGGATCCGGGAAAGCTCGTCTCCGGCCTGGCGCGGCGCCACGCAAAGCGGCTTGACGTGGCGCCGCCGCTGCTCCTCGACTTCCTGTCCGGCCTGCCAGAAAAACAGGTAGGGGCTGATGGTCGTGCCAAGAATGGCAACGATAGCCATTGCGTGCGATCCGTCGAGGGTGATCTCGGGCACGACGGTGTGGTAGAGGGCCGTTCCCCACGGTACGCCGGCAGCGAATGCGACCGCCACATAGGCGAATAGGGAAAGCGTCGTCCATTTGAGTATGCTGGCGTAGCGCGCGTAGCTGACGTAGATTTCCAGTACGGCGCAGGTCAGGCCGAAAAGGATCGTGTAGATCAGCTCGGGCCCGCCGACGAGCAGGTGCAGCGCCGCACCCATCGCACCGAGATCGGCCCCCAGGTTCACCACGTTCGCGACGACCAGCAGCGAGACGACCGCCCATAGCAGCGGCGCGGGGTAGTGCCGCCGTAGATTCTGTGCGATGCCGCAGCCCGTGACGCATCCGATGCGCGCGCTGATCGCCTGTATGACCGTCATCAGCGGGAAGCTGAACAGTAGCGTCCAGCCCAATCCATAGCCGAACTGGGCACCCACCTGGCTGTAGGTGGCGATGCCGCTGGGGTCGTCGTCCGCCGCGCCGGTAACGAGTCCCGGACCAAGGGTGCCCAGCACACTCCGCTTCGCGGACGGCGCGTTTGGATCGCCATTCGCCTGGCGATCCGTCGCAGCTTCGGTGCCCGTCGTCACGTCCCGTTACCCCGCTGTTCGGATTGCCGGCGCAAAATCGGGCAACGAACGCATGCCCGTCGGCCGAAGTTCCCGGGCGAAATCTGAAACCTGTGCCGGAACCCACCCATACCCGATCGCTTTGCAACTCCACCAAGGCGTTTGGCGCCTCGGTCCCCTCCCTACACTCGGCCGCCAGGAATGGCGGCCGTTTTTTTGAGCATTTCGGAAGGAAACTAGGACGCCTTGCGCTTGCTCGGCACTTTCTTGCCCTTTTTCCGCGCTTTGGACAGGGCGATCGCGATCGCCTGCTTCCGGCTCTTCACTTTCCCGCCCTTCCCGCCAGGGCCACTCTTGGCCGTGCCTCGTTTGTATCGGTGCATCTCCTTCTTCACATCGCTGCCGCTGCTGCGGGAATACCGGCGTTTCCTTCTTTCGGCCATCGTTGTCTCCTTTGAGGCGCTTGCCTCGTTGCGACCCCCATTCGCGCCGTGAAGGCGATGTAGCCGAAACGGGGTTGATGGATCGGGGGTTGCGGCACGTCCGTCTGGCGCGCAAAGGAGAAGGGCTCCGCCGGCGCTGGCGAAGCCCTTTCGCGACCATCAGACGCAGTTAGGCCGCGTCGGTCCATTTGCGCCGGATGCGCTCGACTTCGCTTGCGTTCGGCTGGTAAGGGCCTGCGCTTTCGTCGAAGGCCCGCCATCCGCCAGCGCCGTACTCGGCCGCGCGGCTCTTGTAGTCGACGGGCTGGTAGCGGTTCAGCACCTGCTCGACGTCCGAGCGCCGCGACTCGTCGGTACGCACGGTCACCATGGTGCCGCCGCGCCGAACCGATTCGGCGTAGACATTGGCGGTCGTGTCGTCCTCGCCGGAATCGACCAGCGCACCCACGATCCCGCCGGTCGCTGCGCCGGCGGCCGCCCCGGCGGCGGTCGACGCCAGCCAGCCCGCCGCCACGACGGGGCCCAGGCCGGGGATTGCCATCAGGCCAAGTCCGGTGAGCAGGCCGACGCCGCCGCCAACCGCCGCGCCGGTGCCCGTGCCGATGCCGGTGGCGGACGGCTCGTCGGCCTCCACGGGGCGGGCATTGGCATAGCGATCGTCGATGTACTTGTTGGCGACAACGCTGATTTCCGATGCGGGCGTGCCGTCGGCCTGCAAGGCGCGCACGGCGCTCTGCGCCTGATCCCAGCTGTCATATACTCGCGAGATAGTCGTCATGATCGGTTCCTCTTCCAGGTGTGGGTGCTACTGCGCGACCACGTTGCCGCGATAGTCGACGGCGACGTTGGTTTGCGCGCCGTTCTTCTTGGCCGTGCCGCGCCAGATGCCCTGGTCGTCCTTGCGGAGTCCCGACACGTCGGAATAGCCGGCGTTTACGATGCGATCGCGCGCCTGCGATTCCGTGAAGCTGTTGGCGCCCGCCAGCGGGGCGCCCGGATCGGTTTTCGCGGTCTGGGTGCTCACGGCGGTTCCGCCTGTCGCGCCCGCGGTCGTAAACCGGTCGGACTGACAGGCCGACATGAAGATCGCGGGGGTGATGCGCCCGTCCTGCGGCGGCGTGGCCATCCGCGCCATGTAAGGGTCGGCTTCGGCGCCGGTCAGGACGCCATCGCGATTGGCGTCGGCCTTGTCCCACTCGGCCTTGCAGGCCGTGTCCGAAGCGGCAAGCGCCGGCGACGCAAGGGCCACAAGCGCCGTCGCTGCCAAAAGCAGGTTCTTCATCAGAGTCCTCCAGCGGTAGGCCCCCCGGCATTAACTGCCGAATCCGGAAAGCGTTTCACGGCGAAGCGAAGATGGCGTTGCCGCGGCGCATCTGTGTCGCCCGAGGAACGCAGGCCCTGTCCAAGGCGTTGGCGTCGTTATCCTGCTGCGACAAAGGAGAGGATTATGCTGAAGAATACCGGCGCGGCCGCGCTTGCGTTGCTGCTTGTCCAGGCCAACCCGCTGGCCGCGCAGACTGCGAACGTGAGCAAGGTCACCGTCGTCGAGCCGGCCACGATCATGAAAGGCTATCGCGCCTCGAAGATCATCGGTGCGTCGGTCGTCAACGAGGCGAACGAGGCCGTCGGCAAGATCGACGACCTGGTGATCCGCGCCGACGATCGCGCGGTTGTCGCGATCGTTTCCGTTGGCGGCTTCCTGGGTGTCGGCACGCGCTTGGTGGCGGTTCCTTACGAGTCGATTTCCTGGCGCGAGAACACGGGCTTGCTGCCCGGTGCGACCAAGGAACGGATGAAGACCTTTCCCGAATTCACCTACGCGTCGCGGTAGAACCGATGTCGTCGGCGGTCGGCGCTCGCCCGTCCGAATCCGAAGCGGCGGGGGACGGCCGTCTCGTCCGCGAAATAATGACGCCCGGCGTCAAGGCGGCGGCTCCGGAAGACTCGTTGCACGACGCCGCGAAGCGGATGCTGTCGAACGATTGCGGCGCGCTGCCCGTACTCGAACACGGCCGCCTCGTCGGGATCATCACGGACCGCGATATCGTGGTGCGCGCCGTCAGCAAGGGAATCGACCCCGACGAGGCCTATGTTCGCGAGATGATGTCGACAGGCGTGGCAAGTTGTTACAGCGACGAGACGGTCACGGACGCCGCCTGCCGAATGTCGGCGTCCAAGGTCAGGCGCCTGCCTGTTCTCGACCGAGGCGAGCGCCTGGTCGGCATCATATCGTTGAGTGATATCGCCATCATGCGCGGGACCGACTTCGCGGCTGCACAGGCCCTGGCCGAGATCTGCCAGCGCGATCGGCGCCGCCGCTAGCACGTTCAGTGGCTTACCGGAACCTGGCGTTCCAGCCAGGCGTTAATATTTCGCCCCAAAGGAGGGCAAGCAGGTGCGCATCGCCCAGATTTCGCCGCTTCACGAATCCGTTCCACCACAGCGTTATGGCGGGACGGAACGGATTGTGTCCTATCTCACGGAAGAACTGGTACGGCTGGGCCACGACGTCACCCTCTTCGCCAGCGCGGATTCGGTGACCAGTGCAAAGCTCGTAGCGGGCGCGCGAACCTCGTTGCGGACCAGCGACTGGTGCCGCGACCCCTTGGCATTGCACCTGGCCATGATCGAGGACGTGGGCCGGCGGGCGGCCGAATTCGACATCATCCATTCCCATATTGAATACCTTCCCCTTCCGGTCTTGAGCCGGGTGGCAACGCCCTATCTGACCACCTTGCATGGCCGGCTGGATTTCGCCGACTACGGCGCGGTGCTGGGTCGTTTTCATGCATCCCCTTTCGTATCGCTGACCATGGAGCAGCGGCGGCCCCTGCCGGACCTGAACTGGGCCGCCAATATCAATCACGGGCTGCCGCCCGGGCTGCTCGACTTCGCCGCGGGCCCGGGCGACTACCTGGCGTTCCTCGGTCGTGCCGCCCCGGAGAAGGGGCTGGACTCCGCCATCCGGATTGCGTTGGAAGTTGGGATGCCCCTGAAGATCGGCGCCAAGGTCGACATTGTCGACAAAGCATACTTCGAGCAGGTGGTCGCCCCGCTGCTTGACCACCCGGATATCGAGTTCCTGGGCGAGATCGGCGGGAAGCTAAAGCAGGATCTGCTTGGGGGCGCCGCGGCGCTCCTGTTTCCGATCGATTGGCCCGAGCCGTTCGGGCTGGTCATGATCGAAGCCATGGCGTGCGGGACCCCTGTCATCGCCCGCCGCCGCGGCTCGGTGTCCGAGGTCGTCCAGCACGGGTTGACGGGTTACGTAGTGGAAACCGAGGCCGAGGCGGCGGCGGCGATCGGGCGGCTGGATCGCATCGACCGGCGCGCGGTCCGCGCGGAATTCGACCGTCGCTTCACCGCCAATCGGATGACCCGGCAGTACTTGGCGCTCTACAAGCATCTCGCCGAGGCGCGGCGGCCCGTCGTGCTGGCGGCGGACTAGCTCGTGGCAGTGCCAGCTACCGCGATCGATACGCCGGCCGGCGAAGCCTCAAGTCCCTACTATGTTCAGCCGGGGGCGACGAACCACAGCCCGGCGCGGCGGACGCTGAAGTCCGGCGCCGCCTTCCTGGTTTGCGATGATTTCGGCGACATCCAGGCGCTCGGTCCAGGACCGGAGGGATTCTATATCGCCGACACGCGGTTCCTTGGCCATCTGCTGCTGACGGTGAATGGAATACGGCCGGTGCTGCTCCACTCGTCGATCCTCAGCGACAATCGCACTTTCTCCGCCGACCTCACGAACCCGGACTTGTACGAGGGCGATCATCTCCGACTTGCCCGAAGTTCGGTCCACATGCTCCGCCAGGCGCGGATCGTCGATGATGCGCTGCATATAACGTTGACGTTGACTTGCTTCGCCGCCTTTCCGCTCGAGGTCGTCTGCAAGTTCAGCATCGGCGCCGACTTCGCCGACATGTTCGAGGTGCGTGGCATCAGCCGCGCACGGCGGGGCCGATTTCCGCCGCCGGAGATCCGGTCTTCCACGGCGGTCTACTCCTATGTCGGGCTGGACGACATTGCGCGCCATACCGAGGTTTGCTTCGACCCGCTACCCCATCGCCTCGCCCGCGAGGGCGCCGAATATCGCGTGACCCTGCAGGCGAACCAGAGCTGGAAGACCGAGATCGTCGTCAATTGCCGGTCGGACGCCCCGCGGCCGGATGTGCCGGCGGTGTCCGAGCCGGAGGCCCATCATGGCCCGATGGGCGCCACGCTGCGGTCGCGCGATCCCGCGATGAGCCAGTGGCTGTTGCGGTCCCGGTCCGACCTGCAGATGCTGGTGACGGAGACGCCGCATGGTCCCTATCCTTTTGCCGGCATCCCCTGGTTCGCCGCGCCGTTCGGGCGGGACGGCCTCATAACGGCCATGCAGACGCTTTGGGCGGCGCCCGAGATCGCGCGCGGAGTCCTGCGCTTTCTTGCCGCGACCCAGGCTGGATTCGCGGACCGCGCCGCGGACGCCATGCCGGGAAAGATACTGCACGAGGCCCGCAGCGGAGAGATGGCGAACCTGGGCGAAGTGCCTTTCAAGCAGTACTACGGCAGCGTGGACGCCACGCCGCTCTTCGTGATGCTGGCCGGCGCCTACCACCAGCGCACCGATGATACCGACCTGATCCGCGAAATCTGGCCGCAGATACGCGCCGCGCTGGGCTGGATAGCGGGGCCCGGCGACGTGGACGGCGACGGCTTCGTCGAATACCAGTCGAACACGCGCCATGGTCTGCGGAATCAGGGGTGGAAGGATTCGCACGACGCGATCTTCCATCGTAACGGCGAACTGGCCGAACCGCCGATCGCCCTGTGCGAGGTGCAGGCCTATGTATACGGCGCCTGGATCGCGGCCGCCCGACTCGCGACCGCGCTCGGAGACGACGCGCAGGAAACCGATCTGCTCGACCGCGCCGCGAGGCTGCGCGAACGCTTCGACCAGGCGTTCTGGTGCGACGAAATCGGCACCTATGCCTTAGCGCTGGACGGCAGGAAGCAGCCCTGCGCCGTGGTGTCGTCGAACGCCGGCCATGCCCTGCTTACCGGCATCGCGCTGCCCCAGCGCGAAAAGCCGGTCGTGGACCGGCTTTTCGATGGGCATTCCTATTCTGGCTGGGGCGTGCGTACGATTGCCGACGGCCAAGCCCGCTTCAATCCGATGTCGTATCACAACGGGTCCGTCTGGCCGCATGACAATTCCCTGATCGCGCTTGGGCTTGCCCGCATCGGTGCGCAGGCCGAGCTTGGTCGCCTCGCGCAGGACTTGCTGGATGCTGCGACGTCTTTCGATCTGCACCGGCTGCCCGAGCTCTTCTGCGGTTTCGCGCGGCGACCGAACCAGGGACCGACCGGCTATCCGGTCGCCTGTTCGCCCCAGGCGTGGTCCTGCGGTGCCGTATACGCCGTCCTCGGTAGTCTGCTGGGCATCGATTTCCGCCCCCGCGAGCGCCAAATCCGGCTGCGACGACCGCGGCTGCCGCAAGCGGTGGACCAGATCGCCCTCGGCGGCCTGACCATGGGCGGAGCCGGCGTCGACCTCCTCTGCCGCCGGCAGGGCGACGGGGTTACGGTCGATGTGCAGGGACGGGCCGGCGATGTCGAGATCGTCATCGTGCAGTAGGCGCGGCGCAATGCAACCAATGCCCATCCGGCACGTTGATAACGGTTGTACCTGAAAAGGCATGACCGATGACTCTGGCCCCTTCCCTTTCCGATCTCGCGCTGGCGCGCGACAGCGTGCGGACGAAATGGCCCTGGTTCGCGGTGCTGGGCGGCGCGCTGATCGCGCTCGGATTCGTCGCGGCGTTCAATCTATTCGCCGCGACCGTCGCTTCGGTGCTGGTCATCGGTGCCCTGATGCTGGTCGCCGGCATCGGACAGCTCATTCACGCCTTTCAAGTCAAGGGATGGAGCAGCGTGGTCTTCTGGGTGCTGAGCGGCATCGTCTACGCGCTTGCCGGCCTGTCGGCCTTTCTGAACCCGCTGCTCGCCTCCGCCATCCTGACGCTTCTGCTTGCGGCCACGCTGGTGGTCGCGGGGGCGCTGCGGTTCTGGGTCGGAATAAGGGCGCGTGCGCACCGCCGCGCCGGATGGATCGTTGCAAGCGGTCTGCTGACGCTCGCGACCGGCATCGTGATATTTGCCGGCTGGCCGGTCACCAGCCTGTGGGTTTTGGGCTTGATGCTGGCGATCGATCTGACGTTCCAGGGCTGGAGCCTGCTCGCGTTTGGCTTGGCGCTGCGTGCACGCGCGGCGTAGGACGGGCGGCCACGCCGATGCCCACGCGAAAGGTGCGCTACGGCGTCGTCGGGCTGGGGTTCATCAGCCAGGCGGCGATGCTGCCGGCCTTCGCCAACGCCCGGCATAACAGCGAACTGGTCGCGCTCGTTTCGGGTGCGCCGCGCAAGCTGCGCGCGCTGGGGCGACGCTATCGCGCGCCGTTCGTCGCGAGCTATGACGAATATGACGTCCTGCTCGCGTCCGGCGCCGTCGATGCGGTCTATATCGGCCTGCCGAATACGCTGCATTGCGACTATGCGGTGCGGGCGCTCGCCGCCGGCATCCATGTGCTGTGCGACAAGCCCCTGGCAGCGTCCCAGGCGGAATGCCGGCGCATGATCGAGCGGGCCGAAACCGCCGGCACCAAGCTGATGACGGCGTATCGCCTGCACTTCGAGCCGGGCAATCTGGAAACCTACGACCTTATCCATCACGGGCGGCTGGGCGATCTGCGTTTCTTCACCTCGCAGTTCGCTCAGCAGGTGCGTGCCGGCAATATTCGCACCAGGGCCGATCTTGCCGGCGGACCGCTGTACGATCTCGGCATCTACTGCATCAACGCGGCCCGGCACGTGTTCCGCACCGAACCGATCCACATCCAGGCGACGGCAACGCGCGGGCGGGACACGCGGTCGGCCGAGGTGGAGGAAACGGTGCAAGTCTCGATGCGCTTTCCCCGCGATCGGCTGGCCAGCTTCACCTGCAGCTTCGGCGCGGCCGATGTGTCCAGCTACCAGGTGTTCGGCGCGAAAGGCCGGCTGCGCCTGGATCAGGCCTATGACATGCGGGGCGAAAAGCGGCTCAGCGTGGAGGTCGCCACAAGGAACGGCCGTCGCCAGAAGACGATCCCCGCGCACGACCAGTTCGCGCCGCTGCTCTCGCATTTCTCCGACTGCATCCTGAACGACGGCGAGCCGGTGTCCTCGGCCGCCGATGGGCTGGCGGATATCCGCGTGGTAGAGGCGATCGGCGCGGCCCTAGCCGATGGCGGCCAAGTCGACCTGGAGCCGATGGAATTCCAGGGATCGCTGCTGAAATCGCGGAACGCCGCACGCTTGCGGCCCCCGCGCAAGGCCAACCTGGTGGGCGCGCGCCCGCCCTCGGCATAGGCGGAACCTTCGATCCTCCCTAAGGGTTGTTTTAACGCGATCTTGGGCCGACAGAACCGCGGAAGGGAGGTTGGCATGCGATTGCTGGGAGCCGCACTGGCCGTTGGCGTCGCCGCCTTCGGGATCGCCGTGTTGCTGGTCGGGACCTATCTCGTTGTCGCGAGTGACCGCGGTGAGGCGGGCCGTCCCGTGCCAAGGATCGTCGTCGAGGAGTCCCCGCCGGACCGGCTGCCACGGATCAGCCGCGACATGACGGCGACGATGCGATCGCTGCAGAACCAGGCAGATGAACAGAAGTCGGCGCGAGGAACGGAAACGCCTAGTCCCGTGCTCGAGCGGCGCACTCCGGCCGCGTCGGCGCCCTCGCCTGCGTCCGCGCCCCGGCCGCCGACAGTTCAGCCCCTTCCTGCAGACACGCCCGAACCCGCTGCTGTCGTGGCAGCCCCGGCGGCGATGGGCGGGCAGAGGCCCGTCAGCCTGGTTCCCTATGGCCGCAAGAGGGAAGGGCGTGCCGTCGACGCGCGTTCCTCCGCCGCTTTCGATGCCTTGGTGGGGCGCTTCCCTGTCAGTGGAGTAGCGCTCGCGCCCCAGTTGGCGGGATCTGCGCCCGCGGCCATCGTTCCCCAAGCGCAGCCGCTCGTTCCGCTTGCCGCACTGCCCGAGGAGGATCTGTCAAACCTGACGGCGGAGCAATTGAACGAACGCGAACATCGGCGTCACCATACTTCGGCAGGATCGGACGCGCCGATCCTGCCGCTTCAGTAACCCAATCGACTAGGGATTCGATTCCAGCACGGGTCCATCCGGCTTCAGCATCACGCGGACCACACGCTGCTCGATCCGCGCGGTTCCGTGCCATACATTGTCGCAATCCCGCCGCAGATCGCGCACCTCCGAGTACCCGGCCGATTCGAGACGTCGGCGCGCGTCAATTGCCGTCGTCGCATCGCCAGGTTCAGCCGTCGCGCAGCTGTGGCCAAGCTTGTCCCAGTCGATATAGGGCCAGAAGGAAAGCGCGCGGGGCACTACCGTCTCGGGCGCGTGATAGGGCGTCGTAGACAGCTCGCGTTCCTTGAATTGTTGATAGGAAGCCGCCTTGGTGGGTTGGGCAAAGGCGGCACCGCCGATAACGGTCGACAATGCCGCCGCGAGCAGGTATGCCTTTGATATCATAGGACCTCTCCGCCATTCAGAACATGCTTCTTGAACGGCGGGTCGTCCGCCCCGGTTCCCGGTGGGGGACCAGGCCCTTCTATTGTCGCAAGGCCTGTTGCGTCATCGGCAGCGAACGCGAACCGCGGGTCACTTCCTTGAGGCGGGCCAGCAGTTGCGGCACGGTCGCGACGCCCGACCGCTCGAAGTCGCCGCGATAGGCGATTGTCAAGCTCGCGCCCGCGAGCTCGATATCGTTGATCTTGGGGCCGTTGGGCGTGCCGTGAACGCGCCAATAGACCTCCATCGGCTGGTCGCCCACATCGATGCGCGTATAGACCTTGGCGTCGCCATTGGGCTGCTGAACCGCGCGCCCGAGTCCGAACTTGGTAATATCCAAGTTGCCGAACTTTTCGATCGCGAAATCGATCACATAGGCCGCGAAAAGCGGTGTGAACTCCCGCTTTTGCTCTGGCGTAGCGCTGCGCGACAACCGGCCGATCGACGCCATGCCGATCGAATCGAAATCGAGGCTGTCGAGCATGACCTTGACGAAGCCACGCATCCGGTCTTCGGGACCGGCCCTCGACTTTATCAGGTCGACCGTCCGGTTTCCCACATCTTCCATGTAGCTTCGCGCCGTTTCCGGCGCAATTGCATCAGCCGAGGCCGATGTCACGATGGACAGAAAGGCCGCCCCCGCGAGGACCGCCACGATTCCGCGCCGCATTGCCGTCCGCATGTCTTGAACCCCACTTGCGATGAGCCGGTCTTGCTAAACGGGTTGAATCAGCGGCGGTTGCCTTGCTCCGTGCGGGAACCCGGACGATTTCCCAACCTTGAAGAAAACACAGTGACTCTTGGAGCAGGCCAAAGCCCCCCGAAGCCTATGGGAAAGGAGCGGTGACATGACGCAGCGGAACGAAGGCGAGGGCAACAAGACTGCCGCGCGAAACTATAACGAAAAGACCCGAAATTTCGTCGAATCCGGCAAGGTCGAGAAGAATGCCGACAAGGCGCGCGCGGCCGTAGAAGGCGCAGAGCATGACCAGCTCGAACAGGCCGAAAAGGCAGGTAAAGCCCGGTCGAAAGGTGAGGATCCCGCCGTTCTGGACAAGCGTCGCTTGAGCTGATCGGGGCTCGGAGAGAACCCGCTGAATGGCCCCGTGATCGCGTAGCGCGCGGCGATAAGGGGATGTAGTTTTCGCGCTAGGTCCGACGCGGGCACAGCTTCGTACGAGCTTACGACCGCTGTGGGAGGGGAATGCGACGGCCCGGCCGTGAGCGGATTGTCGGCGAAACTGCAAGGCCGGCTGAATGATCGAAGCGCCGCTGGAACAAGTTCTTGAGGAAAAGGCTGAGCCATGACCTCCCGCCAGCGCCGCCGCCGTGCGGAAGCCGTTCCAGGTGGAAGACCTGGCTCGCGCTATCGCCCAGGCGGGCGCGCCGCCCGAGTAGCGGTCGTCTACACTTGCGGATGGGGTCGGGATTGCGGCGGCCGCGGCGCGGACGGGGGCTGGCGGCCTTTCGCCCTGTCGTCGTCGTCCTGCTTTCGGATGATTTTTTCCGCTGGCGGGCGTCCCTGGGGCATGCCCTTGGTTGGGCGCTCGGCGTCCTCGCCGCCCATGGCGTAGTTCCGTTGCATGACAAACTCCATTCTAGGTCGGGAATTCTTTGGGAAACGGAAAAG
This sequence comes from Alphaproteobacteria bacterium, assembly GCA_020851015.1. The sequence goes on along the minus strand of JADZDN010000278.1, from coordinate 27,515 downwards.
GTTTGCTTTGTGTTCCCGTCCTCCCAACCCCGAAAGCGCGATGGAACCGCGGCTTCTGCCGGCCGTTTGCCCGGTGTTGGCGGCAAATGGGGGACAAACGTGGATCAGTACGCGCGCGAAGTCGCATCAGCCATCCCGGATTTGCGACGCTATGCCCGAGCCCTGACCGGCACGACCGAGCGGGGCGATACCTATGTGCGGACATGCCTGGAAACGATCGACCAGGAACCGCAATGGCTTCGCCGGACACCGTTTCCTCGCAAGGATCTGTTCATCGCGTTCCACAACGTGTGGGACAAGGTATGCGAGTCCTTCGGTGCCGATGCGGCCACCGTGGTGACCCATGACCGGCACTACCGGGGCTTTACCGCGGAACTCGACCGACAGATCCTCTTGCTTATCGATCTGGAAGGATTCTCGCCGGAGGAAGCGGGGCTGATCCTCGGGATTGGCGCAAAAGAGGTGGAGCAGCGGCTCGCCAGCGTTCGAACCCAGATGCGCCTGGCGCCCGGGGGCAGGGTCTTGATCGTGGAAGACGACGCCCTCATCGCGATGGATGTGGCGGAATCCGTGCGCTCCTGGGGTCACGATGTTCGGGGCGTGGCCGCAACGCGCAAGGCTGCGCTCGACCGGTTCGCCCGCGAGCGTCCCAATATCGTGCTGAGCGATATCTGTCTCGCCGGCAACGAGGACGGAATCGCGACCGCCCAGACCATGCTGGAAACCGGCGACGCGACGGTCATCTTCATCACCGGCTTTCCCGAGCGGTTGCTCACCGGCCAGGGGTTCGAGCCGGCGTTCGTGATGGCCAAGCCTTTCCAGCCGGCCAAGCTCAAGGCGATGATCGACCAAGCGCTGTGGTTGCGCACGTCGGAACGCGTTACGGCCTAGGCCGCGGACATCCAGGGCGAGCCATGCCTCGGACCACGAAGAAAAAGCGCGGCAAGATCAGCCCTCCATCGCGGCCGGCATGGACCGGGACGATCCGCATGTCGCTGGTATCCATCCCTGTCCACATCTTCAATGCGATCGACAGCGACGGGGATGTCCATTTCAACCAGATCCACCGGCCCAGCGGCGAACGCGTCCGCTACACCAAGACCGTGCCCGGCATTGGCGAGATCGATTCGGCAGACATCGTCAAGGGGTTCGAGTTCGAGAAGAACCGCTACATCGTGGTGGAGCCCGAGGAATTGAAGGCACTGAAGCTGGAGTCGTCCGACAGCTTCAACATCGTTCAGTTCGTCGATCGCGAGGCGATCGATCCGCTGTATTTCAACGCGCCATACTACGTCGCCCCAGCCGAGGAAGGGGCGGTCGAAGGGTTTGTCGTTATCCGCGACGCGCTGCGCGAGACCGGGAAGGCAGGGATCGGGCAGATCGTGCTAAGTGGCCGCGAGCGGTTGGCCTGCATCCAGCCCTGCGGCAAGGGCATGCTGATGGAAACACTGCGGTACAAGGAGGATCTGCGCTCGGTTCAGGCCTATTTTGCCCCCATCACCGAGATCAAGGCGGACAAGGACCAGATCGAGCTGGCGCAGCGGCTGATCGAGCAGAAGGTGGCGGACTTCCAGCCGGACCTGTTCGAGGATCACTACGAAACAGCCGTGCGCCAGCTGATCGAGCAGAAGCGAAAGGGCAAGCGCATCATCACCGCCAAGGAGCCCGAACGGCCGAGCGCCGAGGTGATCGACATCATGGACGCGCTTCGGCGCAGCGTGGCCAAGGGCGGGAAGGGGGGCGGTGGTCGGCTTGCCGCCAACGACAGCGCGCCGCGCCCGGCCAAGCGCCGGCGGGCAAGCCATCGTTAGGGTTCAAGTGCCGATCTCCATGAGCGCGCGGCGAACCGCGCCGACAAGGGACGCCATCGAATAGGGCTTCTGAAGCCAGCCGAGCGGCGCCGCGCCGATTGCGCGCGCCCGCACCGTTTCGTCGCCATGCGCCGAAGCGAAGATCGAACGGATCCGATAGAGGTGGTAGATCGCAAGCGCCGCATCGATCCCATCACCGACGCCTGCCAACCGGATATCCATGACCGCAAGCGCCGGCTGGCTCGCCTTTGCCATCTCGGTTGCTTCCGCGGCCGTGTTCGCGACGCCGACCACCGCGAAACCTGCCTCGCTGAGGGCCGCTTCCATCTCCAGCGCAACGAGAAAATCGTCCTCGACGATCAGGATGCGCGGCGCGGAATCCTTGCCCGTCCGCCCGTCGTCCTCGCGCGCAAACATCAGGCGCGGAAGCGGCATCAGCGGTCTGCCGCCGGTTTCATGGGGCCAGGCGATCGCTTTCCCGCGTTGCACCGCCGGCGCGCCCTAGGAGAACCGGACGGTGCAGCGGCAGCCAGGGCCGGCGGTAACCTCGAACGCTCCGCGCAGCTGCCGGACCAGGCCCTGGATCAGGCGCAGGCCGGACATGCGCTCGCGCACGGACGCCAGGTCGTAGCCCGGGCCGTCGTCCTCGACCGTAAGCGTGAAGGCGCCGTCGTCGTTGCGGAAGCCGACGCGGATCTTGCCCTGGTTGCGGTCCTTCAACCCGTGCTTGACCGCATTGGTCAACAGTTCGTTCAAAATCAGGGCCAGGGGCATGGCGACGTCGTTCGAGAGCTTTCCGGGGCTGGCGCTGCAAGCGATCTCGATGTCCGGTGGCAAGGTCTGCTGCGTGCTCCCGCAGACCGCGGTCAGGAAATCCTCGGCCCGGAAGCTGGTTGCATCGGGATTGTCGTAGAGGACCCGCTGCGCCGCGCCCATGGCGCAGATGCGGCGGCTGGCCTCATTGAGAACTTCCTGGGCCTCGGGATTCCGCGCCCGCCGTGCCGAGCTGGTCATCAGCGATTGTAGCATCTGAAGATTGTTCTTGACGCGGTGGTTGAGCTCGTTGAGCAGTATCCGCTGCTGGTTCTCGGCCTGCTTGCGCTCGCTGACGTCGACCAGCATGTTGATCGCCCCGGTGATCCTGCCCTGGAAATCGCGCAACAGCGTGGGATAGGGGATGAAAGGGATTCGCACGCCGTCCGGGCGCTCGGCAATCGCCTCGACATTGCGGATTTCGCGCCCCTCGCGCAGCGCGACCGCCATCGGGCATTGATCGTGCGGCATCGGCGTCCCATCCGGCCAGAACAGCTTCCAGGTCACGCACCACTCGTCGCTGCCGATCGTCGGCGTGCGACCTGCAAGGTCGACCGCGGCCTGATTGTAGTACGTGACCTTCCCGGCCGCGTCGGTCGTATAGATCGCCGCGGGTATGGCGGTCAGCAGGTCCTGCAGCCGCCGCTCGCTGTTGCGCACCTCGGCTTCCGCCTTCCGGCGTTCCGTCACGTCGCGCGCGATCTTCGAGGCGCCGACGATGCGGCCCTTGGCGTCCCGTATCGGCGAAATGGTCAGCGAGATGTCGATCAGGCTGCCGTCCTTGCGCCGGCGGATGGTCTCGAAATGGTCCACCAGTTCGCCGTTGCGGATGCGCGCCAGGATGCCCGGCTCTTCCGAGATACGGTCAGGCGGGATGAGGATAGTGATCGGCTTGCCGATCACCTCTTCCGCCGCGTAACCGAACAGATTCTCCGCCCCGCGGTTCCAGGACGTGATGATGCCTTCCAGACTCTTGCCGACGATCGCATCGCCCGATGACTGGACGATCGCGGCAAGCTGCTGCGCCGCTTTTCGCGAGCGCATGCTTTCGATGCCCAGGCCGAGCTGCCGCGCCAGGGTCAGGGCAAGGTCGCGCTCCTCGTTGGTGAAAGCATGCGGCGCATCGTAGTAGGCCATGAACTTGCCCAGCAGCCGCCCGCTTTCCTGGATCGGAATGAACGCCAGGGCGCCGATCTTTTCGGCGGCGACCGCACGCTGCAACGAGTCGCCCAGATCGGCTTGCGCGGCGTTGTCAACGCAGATCGGCCGAGCGTCGGCGGAATCCGGCGTCCAGGGCGAGTGGCCTTCCACCGCGCGTCGATATTCGTCCGACAGGCCCCGCCAGGCGACGAAACGCATCGCTCCATGCCGATCGAACAGCAGGATGGACGCGCGGCTGCACTGCAGCGCGCGGGTGATTGCACGGAGCGCCGCGTCATAGATCGTTTCGAACGACTTGGCGTCCTGCTGGCGCTCGGTGAATTCATGCAGCGCAGCCTGTTCTTCCATGCGCGCGGCCAGCGCCGCCTGCGCCAGCTTATGCTGCGTGATGTCGTGCTGCACGCGGACGGCGTAGAGGAATCGCCCATCCGGGTCGCGAATGCCGGTGGAGGTCACCGAGGCCCAAAAGAAGCTTCCCTCGCGCCGCCGGATGCGTTTCTCCAGGGAGTATTGGTCGATCTGGCCGGCGGCCTGCAACCGGAGACGATCGCGATCCGCCTCGGCTTCGCTCGGCCACGTTTCGTCGAAGATGCACCGACCCACCAACTCGTCGGAGGTCCGGTCCATCAACCGGCAGAGCTGGGCATTCACGCGCAGCAGAATTCCCTTGCCGTCAACCTCGGCCATCCCCACACCGGCATGTTCGAACGATGCATCGGATCGATCGCGGGCGATGACAAGCGTTGTTGCCGAGTCGGCCGTCGCCTGGGCGCCGGTTGGCCGTTGAACGATGGGCGGCGGGACAGCACCAACTCCCCTGAAATTCATTTCTTAGTCCCTGCCCACGCCCTTGTTCGTCGCTTTTTCCACCACTAGCCCAAGAAACAACGTCCGAGAGCCGAAAAGGTTTCAACCGACAAGGTTCGAGAGTCAAAGAGAGTCCGGCGGCATATCATATTGATATATGGCGAGATTCCCGGATTTGGGTGCGAGATCGGAACGTTCACGCGCCGCGCGGCGTTGCAGCATGAACGGCCGTGCCGCGGCCATCAACATGGAGGACCTGTCGATGGCGACCAGCGAGCAACCCCTTTACGAACGTGCCCTCGTCGACCCGAAAGCCGCGTTCCAGCGGCCGCAGGCCGTCCTTGATGAAAAATCCCTGACTGCCCACCAGAAGCGAAAGATCCTGAAGCAGTGGGAGTTGGATGCCCGTCTGATCCAGGTTGCCGAGGAAGAGGCAATGACGAGCACCAGCAACGGGCTTGTTAGGGAAGAACATTCGATGCTGCGGGATGTACGACTGGCGCTTCAGCAGATCGCCGGTCCCGCGGACGAGCAGCCCGCCACGCCGACCAAGCTTGGCGGCGCGGCGCAATAGTATCGATACAGGAGATCGACATGGCCCGAGCGAATGGAAGCGCGCGGAAACTGCAGGCTAGCTATCGCGCGTTGCAGGACGATTTGAACGCCGTGGTGCGGGATTTGGAACAGCTTACCTCGGCGGGTGCCGATGTGGGCATCGAGAAGGCGCGCAGCCAGATCCACAACGTGCAGGATCAGTTGCAGGGTTTACTCGGGGAGGCGGCATCGGGAACGGAGCGGTCGGCGGAGGAGGTTCGGCGCGCGGTCGCGGATCATCCCATGACATCGCTTACCGCGGCCTTCGCGCTGGGCTTGGCGGCGGCGTCGTTCTTCGCACGCCGCTGACTGAACGCGCCATGTGGCGCGCCCGCCTTGCCGCCGGCCTGATCGTGGCGATTCTCGCGCTGGTCGGCGCCGGTTTCCTCGTTGCGGCTGGCTATATGGCGCTGCTCGAACTCCGCCTTTCCGCCAGCATCGCCGCCTTGCTGGTGGGATCGGCGCTGTTGGGCATCGCCGCCACGGCGCTGCTGATCGCGATGCTCCTCGGTCGCGCGCCGGCAAGCAACCCGCTGCCGGCGCCGGCGATCGGTACCGGCCCGCACCAGCCGCTGCCGGACGATCTCGACGCACCCGAAATGCTCGCGCAACAGATCGGGACGGTGCTGCGCAACCTCAATCCCGCGACGATCGCCTTGCTTGGCGCCGGCCTGCTGATGGGACTTCTGCGGCGGCGCTAGTCGATCGATTGTGGCAGTGGAAAGCGTATCTCGAACCGTGTGCCCGTAGCGCTGGAGTCGACGCTGATCTCGCCACTGGCCTGCTTCACCAATCCAAGAACGATCCGCGTACCCAGGCCTTGGGATTCGTTCAGATCGAAACCCGTCGGTAGGCCGCTGCCGTTGTCGGCGACCGCCAGCTTGCCCAGCGCACCATCGCCTTCCAGCGTGACGTTGACCACGCCGCCATTCTGGACGAAGGCATGTTTGATCGCGTTGGTCAGCAACTCGGTCAAGACCAGGGCGAGGGGAACGGCAAGGTCGACCGGCACCATGATGGCGCCAAAGTTGCTCTTGAAGGTGATCCGATGGCCGGGCAGCGCGCCGCTTACATCGGCGCAGATGGTCTCGAGATAGCGCTTGAGTTCGACCTGGCGGAAGTTTCCCGCCTGGTAGAGATGCTCGTGCAGCCGCGCGATGGTCAGCACCCGTGTTTGGGCATCCGCGAGATGCGCCCGGGACGGCTGGTCGCGCACGCTGTTCTGCTGCAAGCGCAACAGGCTTGCGGTCAGCTGCAAGCTGTTCTTCACGCGATGGGTCACCTCCTGCAGCAACTGTTCCAGGGCCCGGGTGCGCTCCTGGACTCGCATTTCCAGCGACGTATTGAGCGTGCGGATCTCGCCGAGCACCTGTTCTTCGCGGCGGCCATACGCGTGGGCGAGCGCGAGCGCCGCCAGTGTCGCCACCAGGCCAAGGCCGGCGAACCCCGCATGCACGTACAGCGCTTTCAACCAACTTGCGGTGACATCGTCGTTGCGCACGCTGACCACGACGTAGAGAGGGAATCCCTCGACGCGCCGGTACGCCTGTGTCCGTTCGCCCGCCTCATTGGGCTCTTTCGCAACGAACAGGCCGCTGGGTGCGCTCGTCGCCGCCAGGGCGGGGCCGGTCGACTTCACCGCATCGAGCGTTTCTTCCACCGTCGTTGTCGGGGCACGCAGCAGGATCGACCGGTCGAACCGGATTACCTCGATGGCCATCGGATGCTCGATCTGAATTTCCTTGTAGAGCCGCAGGAAATACTGCGGGTCCAGCACCACCAGGGCCGCGCCCTTGAAATTGCCGCGCGCGTCCTGGATACGGCGACTCATGACGATGTTCGCCTCGGAGCGGACGCGGCTCCGCAGCAGCGGGCTGAGGAATGGCCCAGGATCGCTGTCCCGCTGTGCCTGGAAGTGCTCGCGATCGGCGACGCTCACCCGCGGAGCGGGGAATGCGCGGGTGGACAGCCGCGGCATGCCCGTGGCGTCGGTCAGCCAGACCGCCGAGATGAAGGCGTAGGCCCGATCCAGGCGGCTCAACTCGTCAAAAATCGCGCGCGATTGCTCGAGCTCGTCCCAGCTGCGATCGCGGCTGATCTCGATCGCGTGACCGGCCACCAGGTTGGCGACGTCGAGGATACGGCCGATCTCCTCGGCCAGCATCAACGAGACGCTGCCGAGTACCTGCCGCGCGTCGTTGATGCGACCCCGGAGGTTCGCCGCTTCGTAGGCTGCAAATAGCGATACCGATGTAAGGATGACGACGATGCTGACCAGCACGATGGCTTGCGTGGAACGCATTAACGCCGGAAAGCCGGCCTGCACGGTCCGGCGCGTGTCAGCCCCGCCAGGTACCATTCTTGAAGCACCGTCTCCGCCATCATGACCGGCTTGCCGGCCCGGTGAGCATAGGCGAGCAACCTGTTTCCGTAAACGGCGCGCGCCAGAGGGGCTCGCTTGAGCTGTGGCTCAGCGCGAATGCGCGTTGGATGCCCGCAACGGGGGCGGCGGGGGTTGCGGCGGCACGTTCGGCGGGGTGGGCGGGGGCACTTCCGGAGGCTTCGCTGGCGGAAACTCGACCGGCTGCTGCTCATTGGGCTGATTGGGATCAGGCCCGTTGGCCGTGGGAAGAACATTTGTCATGCGATGGCAATGTGCGCGAGCGGTGTTCGGTTCCCGTCGGAACGGGCTTGTACGCAATACGTTGATCCAGGGGGACCCGTCACGCGGAGATCCGGCATGAACTGGGATATTGCCAAGGGCAACTGGAAGGAACTCAAGGGCAAGGTCAAGCAGCAGTGGGGCAGCCTGACCGATGACGACCTGATGAAGATCGAAGGAAAGCGCGACCAGCTGGTCGGACGCGTGCAAGAGCGTTACGGCATCGCCAAGGATGAAGCCGAGAAGCAGGTGAAGGACTGGGAAAGACTGAGCCCCTAGGTCAGGGGCGTGGAGCCCCTTCGATGACCGCAAATCATGCGCCGTCCGCGAAGACAGCCGGCGATCCGGCTGAACGGAGCGGGGCTGGCAATGCGGCATCGAAGGAGAAGCCTGCGGAAGAATCTAGCCCGCGGCGGCCAGTGCGGCGCCGCGGGCCTTCTTGCGTCGAAGGCGACGACCAGGACGGCCGGTGGGAACTGGCGCGCCCCAAGGACACGGGCCGCGGGGGCGCCGAGGCCGGGCGCCTAGGTCTAGGTGTTGGCGGCAGTCTGGCTTCGCTTTTGCTGCGCGCGAAGATAATCTACCAGCTGGTCCACGCCGTGGGCGTAACGCGCCAGTTGCTCGCCGAAGTAGGCGGTCAGGCGGCTTCCCGAGACTTCCCCGTCGACGATCCGCCAGCCTTCGCCGCTCTTGCGGAAGTACCAGCGGACATCGATCGAGTCGCGCGGCCCCATTAGGGACATCATGATTTGCGCGTCCTTGTCGTCTTTGAACTCCGCCGCGCCCAGATTGGCGGTCTCCGGCCGGATGCGCTCGATTTCCTGGATGATCCTGCCGCCAACATACGCGATCACTTGCTCCAGTACCTCCGCCTGGCGGGTGGGCGGTACCTTGGCTCCGGCGTAGGCGAGCACTCCTTCGCCGATCGCGCGCATGTCCAATATCGGCCTGGCGGCTTCCCGCAGAAGGCGCAGACGTTCCCCGGGTGCCTCGGACTTCGCGGCGGCAACGACGCCGCTGGCGAGGTCCGACGCAGCGCGGCCGATATCCGCGCCCGGATCCGCGGCCCGGACGTTCGAGGCGACGGCAATCATCATTGCCGCGGCGAGCAGGATCGGCTTGCGCATGAATGATGCTCCTTTGGGACGTTCGTCCAAGACGTTCGTCAGGCGTGGCCGGTCAGGCTGACCACCAGCGAGCCCACGAACAGGACCAAGAACACGACGAAGAGAATCTTTGCGAATCCGGCGGCTGTCGACGCCACGCTCCAGAACCCGAATGCCCCGGCAACCATGGCGACGACCAGAAAAATCAAGGTCCATGTCAGCATGTCCGTCTCCCGCCGGTTGCCACTGCCTCGATTGGCAGCAGAACCGCCATGGGATCAACGCATTGGCGACGGAGAAGTTCCCGGCTGCGACAATAGCCACGCCGATGTCGCAGTCTCAAACCCTGACCCGCGGCGGAAACGGGCTACTTGAAGGGCAATCCGCCGCTCACCGCCTGATAGGTCGTGATCGCCAGCCGCAACGGATCGAATGGCTTGGTGATCAGGAACGTCGGCTCGTTGAGCGCACCGGTCAGGAGGCGCTCGGGATAGGCGGTGATGAATATGACCGGCACGGAGCCCTGCTTCTGGATCTCGGCCACCGCGTGCTGGCCATCGCCGCCGCTGGCGAGATTGATGTCTGCCAGGATCAAGCCGGGGCGCTTGTCGCGCGCCAGCGCGATCGCTTCGCGTTCGGCGGCGGCGACGCCAACCACCCGGTGGCCGCAGGATGCGACCAGCTCGGCGATATCCAGCGCGATGACCGGCTCGTCCTCGATGATCAGCACGTCGGTTTGGGCATTGGCGCGCAGGCGCTCCTTTGCCGTCGTCAGAAGCTGCACCGCCTCGCTGCCGGGCAGTCCAAGAACTTCGGCCGCCGCGTCCACCGGAAAGCTTTCGAGGGACGTCAGCAGCAGGATCTGCCGTTCGGCCAACGAAAGCGCGTTGCTGCCCGCCGCCGAATGGGGAACAAAGACGGTGTTGGCACCGCTAGACACCGCCTTGAACAGGGCGACACGGAGTTCGTCCTCGTTCGACGGCGGTTCGCCGAGAGAGCGAAGCGCATCGGCAACCAGGGAGTCGCCGGCCGCCTGGGTTCCGGCAAGGGCGCGCGCATACCGTCGCAGGTATGGAATATGCTTCGCAATTAGCGTCTTCGCAGAGGGCCGCGTCATCGAACTCGTCCTTCGCGCAGCTGAGCCCTTGCGCGTGAGGCGCGCAAGCAATGCATCCCATCCATGGAAAAACGTACTCCGCCTGAACCTTTCATGCAATGTTGCGCTTTCACCCTTGCGGGCGACGCCTCGTATATGGGACCCAACCGGTGAGTGCCGACTCCCCCTACCCGCACCTCAAGCGATCCCTGGTCGAACTTCTTCCCGACTTGCGGGCCTTCGCGCGTTCCCTCGAGCGCGACGCGGAGCGTGCCGATGATCTGGTTCAGGAAACCCTGACCCGGGCCCTGGCCGCGCTAGGCAGCTTCCGGCCGGGCACCAACATGGGCGCCTGGACTTTCACCATCCTGCGCAACGCCTTCTATGACCAGCGTCGGCGCCAGCGGCGCGAAGTTTCCGCCGATCCCGCACTTGCCGAGACTTCCGAAGCCCTGCGGATCGATCCGCCGCAGGAAGGCCGCCTTGCCGTCCGCGACCTGCGGTCGGCATTCTGGCGTCTGACGCCCGAGCTGCGCGAAGCCCTTGTCCTCGTGACCATGCGCGGCCTGAAGCATGAGGAAGCCGCGAAGATTTGCGGCTGTGCCGTCGGAACCATGAAGGCCCGGGTCAGCCGCGCGCGGGCGCGCCTCAAAGCCGATTTGGGTGGCGGTGCTCAACCCGACCCTTCGCCTTAGACCCAAGGCGGATGCGCGCATCGAATTCCATGCTGCCGATAGGGTTTCGTAATCGGCGGGAATGAAAGCATTTTTTGGTCGGTCTTCTCTTGGCAACCAAACGCACGCGCGGCCGTTGGTCTGGCGAGAAAGCGGAAAAACCAAGGTGGAGCTGCACGATGAGCTTCCATGATGACTTGAAGGCGATCCTTCCCCAGCTTCGGCGCCACGCGCTCGCCCTGACGCGCAACCGGCATGGCATGGAAGACCTGGTCCAGGACACCGTCGTGCGCGCGCTGGCCGCGCAGGACAGTTTCCAGCCAGGGACCAATTTCGCGGCCTGGATGCATAAGATTCTCCGCAATGAGTTCATCTCGGGCATTCGCAAGAAGCGCGATACGGTGCCCTTGGACGACGTCGTCGCGAAGCGGATTGCCGTGGCCGAATCCCACGACGATCGCCTCGTCATCCGCGAGCTCGTGGGGGCCATCGACCGGCTGCCGGTCGCCCAGCGCGAAGCGCTGCTGCTTTCCACCCTATCCGAGCTCAATCACGACCAGATCGCCGAAGTCATGGGCTGCCGCACCGGCACGGTGAAAAGCCGCATCAGCCGCGCGCGCCGTCAGCTTCATGAGGACCTACTGGGTGTTTCCGCCGGGGATCCGGTGGACGCGACCCGCGCGGATCGCGGCGGCCTGCGCTGCGACGCAGCGGAAACGAGCGAAGCAACTTCAATACCGACCGCTCTGCCGTAGTCTGCAATTGCGAGAGCCGGTGGTGGACGTTATTCTAGCTCCAGAGGAATGCACGGCATGTCAGGAGTAATGCAGGCTGCTTTCCTTCCGCGTGACGGCGCGGGTTGGGCCACCGGCTTCGCGACCGTGGCGTGTTTGTGGAACGACACCACCATGGCAAAACGAGCTAGGGACAGCGCCGGGGGAGAAGCCAGGAAGGCGGCTACCGGCAACGCCGAAGCGAAGCAGCCCTCGCGTGTTTCCAAGCAGGCCGACAAGACATCGACGGCCTTTGATCTATGGCTGAAAAGGGAATTGCGGGACATGTTTTCCGATGTCGCGCAAGAGCCCGTTCCTGACGAGCTGCTTCAGTTGATCGACGAAAAAAAGGCCAAGGACGGCAAATAGCTCCCGTCCCTGCCGGCGCGCAACCATGTGCCGGCCAGCGGGCGCGCGGGCTGGGGAGGTGCCAAGTCTTCCTCCGACGGGAGATCACGTGCGGTGATCCCCACATGGTTCGGCCGACTGTCGGTTCGGGTGCGGCTCGTCGTCCTGCTCTTGCTGGTGACGATCCCCGTGATCGTCGCCGCGGTGGCGAACGCGGTCAATCGGCGCGAGGCCGATCTTGCCGCGGGACGCCGATTGGTCGGGCTTTTCGCCGACGCGGTTCTGCGCGAACAAGCGACGGTACTTTCAGCCACCCAGCAATTGCTCATGGCTCTTGCGGCGCAAGGTGCGTCGGCGGATTCGCCGGCCGCCTGCGATCCGAACCTCGCGGGGCGGATCGAATCCACCGGCGGCTATCTCGGCGATTTGTTCCTGCTCGATCAGAGCGGCGCGCTGCGATGCAGCTCCGGCGGGGAGGCGCGGTTCAGCTCCTCGGCGCTCGTCCGGTCGATCAACGCCAGCGGCGGCTTCTCGGTGTCGCTGACCGTCATGCAGCTTCCCGGGGCGGGCGGACCGGCATTGCTGGCGGGCCTGCCCGTTCCGGGCGCTCCTGGCGGCGTGGCCACGGTCGGCGCCACGATGCCCTTGGCGGGATTTGCCAGCATGCCAGGATACGCACGCATGCCCGCGGGGGGCGCGGTTTGGATTCTGTCCCGCAGCGGCGACCCTGTTGTCAACATCATCGGCGGAGACACCCTGCTGCCGAAGCCGGTGTCGGCCCTACTGGCTGCCGCCAACACCGCTTCCGTGCTTGAGAGCGGCTCCCCCAGCGGCGAACCCGGCTTCTACGCCGTGCGCGCGCTCACCGATTCGATCCTGCTCATGGCAGCCCTGCCGGCACAGCCCACGCTGGAACACGCCGATGCCGATTTTGCGTTCCGCATTGCGCAGATCATCTTGCTGGTGGGACTCAGCGTCCTGGTCGTCACGGTCGGCGCTCATTACGCCGTGCTGAAGCCCTTGCGGACGCTCGGCAGCGCATTCCGGTCCTATGGAGGCTCCGACATCCCTTTCGCGCCGCCGCGCGATCTGCCGTCGATGCCGACGGAGCTGCGGCGCTTGGCAAGGCGCTTCGTCGAGGTGACGCGGACGGTCTCCGACCGCGAGGTAAGATTGAAGGAACTGCTGAGTCAACGTGATTTGCTCGTCCGCGAGCTGCACCATCGCATCAAGAACAACCTCCAAATCGTGTCGTCGATGCTAAGCCTGCAGGCGCACCGCATCCGCCATCCGGTCGCCCGTACGGCCATCCACGTCGCGCGCGAGCGCATCGCCGCCCTTCTGCTTCTGCATCAGCATATGTATCTGCACCATCAGGTGCGGACGATCGAGATCCAGTCCTTCCTGAACGAGCTGGTGGCGCAGCTCGTCGGGATGAGCGACGAGGAAGACCGCAATTCCCTCGCCATCGACATTCTCGCGCCGCCGATGGAGCTGTCTTCCGACCAGGCGGGACCCCTGGGTCTCCTGATCGCCGAAATGGTCATCAACTGCCTCGGTTCGGATGCGGGCGGCGACCGTACCCTGGGAATCATGTTGCGCCGGCTGGGGGACGACCGTATGGAACTCTCCATACGCAAGGCGACGGGGCCGCTGTTCGCCGATCCTGACGGCCTGAGCCTGACCCTGATCCGCGGGTACGTCCAACAACTTGGCGGCGTCATGGAGATCACGGGCCAGGCGCCGGATTTCCTTCTGCGCGTGGCATTTCCGGTGGCCCGCTCTTAGGGGGCTCCTTAAGCCATTTGCGCCGGAACCATCCAACCAGGGGTGCGTTTGGCTACCAACGCATCGCCCCGGCGCGAGCCGCGGGGCTTGTCTCAACGAAGGAGGTGTCCAATGGTGCGCAAACTCCTTGCCGCTGCTGCGATCCTGTCCGCGATCGGGGCCACCGGCGCCTCGGCGCAGACCGTCCGGCAGCCCGAGAGCAAATGGTCCCAAGTCAGCAACAATTGCCAATTCGGCGAACGCATCGACGGCTCGACCGCGGCCGACGCGCGGCGCCGGATCGAGGCTGCGGGGCTGACCAATGTTCGCGACCTGCGTAAGGGCTGCGACAACGTTTGGCACGCCACGGCCAACGCCGGCGGCGGCGATGTTTACGTAGCGCTCTCGCCGAGTGGCGAGATCATGCGCGAAACCAACTAGGAGAGCAGGTATGGCTCTGGTCCTTTCGCTTAGGTCCTTGTCCCTGGCGGGCGTGCTGGCATTGCCTTTCGTGGCAGGCTTTGTCGCGGCCGCGAATGCCCAATATGCCGACGTTGCCAACCGGTGCCGCGCGGGCGGCTCGCAGCAGGTTAACGACTGCATGGCGGCGGTTCAGTATCAGCCAAACGATCCCGAACTGAAGACCCGGTTGGGCGACGCGCTGCTGGCGGCGCGGCGCCCGGGCAGTGCGCTCGATGCCTACAACGATGCCCTCGCGATCAGGCCGGATGCCGGCGCCGCCCGCGCCGGCCGCGACGAGGCTCTGCGCCAGATAAATGGCACGACGACGGTTGCTGCGGTCGTCGTTCCCTATGCGCCGGTCGCGGTGCCGCCTCCCGTTCAGCCGGTGGCGGTCATGCCCTTCGACGGCAACTGGTCGGGGCGGATTGAACCTCGCGGCCAGAGTTTCGCCGTGCAAGCCACGATCGTCGGCGGTCAGGTCCACATCTACTATGAGGACTCGACCGATCGTGTGACGCTGGACGGGCTGGTCGACGCGGCCGGCTATTTCTCCGGCAAGGGTTTTCTGAAGGACAAGAACAAGTCTTCCGGCGACGGTGGCGATCCTCTGGCGATTGCGGGGCGTTTCACCGACACCAGCTTTGAAGGAACCGGAAGCGCCGGTACCAAGTCCACCGTGATGCGACTGAACCGCGATTCGTGACGGCGGTTCGGGCGGTCCGGCGCCAATGGCCCGGACCGCCGCCAAGGATGGGGGACGGTTTTCACCGAAGAGGACCTACTCATGGCAAAATTTTCCCCCGCCCGCGCGGGCCTGCTGTCCGCACTAGCTTTCGCAAGCCTGACCGGCCTTGCCGCCGCCCAATCGGTGCCGCCCGCCGCGCCGGCTCAGCCGCAGCGTACGGCGCCGACGGCCCAGCAGGCCACGCCCCCGGCAGCTGCGCCGTCGAGTGTAGCGGCGCGTACCTGGTCGACACCCGAACGGATCGAGGCCCGCGTGCAGGATCTGCATCAGCGGCTGGGCATCCGGCCGGAGCAGGAATCGAAGTGGAAGGCCGTTGCCGACGCGATGCGTGAGAACGGCAAGAACATGGAAGCGGCGATGGACAAGCGCCGCGACGCCTGGGCCAAGATGTCGGCGATCGAGGACCTCAAGTCCTACCAGCAGATGTCGGAAGCACACTCCGACGCGTTGAAGAACATGATCGACGCCTTCACGCCGCTTTACGACAGCATGTCTCCGGATCAGCGCCATGCGGCGGATGAAGTCTTCCATCGCTACAACCAGGCCGCCGCGGCGAGCGGTGCCGAGCGCCCGGCGGGCACGCCGAAGGCCACGAACTGAAGGCCCCGGATGAAAGGAGCTGTGCCATGAACAGCATCGTTCGAACCACTAGCCTGGCGGCAATGGCCGTTGCGATCGCTCTCCCCCTCCTTGGCGCGTCGGTTTCGACCGCCCAGGCCGACGACTACCGGTGGCGTCACCGCCATTGGGATCGGGACGATTGGCGGCGCGCCCATCCGCACGTCTATATCGGCCCTTCGTATCCGCAATACTATTCTCCGCCGCCGGTGGTCTATGCGCCGCCGGTCTATCCGCCAACCTTCTCGCTAGGGTTCTCGTTCTAGGCGGGATAGCGGAAAAGGCGCCAGCCCTCATGGGCTGGCGCCGCCTCGCCTGGCGGGGCAACGGGGGGACGCGTGGCTAGCCATAGCGAATTGGTGGACGAACTGTCGATCGAAGCCGGAAAAGCAGATGCTGAAGGCCGCGCTGCTCCCCGGGTGATGTCGCTGGCCCGGGCGGACGACGAGGATGCCGCTACAGCGCTCGTCCAAAACCTTCCGACCATCCTGTTGACCGGAATTTTCGCGCTGCTCCTTCTCGCGGCTCTCTATTTCTTGCGCGAGCTGGCGGTGCCGATCGTCTTTTCCTTCATTCTCAGCACGCTGCTACAGCCTGTCATGCGGTTGCTCGAGCGGATCCCGACGCCCCGGATCTTGAATGCCCTCGTCTTGGTGTTCCTGCTGTGCGGTCTGGTAGCGGCGCTCATCGTGCCGCTGTCCGGTCCCGCCGCCGGCTGGTTCGACCAGGCGCCGAAGGCGATGGCGAAGCTGGAGAACTGGGTTGATCTGTTCAAAGGTCCGATCCAGCAATTGGCGCAGGTCACGCAGAACGTCGACAAGCTGACCGACAACGCCGCGGCGCCGGCGATCCCGGTGGCCGTGAAGGGCGAGGGGCTGGGCAGCCTGCTGGTCACGGGTACGCGCAGCCTCGTGGTTGGCTGGTTCACGACCATGCTGCTGCTGTTCTTTCTGCTGGTGACCGGCGATCTTTTCCTGCGACGGCTGATCGAGATCGTGCCGACGTACAGCAACAAGAAGCAGGTCGTGGAAATATCCCGCGAGATCGAACGGAACATCTCGCAGTACCTGGTGACGATCAGCTTGATGAACCTGCTGGTCGGCACGGTCACCGGCATCGCGGCCTATTTCTGCGGCCTGGCAGATCCGCTGCTGTGGGGAACGGTCGCGTTCGTCCTCAACTATGTGCCGATCATCGGGCCGCTCTGCTGCTCCGCGATCCTCTTCCTGGCCGGCCTCCTCACCTTCGATTCGGCGGTAACCGCGTTTATCCCGGCCGGCATCTATCTCGCGATCCACCTGATCGAGGCCGACAGCGTCACGCCGATGCTGCTGGCGAAGCGCTTCACGCTTAACCCCGTGCTGGTGATCATCTCGATCGTGTTCTGGTACTGGATGTGGGGCGTCATGGGCGCCTTCCTCGCGGTCCCCATGCTCGCCTCCTTCAAGCTGATCTGCGACCGGGTTACGGGGCTTGCGCCGCTGGGGCATTTCCTCAGCGGCGATCTGCGCGACTGAACGGATCGCTGCCGTTCAGCGCTTGAAGCGCGAGTCCCGCCATTCCAGCGCCGCCTTCAGGCCCTTCTCGCGGCGCAGGCGGTTGAACTCCGCGCGCTCCGGCCCGCCCTGGGCCTCGATCAGGACGTCGGTATCGAGTGCCGCCAGCAGCGCCTGGCGCATCCCCATCATCTCGTAGGTCCGATTGATCGCGCGCTTGGTGAGCTGCACCGAAAGCGGCGCGCTCGCCGCGACGTCGTTTGCGATTCCCATCGCTTTTTCGAGTTCCTGGCCGGCCGGCACCACGTGGTTCACGATGCCGATCTCCAGCGCGCGGCGCGCATCGACCTGGTCGGTGCCGGTCAGCAGCAGCTCCTTGGTCGCCTTCGGCCCCGCTACCCAGGGCAGCAGCATGGCGATGATGCCCGAGCCGAAACGCGGCTCGGGCTCGCCGAAGCGCGTGCCTTCGGCGGCGACGGTGACGTCGCAGGACAGCGCCAGCTCGAACGCCCCGGCCAGGCAATAGCCGTGGACCGCGGCGATGGTCGGCTTCGGACAGTCCCAGAACTGGATGATGAAGTCGAAATCGGCCTGCAGTACCGCGCGCCACTGGTCGATCGTGGTCGTCTGGCGTTGCGCCGATTCCTTCATGTCGAAGCCGGCGGAGAAGGCGCGGCCCTCGCCGTTGACCACGATGGCCAGCACGCCCTCGTCCTGGACGAAGCCGTTCATCGCCTCCGTCACTTCACGCATCAGGGTGCGGTTGAGGGCATTCAGCACCTGCGGACGGTTGAGAGTCAGGACGCCGACGCGCCCCTCGCGGCGCACCTTGATCGTCTCCAGGGTCATGGCTGGTCCTTCGTGTGTGAATCGGGCTTGGCGGCGGAAAGGGGTACGACGAGCGCATCGACAGCCACGGCGCCGCGCGGCGACGCGATCACCGGATTGACGTCGAGTTCGGACAGTAACGGGCCGACGGCGGCGCATAGCCAAGAGAACCGCGACACGACTTGCGCCAACGCGTCGAGATCGGCCTTGGGCCGGCCGCGGGCCCCGGTCAGCAGCGCGTAGCCTTTCAGCGAGCCAAGCAGCCGCAGCGCCATGGCGGGTCCGATCGGCGGTACGAAGGGCACCGTGTCCTTGTAGACCTCCGCGAAGATACCGCCGACGCCGAGCGTCGCGATGGGGCCGAACTGCGGATCGTTGACCATGCCCAGCAGGACCTCGGTGCCGGCATCGGCCATCCGCTGCACCTGTACCAGCGGCCCGCACCGCCGCGCGATTTCGTCGTAGGCGGCACGCAGGCCGGCATCGTCGGCAAGACCGATCTTCACGCCGTCTGCCTCGGTCTTGTGCAGCAGGTTCGCCGCCGCCGTCTTCAGGGCCACGGGGTAGCCCAGACGGCCGGCGGCGCTTTTGGCTTCGTCCAGTGTCGATGCGAATGCGCTCGGGGCGGTTGCGATACCGGCGTCGCGTAGCAGCTGCTCCGCATCCTGGGGCGAAAGCGCGGCGTTCTGCCTTTCCAGCCGCGCGCGCCAGGCGGGCAGCATTGCCCCGATGGGCGCCGGCATCGGCCCGGCTTCGCGGTCCTTGTCGGCGCGCCGCGCGTGCCAGCCAAGAAAATGCGACATGGCTTGCAGCGCGGTCGGCGTGCCCATCAGCACCGGGATTCCCAGCGCGCGCAGCCGCGCGGCTTCTTCGCGGCTGACCGCGCTGTGGATGTGGCCGAACAGCACCGCGGGCTTCGCGGTTCCGGCCGCCACGCGCTCGACCGTCGCGCTCGCGACTTTCACATAGGGCCGGCCATGCACCAGGTTCGTCGCCAGGGCCGCGATGCCGACGTTGGGATCATCGACGATGATCTTCAGGCACTCCTCGATCAGCGTGCGCCCGTCGCCGAAAGAGTCGACCGGGTTGACCGGCGTCATGCCCGGGTCCAGCACCTCGGTCAGCCGCGCCATGGTCGGCGGCGTCAGCTCGGCCAGCGGCGCGCCCAGATCGGCCGCCAGGTCGACGATCAGCTCGCGCTCGCCGCCCGAATCGGTGACGGCGCCGATGCCGCCGGCGGCGGGCCGGCGCGGCGACTGCATCATCTCGATCGTATCGGTCAGCTCGTCGACGCTGCGCACCTCGACCACGTTGTGGCGGCGCAGCACTGCGCCGAAGGCCGCATCGGAGCCGCACAGCGCGCCGCTATGCGCCAGGGCGAAGCGCCGCCCCTGCTCGGACCGGCCGAGCTTCAGTACGACCACCGGAATCCCGCGCCGCTCCGCCTCCGCGACCGCCGCAACGAAATCGTCCGGCGCGCGCACCGTCTCCAGGATGCAGGCGATGACCCGCGTCTCCGGCTGCTCCAGCATGTAGCGGATGTAGTCGGCGGCGCCGGTTGCAATTTCCTGCCCGGCCGAAATCGCGTAGTTGAACCGCAGCTGGCGCTGGTTTCCCACCAGGCCCGACCAAGTCGACCCGCTATGCGAAATCAGCGCGACGCCGCCCGGCGGGTCGCTGATCGGCGGCGGATTGCCGGAAACGCGCAGGCCCGCGGTGACGTTGACGAAGCCCATGCAGTTGCTGCCGCAGACCGCCATGCCTGCCTCGCGCGCGATCGAGCCCAGCCGCGCCGGCAGGGTGACGTTCGAGCCGGTGGACTTTTCGTAGCAGCGGCCGAAGATCGCCGCGCCGCGAATCCCGGCCTTCGCCGCTTCGACCAGTCCGGCCTCGACGCGCTCGTCGCTGATCGCGAAGGCGACGCAGTCGGGCTTTTCCGGCAGGGCGGCAAGGCTCGGATGGCACGGCGCGCCGTCGAGCGATTGATACCGCGGATTCACGCGGTAGACCTTGCCCGCATAGTTTCCCGAGGTGATGGCGCGGACCAGCCGCTGGCCGAACGACCCTTCCGTCGGGCTGGCGCCGATGATTGCGATGGACCGCGGCGCCAGCAGCGCGCGCAGGCTTTCCTGGCTCTTGGCGATACTATGTGTCACGAACGCGTAGCCCCCTGACGGCAGCAAACCTACGATGCCCCGGCCGGCAAGGTCTACGCTCGACGCGAAGAAAAATCCGCGCCCGCGTATTGGGTCTCAATACGCAAATCCGGCAACACGGCGATGTCGCGTCACACGATCTGGTTGCGCAACGTCTTGTCGCCGTTCCACAGCCGCTTCAGGTTGTCCTCCAGGATGTCGAGGACGTTATCCTCGTAGCGCCGTGTCTCGCCCGCCGTATGCGGCGTTACCAGCGCTTGGGGAAAGTCCCAGAGCGGCGACGATGCCGGCAAGGGTTCTTCGGCGGTCACGTCGATGCCGGCGCCGGCGATGCCGCCACGGGCCAGCGCCGCGCACAGCGCCGCCTCGTCCACGCACTTGCCGCGCGCGACGTTCACCAGGAAGGCCGACTTCTTCATGCGGCCGAACGCATCGGCATCGATCAGATTTTCGGTCTCCTTGGTGAGCGGACAGGTGAGCGCCACGAAATCCGCTTGCGGCAGCAGCGTCTTGAGCTCGCCCATGCCGTGGACCGAGTCGGCGGCGCCCTTGCCGCCGGCCGGATCGCGGCGCACCGCGATGACGCGCATGTCGAACGCCTTGGCGAGCTGCGCCAGCCGGCCGCCGATCCCGCCCAGCCCGACCAGCACCAGCACCTTGCCGCCCAGCTCGTCCTCGCGGCCGCCGATGTCGCTGATCATGCCGCGCCAAGCGTGCTTGGCCTGATTGTCGCGCGCCTCCGGCAGGCGCCGCGCCAGCGCCAGGATCAGCGACATGGCGTGTTCCGAGACGGCGCGCGCGTTGACGCCGCGCGCGCTGGCCAGGCGGACCCCGCGCGCGGCCAGCAGTTCGCGCGAGAACTGGTCGGTCCCCGCCCCGATCGACTGGATGAAGCGCAGCTTCTTCGCGCGATCCAGCAGGTCGTTGCGCCACAGGCCCGATATCACCAGCACGTCGGCGTCGCCGATGCGGTTGTCCAGCTCCTCGCGGTTCCAAGCCTGGAAGTTCTTGACTCCGCTCTTGCGCCGTTCGAACTGCGGCGCGAGCTGGTAGGCCACATGCGCGAAGCAGACGGTCAGCTTGTCTTTTGGCGGACTCATCGAGCACCTGCCGTGGTTGGGTTGCCGAACCATACTCGACCTGGGCGGCCGGAATCCATGGGCGCGAAACCCGTGCCGCCAGCGCGAGCGCGCCGCTATAGTGCCGCGACCCTTGACCGGAGAGCGATGTGGAACCGGGCTCCAGCGCCGGCACCGGCTTGTGCAGCTAGGCAGGAACGACCTGCGCGGGATCGGCTGGGCCGTCCTGGCGGTATTCCTTTTCTCTTCCATGGGCGCATTGGTGAAATGGACCAGCGCCGGCTACGCGGTGACGCAGCTGGCGTTCTTCCGCGCCCTGTTCGCGATGATCCCCACCTTGCCGCTGTTCCTGGCGCAGGGAGCCACGGCGGTCGCGCGGCCGGGATGGATCGGCGGCATGGTGCTGCGCGGCGTCGTCGGCGTGGCCGGCATGACCATGGTGTTCTATGGCGTCGCCAACCTGCCGCTGGCCGACTCGGTCGCGATTTCCTTCACGGTGCCCTTGTGGGTTACGGCACTGGCGGCGCCGTTCCTGGGCGAACGCGTCGGGCCCCGCGGCTGGCTGGCGGTGCTGGCCGGGTTCCTCGGCGTCATGGTCATCGCGCCGCCGACCGGGCAGGTGGCATTGATTCCCGCCGCCAGCTGCCTGATCGGGAACGGCCTGATCGGCTATTCGCTCATCCTCGTGCGCCAGCTGAGCGCGTATGACCGCACGCCCACCATCGTCTTCTACTACACGATCACGCTGATCCTCGGCACGGGCTGCCTGGCGCCGCTGGACTGGCGCGACCCGCCACCGTCCGATTGGATATTCCTGGTGGCGCTCGGCGTGCTGGGCGGCGGTGCGCATCTCGCGATCACCCAGGCCTATCGGCTTGTCCCGGCGCCCACGATCGTCAGCTTCGACTACACCGCGATCTTCTGGGGCGTGCTGTTCGGCTATGTGATTTGGGGCGAAGTGCCGAGCGCCAACCTGGTGCTGGGCGCGGCCATCGTCATCGCCAGCGGCCTCTACATTGTCCGGCGCAGGGCCGTCGGGGCGGGTAGATCGCCGCACTGAATCGGCCTGCGCATCGCATCGCGATAGAAATGCCGCCCGCTCCGTTCATGCGCGGCGATTGACCGCGATTGCGTCGCAGGCCAAACTTTCCCCGCGAGTGCCGGACTTGCATCGCGACGCGGCGCGAGTGACGGGCGGAAGGCGGAGAACAATTTTGACCGCTGCGATAGCAGGAAAGGCACGGTGCCGCGTTGGCATCGATGTCGGTGGCACGTTTACCGACTTCGTGCTGACCGATGTGTCCACGGGCGCCCTGACCTATTTCAAGGAGCCGAGCGTGCCCGCCGACCCCTCGCTGGCGGTCGAGCGCGGCATGCAGGGCCTGCTGAAGCGCGCGAAGCTCGCGCCCGCCGACGTCGAGCTGGTCGTGCACGGCACCACGCTGGGCGTGAATGCCATCATCCAGCGCCGCGGCGCGCGAATTGCGCTGGTCGCCAGCCGGGGCAACCGCGACGTGCTGGAGATCGCTCGCTGCCGGATGCCCTCCTCGTATGACCTTCATGCGGCCAAGGAAGAGCCGCTGGTGCCGCGCGACCTGGTGTTCGAGGTCGCCGCCCGCGGCCGGCCGGATGGATCGGCGGCGGTCGAGCCGAGCGACCAGGCGCTGGCCGACCTTGCGCGCGCCATCGCGGCCACCGGGGTGTCGGCGGTCGCGGTCATGCTGCTCAACTCCTACGCAAATCCCGCGCTGGAGCGGCGCGTCGCGCAGAGTCTGCGCGCGCACCTGCCCGGCATCCTGGTCAGCTGCTCGGCCGATGTTTGGCCCGAGATCCGCGAATACGAGCGTGCGCTCGTTGCGACGCTCAACGCCTACATCCACCCGCTGCTCGAGCGCTACTACACGACGCTGCGCGAGCGGATGGACCGCATCGGCGTCCTGGCGCCGCTCTATATCACCGCGTCGAACGGCGGGTCGTTGAGCCTGGACAGCGCGCGGGCGCGTCCGATCGAGACCGTCATGTCGGGCCCGGCGTCCGGCGTGGTCGCGGCGGCGCGGACGGCGGCGGTGGCGCGCAGCCCGCGCATCATCACCTTCGACATGGGCGGCACCAGCAGCGACATCGCCGTGTCCGAGGGCGGCGAGCCCGAATACACCACGCGCACGATGATCGGCGACTTTCCGCTGGTGCTGCCGGTGGTGAACGTATCCTCGATCGGCGCGGGCGGCGGATCGCTGGTGTGGGTCGACGCGCACGGCGTGCTGAAGGTGGGCCCGGACAGTGCCGGCGCCGATCCCGGCCCGATCTGCTACCGCCGCGGCGGAACGCAGCCGACCGTCACGGATTGCTACGTGGCGGCGGGCGTGATCGATCCCGGCGCCTTCCTTGGCGGGCGCATGACCCTGGACAAGGACGCGGCCGTCGCGGCGCTGGACGCGGTGGCCCAGCGCATCGGGCTTGCCGGCGCCGACCGCGCGGCCCAGGCCGCGGAGGCCGCGCTCAACGTCGCGACGGCGAGGATGGCGACCGAGCTGTTCAAGGGCCTGGCGCAGCGCGGCCTCGACCCGCGTGGCTTCGCGCTGGTGCCGTTCGGCGGGGCTGGGCCGACGCACAGCAACCTGCTGGCGGAGGAGGCGCGGCTGAACACGATCGTCGTGCCGCCGGCGCCCGGCACGTTCTGCGCGATGGGCGCCATTCTGGCGGACATCAAGCGCGACTATGTGCGCACGGTCCGCCGTCGGCTGGACGCAGCCGTCGCGCGGCAGCTCGACGACCTGTTCGCGACGATGATCAAGGACGCGCGCGCCTGGCTGGACCGCGAAGGGAAGATCGTTGGCGCGACCGCCGTGGTGCGCGATGCCGACATGCGCTATGTCGGCCAAGCCTACGAGCTGCAGGTGTCGATCCCCGAGCGCAAGGACGGGGCGAATGCCGCCGAGCTAGCCGAGCTGTTCCATCAAGCGCATGAGCGCGTCTATGGTTTCCGCGATGCGCAGAGCCCGGTGGAGATCACGACCGTGCGCCTGCGCATCGTCGGCAAGGTGCCGCCGGTTGCGGCCCCCGCCTCAAGTCCCGGCGCGGGCGCGCCGGTTCCCTATGCGCGCCGGCGCGTGTTCCAGCGCGGGCAATGGATCGAAGCCGCCGTCCATCGCCGCGGCGACCTGCATCCCGGCCAGTCCTTCGCCGGCCCCGCGCTGATCGAGCAGGAGGACACCACGACCTGGATGCTCGCCGGCTGGCGCGCGCGGGTCGACGATGGCGGCAATCTCCACATCACGCGCGCCTGACGCCGGTCACTGAGGAAGCGATGCAAACCGATCCCGTGCTGCTCGAGATCCTGTCGAACAAGGCGATCGCGACCGCCGAGGAGATGGGCTACGCGTTGCAGCGCACCGGCCGCACGCTCTACGTGAAGGAGACGGCGGATTTCGGCACGGCGCTGGTGAAGCCCGACGGAAAGTTCTTCGCCTATCCGGCGGCGATCGGCGTGTCCGGGTTCATCGACCTGGATTGCGGCCCGTCGATCCGCGCGGTCAAGGACCTGGCGCCGGGCGACGTGATCGTGACCAATCATCCCTATGCGTCGGAAGGCCTGGCGACGCACACGCCGGACGTCCACCTGATCCAGCCCTATTTCCACGAAGGCAAGATCATCTGCTACGGCTGGTCCTTCATCCATATCACCGATGTCGGCGGCGCGGTGCCGTCCAGCATCTCGCCACGCAGCCGCGAGGTCTATCAGGAAGGCTTCCTGATCCCGCCCATGAAGCTGGTGCGGGCGGGCGAGATGAACCCGGACTTCCTGACCCTGTTCCTGGCGAACTGCCGCACGCCCGACACCAACCTGGGCGACATCCGGGCGATGCTGGCCGCCTTGGAAGTGGGGCGGCGGCGCGTCATGGAGATGATCGCGCAGCACGGGCTGCAGACGATCGTCGCGGCGCAGCACGACATCATCGAATACACCGGCATGCGCGCCCGCGCGGCCCTGCGCCGGCTGGCCGACGGGCGCTACGAGTTCTGGGACTATCTCGACGACGACCTGGTCACCGGCATCCCACTGCGGATCCGCCTCGCGCTCACCGTGAAGGATGGCGAGGCCTGGATCGACTACACCGGCACCGATCCCCAGGTAATGGCCGCCTACAACATTCCCACGGGCGGAAAGCGCCATCCCTGGCTGACCCTGAAGTTGGTGCATTTCATCAGCACGCTCGATCCGACGATCCCGCTGAACGAGGGCATCTTTAGCCCAGTCCATGTCCAGGCGCCGGCGGGCACGATCGTGAACCCGGTGTTCCCGGCCGCGACCGGGGTTCGACACGCGGCAGCGATCCGCGTGAACGAGACGCTGTCGGGCGCGCTGTCCAAGGCGGCGCCCGATCTGGTGCCGGCCTGCAACGGCGGCGTGACGATCCCGGTCGTGCTGGCCGAGCCCACGGGCGCCAACGGACAGCGCAATGTCATCGTCGTCGAGCCGATGATCGGCGGCATGGGCGCTCGCAAGGGCCATGACGGGGTGGACGGGCGCGACAGCAGCATCTCCAACCTGGCCAACAACCCGCTGGAGACGGTAGAGGGCGACGCCGCCATCGAGGTGATCGACTACGCCATCCGGACGGATTCGGGCGGCGCCGGCCAGTGGCGCGGCGGCGCCGGCCTGATGCTCACCTTCCGCGTGCTGAGCGACGGGGCGCAGGTGCTGGGCCGCGGCATGGAGCGTTTCCGCTTCCAGCCCTACGGCGCGGCAGGCGGGCAGCCCGGCAAGTCCGCGCGGACCGTCTTGAACCTGGGCGGCGACGACGAGCGCGAGCTGGGCAAGGTCGACCTGCTCGAGCTGAAGGCGGGCGACGTCGTCACGGTGATGACGCCGGGCGGCGGCGGCTGGGGCGATCCCTACCGGCGCGATCCGGCGGCCGTTCTGTCCGACCTGCGCCGCGGCTTCATCAGCGCCGAGTCCGCCTTGCGCGACTATGGCGTGGCGACGAACGGCGACGCGGTCGACGAACCGGCCACCAGCGCGCGTCGCGCGACCGCGCGGGAATCGGCCGCCGCCTTCTCCTTCGGGCCCGAGCGCGATGCATGGGAGCGCGTGTTCGACGACGCGCGGATGAACGCGCTCAATGCGGCGCTCGCGGCGATGCCGGTTTCCGCGCGGCAGCAGGAGCGCCGGCGGATCATGCTGGCGGTCGTGCCGGAGCTCGGTGCCGATCCGCGCGCGTCGCTGGCGACGCTGCTGGCCGATGCGACGCCGCGCGTCTCGGCCTTCGATCGCGAATTGCGCCGGCTGGTCGAACAGCGGGTTGGACGCGCGGCGGAATAGGCCATAGCATGTTTGCAAAGCCAGGAAGGCAGCGCGATATCGCAATCCGATAGCGCCGGACGGCGGCGGTTGCGGATCGAGCGTCCACAGGAACGGTCAGAGGGAAGGCTTCAATCGAGGAGACCAAGCCATGGGCCAGTTAAAGACGCTTTCTGCCTTTGCTGCCCTTGCGTTGATGGCGGTCGCGGTTCCCGCGCTCGCCGACAATACGCAGGGCATTACCGACAAGACGATCAGGATCGGCAACCTGGGGCCGTTCTCGGGCGACTCGGCGGTGTTCAATCCGCTGAACTACGGGCCCGAGGCGTATCTGCGCTACCTCAACGACAAGGGCGGCGTGCACGGCCGCAAGTTCGAGACGATCTTCGGCGACGACGCCTGCAACGAAGCCAAGGGCATCGCGGCGGCGAAAAAGCTGATCTACGAAGACAAGGTCTTCATGATCATGGGCCATCCCTGCAGCGGCGTCGCCATGGCGATCAAGCCGATGCTGGAGCAGGAAGGCGTGCCCTGGATGGGCGCCTCGGCCAATCCGAAGCTGACGCGGCCGACCGTGCCGGCGATGTTCCACGCCACCTACACCGGCATCGAGTCGGGGCAGGCGATGGCCGGCTTCGCGATGACCAATCCTTCGATCAAGAAGATCGCCATCGTCGAACACAGCAATGACTGGGCGCACGGCTACTGCAATCCGGCGGCCGACTTCATCAAGGCCAACGGGGGCGAGGTGGTGGTGCGCACCGCCATGGAGCGCGGCTCGACCGATGCCACGGCCCAGACGCTGCAGATCAAGCAGTCCGGCGCGCAGGCGGTGATGGGCTGCCTCTACCAGCAGGAGCTGGTGATCCTGCTGCGCGACATGCAGAAGTTCGCCGTGAACGCCCCGGTCGTCGGCGCGCTGGGCGCCGATTTCGATCAGACCGTCCAGCAGGTCAACAATCCCGCCGCCGTGCGCGAGCGGTTCTACCAGCCCTACCAGTTCAAGGCGCGGCTCAACACCCCGCCGATGAAGGAGATGCAGGACATCTTCACCAAGTACCTGACCAAGGACGAGCTGCCGAAGGCGGGACCGCCGACCAACTTCTACTATTTCGGCGTCCCGGTCGCGATCGTGACGGTCGAGGCCTTCCGGCGCGCCGGGCCCAACCCGACCCGCGAGAAATGGATCGCCGCGATGGAGTCGATCACCGATTTCG